>JBJONB010000005.1:0-44619 GCA_046052045.1 Actinomycetota bacterium | reverse complement strand
CAGCACTGAGTTCAGTTGCGAGCTCTGAAAGCTCTTTAAATTCTGGAGCCGCCGCAATCAAATCTTGATTCAGTGCTAGCTGAACACCGGATGCATCTGCAATCTGTTCGGCTTGAACAAGCACCGAGTCGCTGACATCAGCCATCGCTGTAGCGCCCAAGAAATCAATTGAGTAATCCAAGGTTGGAGCGGAAAATTCTGAGAGAGCTTTCTCAGCAGTTGCGCTATTAATTGAAATCTCCCGAGTAAGCAGCTCAAGCCCAGCTGCAGACCAACCCGTGAGAGATGAGAGATAAATACCGTCTCCGATCTTTGCACCTGATCGCAAGATGGGCGAAGGCGAATTTCCAACAGCGGTCATAGAGATGACAACTTTGGGGCCACGAGCAATATCGCCACCAACAATCAGAGCACCTGCAAGATCTGCCTCATGTTTCATCCCTCGAGCAAGGCTTTCAATCCACTGCAATGTTTCCCCGCCGGTAAGCGCAACCGATGCGGTGAGGAAATCACACTTTCCGCCCATAGAAAGAATGTCGGCCACATTGGCAGCCGTTATCTTGCGCCCGATATCGAACGGTGAAGACCACTCAAGCTTAAAGTGCACATCTTCAACTGCCATATCCGAAGTGATAATGGATTGTGCATTCGTGGCAACGACCGCGGCATCATCGCCGATTCCGACTTTAAGCCGAGAGTCTGTGGTCGCGAATATCTCCTGCAAGACAGCGATAACCTCGCGCTCAGTAAATGCCATAGCCACAAGACTAGGACATGAGATAGCGTTAGGGCGAAGTCATCGGTTGAAAGAAGGAACTCACATGTCAGTACAGGCTTACATCTTGATTCAGACAGAAGTCGGCAAGGCCTCATCAGTTGCGGCTGCAATTAAGTCGATCGCTGGAGTCTCACTCGCTGAAGGTGTAACCGGTCCTTACGATGTGATCATGCGCGCCGAAGCTCCATCTATGGAAGAGTTTGGCCGTGCAATTTTGACTAAAGTTCAAGCAGTGCCTGGCATCACTCGCACGCTTACTTGCCCCGTGACTAATTAAGCTAGTACTAATTAATTCGGCAACGCGCTTTTCAACAGGTTTGTAATTACCTCTGAGTACCCAATTCCTGTTGCCTGCCACATCTTTGGATAGGCCGAAGTTCTAGTAAAACCTGGCATGGTATTAATTTCGTTAATAATGATTTCACCGCTGTTGGTCACAAAGAAATCAACTCGCGCTAATCCCTTTGCTCCAATCGCCTTAAATGCGATGAGTGCGTAACTTCGGATCTGTTCAATAATTTCATCACTAAATGGAGCAGGAATATCTATGCGCGTTGCGCCGTCGAGATACTTGGCTTGAAAATCGTAGAACTCGTACCGTGAATCAATCCAAACTTTTCCGGGAATGGATGCCTGTGGATTGCCATCAATTTCTAGAACTGCGCATTCGACTTCAGCTCCATTGATAGCACTTTCAACCAGTACTTTAGAATCGAATGAGAGCGCTTCCTCCATGGCAGCTGCAAATGAACTTAATTCTTTAACTTTAACCGTCCCGCGGCTAGAGCCTCCTCGAGAAGCCTTTACGAAGAGCGGCATCCCGAAGTTCGAAATAGATTCTGTAACTGCTTCAGAGTCACGCTTCCACTGTGATTCAGTGACAGTAATTCCTGGAGCAATCGCGATGCCTGCTTTTGCAAAGAAAGTTTTTGCCTCAGCCTTATCCATGGCAAGTTCAGAAGCGACGGCACCGCTACCCACATATGGAATTCCAATTTGGTCGAGATCACTTTGGAGTTGCCCGTCTTCTCCGTAAGTACCGTGCAGAACCGGAAAAATCACATCAATGGATAGTAGATTGCCGTCTACGGATAGTCCGCGATCTACTCGAGCTACTCCTGGGAAATTTCCTGCAATAGATGGAAGAGTCTTGCCATCAATGGCCAATGAGTAATCCAAAGGTAAAGCCAGCCACGTACCTTCACGTGTGATGCCAATCAGGATGGGTTCAAATTCAGAGCGATCGATAGCTGAAAGTACGCCACCGGCAGAAAGACATGAAATCTCGTGTTCGCTACCTGGTCCGCCACATAAAATTGCAACGCGCTTCATCGAATGAAGTTTTCTGCCTTAGTGGTGATCTCCATGAGTTTCTGTAGTGCAGCCTCAGGCGACAACTGCTCACTAACAATTTCGCCCACCGCCTCAATGACAGGAACTTCAACGCCTACGCGGTGCGCAATTTCAACAACTGCTCCAGCTGAAGCAACACCTTCGACAGTCTTTGCTACTTCCTCACGGGCCTTAGCCATCGAACCAGTTCGCCCTACAACTTCACCAAATGTGCGATTGCGAGATAACGGAGAACCACAGCTTGCGACGAGATCTCCCATTCCAGCAAGACCTGCTGCAGATAACGGATCAGAACCATGCGCTGCACAGAGTCGAGCAACTTCATTAAGTCCTCGAGTAATCAGCATCGCTTGAGTATTTTCGCCGAATCCCATTCCGATGGAGATGCCAACAGCCAGTGCTATAACGCTCTTGATAGCTCCTGATAGTTCGCATCCCATGACGTCGACTGATGTGTATACGCGGTAATACGGAGTACGGAATAAATCTCGAATCATTTCAGCTAGTTCCATTGAATGAGCGGCAGCGACTGCGCCAGCTGGTTGTCGCAGTACCAGTTCGTCAGCCAAGTTCGGTCCTGTAATGATGGCAATCTTGTGACTTCCGAGAACATCTTCAATAACCTCAGTCATACGCATCTGAGTGCTGATTTCAATACCTTTGAGCGTACTCACGATGGTTGAGCTCGGCTTAAAGAAGGGCTTCCACTCTTGCAACGTTGTGCGAAGTTGTTGAGCAGGGATTGCTAATACATAAATATCTGAAAAGTCGAAGGCTTTGTGAAGATCAGTAGTGGCTGCAAGTGCATGAGGAAGGGTGTGGGCCCCAAGGTATTTGGCATTCGTATGCGAGATATTGATTTCAGCGATGACGCCTTCGCTTCTGCCCCATAAGAGAACTTCATTTCCGGCATCACTTAAGACCTGCGCCATGGTTGAACCCCAAGCGCCTGCTCCGAATACCGTTACTTTGCTCATGCTCGCTTCTTCTTGAAGTTTCCCGTGCGTGGTAAATCTGATGTGTGAGGGTCAAAGATTACTTCAGGGCGCTTCTCTCCACGAATCTCTTCGAGTAAGTCAGTAATTGCGCGCATGATTGCAGCAGTTGCTTCGATAAGCGCCTGAGGGTCATCGCCTTTACCTTTCCACTTGGAAAGATCAACCGGCTTGCCCGCGCGGATGATGATGGTCTTACGTGGGAAGAGATTGAGTTTTGTTGTGTAATTTGGAACTACGAGTTGAGAACCCCACTGCGCAATGGGAATTACAGGAGTATCTGTTTGTAGTGCGAGGCGAGCACAACCCGTCTTTGCAATCATGGGCCACATTTCGGGATCACGAGTAAGCGTTCCTTCGGGATAAACACCCAACATATGACCTTGTTCAAGAATGATTTTGGCGTGATCTACAGCTTTCTTGGCATCTGCTGATTCACGTTCGACCGGAACTTGTCCGGCGGCAAGAAGAATCTTGCCAATGACAGGAACTTTAAAGACGCCTGCCTTGCCTAAGTAACGCGGTGCACGACCATTGCGAAAGAGAAAGTGCGTAAAGACGAGTACGTCGAGATATGACATGTGATTACTTGCCACAATGACGCGACCCTTGGAAGGGATATTTTCAGCGCCCTTCCAATCGCGGCTCATAAAGAGATTAAAGATCGGGATGATGAGATTTGCACATATTTTAAAGGTGAGGTTCGTGCCCAGCGGATAACCACGTGGGGGTGCATATCGAACCTTTAACTGCGCCATAGTTGAAATCCTAACCATAAAAAAACTGAGGCCGCACATTGTGCGACCTCAGTTTTTAGATTTTATGTAAGAGAAAGAATTACTTCTTCTTCTTAGCTGTCTTCTTTACAACCTTCTTAGCTGCTGGCTTCTTCTTTGCTGGAGCCTTCTTAGCAACCTTCTTAGCAGCTGACTTCTTCTTTGCTGGAGCCTTCTTAGCTGCCTTCTTTGCAGCTGGCTTTGCAGCAGCCTTTGGAGCAGCCTTTACTTCTGGCTTTGGTGCTGGGCCGAGCTTGCGATCGCCAGCAATAACTTCCTTGAGTGCCTTTGCAGGGAGGAAGCGTGCCTTCTTTGAAGCCTTGATCTTGATTGTCTCGCCTGTGAATGGGTTACGTCCCATACGTGCCTTGCGGTCAACCTTCTTGAACTTACCGAAGTCGTTGATCATGACATCGTTTCCAGCTGACATGTTGCGAACGATTGTGTCGAAAACGATATCTACAGCGTGAGCTGCTTCTTTCTTGCTGCCGTTGAAGTGTGGGGCCAACGCAGCGATGAACTGGGCCTTATTCATTGATTTCCCCTAAGTTTTACGCGTAAATAATTAAGCTTTTGCTTAACTGCGTAAAACCTAAACCTATTTGTAGGGTGAGAGCGTTATTGACGCGTGCGTGTCGCAAGTAAATATTTTACGAAAATTTCACTTTTTATGCGTAAAAAACTCTCATTCTGAAGTTGAGACTTTTACACATTCCACTCACCCCACCAGGAAAATCAGCGATTTACGCTCATTTTTCGGCAGTTAAATGCGGATAGGAAGTGTCGTTGGCTTGTACGAAGGACGTTTTGCCTCGAAATCATCGATGGAATCAGTATGTTTCAAGGTTAATCCGATGTCATCGAGACCTTCCATCAAACGCCAACGGGTGTAATCGTCGAGTTCGAATGGGACGGTGACATCGTTGTAAGAAACTGTACGAGAGTCCAGATCTACGGTGATTTCAGTGCTTGGCGTTGCTTCAATCGCCTGCCAGATAGCTTCGACAGATTCCTGAGGCAGAATCACTGTAAGAAGCCCACCCTTGAGTGAGTTGCCGCGGAAGATGTCTGCAAAGCGGCTTGAGATAACTACCTTGAAGCCATAGTTCTGAAGTGCCCAGACTGCGTGCTCGCGAGAAGAACCGGTTCCGAATTCAGGTCCTGCAACAAGAACTGTTCCGCTCTTGTACTCATCCTTGTTGAGAACGAATTCAGGATCGTTGCGCCATGCTGAAAAGAGTCCATCTTCGAAGCCGCTACGGGTAACGCGCTTGAGATAAACGGCAGGAATGATCTGGTCGGTATCAACATTGCTGCGACGAAGAGGAACTCCGGTGCCTGTGTGCTTAATAAATTTTTCCATTGTCATATACCTCTCTTACAAATCTGCCGGTGATGAAAGTGTTCCGCGGATAGCTGTTGCTGCTGCAACGAGCGGGCTGACGAGGTGTGTCCGTCCACCCTTTCCTTGGCGACCTTCGAAGTTACGGTTTGATGTCGATGCAGAACGTTCGCCCACTGCAAGTTGGTCTGGGTTCATACCAAGACACATAGAGCATCCAGCATTACGCCATTCTGCGCCGAAGTCGATGAAGACCTTATCGAGGCCTTCTTTCATCGCTTGCTGACGGACGCGCTCTGAACCAGGCACTACAAGCATGCGAAGTTTCGGTGCAATCTTCTTGCCTTCAATAACCGAAGCTGCTGCGCGAAGATCTTCGATGCGACCGTTAGTGCATGAACCCAAGAAAACAGTGTCAATAGCTATCTTCTTCAGAGGTGTTCCAGCAGTAAGTCCCATGTACTCAAGTGCGCGCTCTGCTGCACCACGTTCTTCTGAATCCTTGATTTCTGCAGGATTTGGAACAGATGCATTCAGTGGCAAGCCCTGTCCTGGGTTAGTTCCCCATGTAACAAATGGCTCGAGCGTGTTTGCATCAAGGTTGATTTCTACATCGAACTTGGCATCAGCATCTGTAAAGAGCGTCTCCCAATAGCTTTGCGCTGCTGCGAAATCTTCAGGTGCATGTGGCTTGCCCTTGATGTAATCAAAAGTCTTCTGGTCAGGTGCGATAAGTCCTGCACGTGCGCCAGCTTCGATAGACATGTTGCAGACAGTCATGCGGCCTTCCATCGAAAGTTCGCGAATTGCTGAACCGCGATATTCAATGATGTAGCCCTGTCCCCCACCAGTACCGATTTGAGCGATGATGGCAAGGATGATGTCCTTTGCAGTAACGCCTGGCTTCAATGATCCTTCAACATTAATCGCCATTGTCTTTGGACGACGTGATGGAAGTGTCTGAGTAGCAAGAACGTGTTCAACTTCAGAAGTTCCGATACCAAATGCGATTGCGCCAAATGCGCCGTGTGTAGATGTATGTGAATCTCCGCAGACAATTGTCATACCAGGCTGCGTGATTCCAAGCTGTGGTCCAACAACGTGCACAACGCCTTGGTCAGCATCTCCCAATGAGTGGATGCGAACGCCGAACTCTTTAGCGTTATTACGAAGTGTGTCGATCTGGAGCTTTGAGACAGGATCAGCAATCGGCTTCAAGATATCAAGCGTTGGTGTGTTGTGATCTTCAGTTGCAATTGTTAAGTCAGGGCGACGAACCTTGCGACCTGCAAGACGCAATCCATCGAATGCCTGCGCACTTGTTACTTCGTGTACAAGTTGTAGATCGATGTAAAGAAGATCTGGCTCTCCTTCGGCCTGTCGAACGATGTGGTCATCCCAAATCTTCTCGGCTAGCGTCTTACCCATCAGCTGGTGTGCTCCTTTAGAACTCGTATATTTTGCATCTCAACTAGTGGGATGCTAATATCAATCCGTGGATAAGAAGAATAGCGGAGTCGGCGTCCTAGACAAAGCCGTGGGCATTTTGGCAACGCTCGAATCAGGGCCTCACTCGCTGGCAGAGCTTGTTGCCGCGACTGGTATTGCCCGCCCTACTGCTCACCGCCTAGCGGTAGCGCTCGAATTCCACCGTCTCGTTGCCCGTGATCTCAATGGCCGCTTTATTTTGGGTCCTCGCTCTGCCGAACTCGCAGCTGCTGCAGGTGAAGATCGCCTTATTGCAGCCGCTGCCCCAGCGTTAGCAGCTTTGCGCGATGCGACAGGCGAATCCGCGCAGTTGTATCGCCGCCAAGGAGATATTCGTATCTGCGTCGCGGTTGCTGAACGTCTTTCAGGTCTGCGCGACTCTGTTCCTGTTGGTGCATCTCTTACGATGCAGGCAGGATCTGCTGCACAAATTTTGATGGCATGGGAAGACTCGGAGAAGATTCATCGCGGACTTAAGAATGCGCGTTACACCGCAGCGCACTTGGCTGCAGATCGTCGTCGTGGTTGGGCTCAATCTGTTGGCGAACGTGAAGCAGGCGTTGCTTCCGTTTCAGCTCCCGTGCGCGGTCCCAATGGAAAAGTTATCGCCGCAGTTTCAATTAGCGGACCTATTGAGCGTTTAGGACGTCAACCTGGTCGATTGCATGCAGCAGCCGTTGTAGCAACTGCAGAGCGCCTTACAGAGCACTTAAAGCAGGGTAAGTAGTTAGTTACCTGCAAGATCGAGTTCGCGAAGAACTCGAGTGATGATTGTGAAGTTAAATCCCTTACGCGCCAAGAGCGATTGAATACGACGAATCTGCACATCCGGTTCTAGTCGTGACATCGTGTTGTACTTCTTAAAACCTAAATCAAATGCCACTCGGTATTCGGATTCATCGTCGATGCCATCGAGCGCTTCATCAATCTGCTCTTGAGTAACGCCCTTCTGGCGAAGTTCGCCGGCGATGATTCGCTTCGATAACTTCTTATGTGAATGGCGTGATGTTGCCCAAGCGGATGCGAATTCACGATCGTTAACGAGGCCGGTCTCTTGGAGACGGAAGATGACAGCTTGCGCCACATCATCTTCTACGCCACGGGTCTTAAGGTGAGCGAGAAGCTCGCCCTTACTTTTCGCCCTAGCCACAAGTGCATTGAGTGCAATTGTGTGGGCTACTTCGTAAGGGTCGGAGCCCTCACCACGTTCGACCTTTGCAAATTGCAGTGAAATTAGAAATCAACCTCTGCTGCTGCTTCATCGATCTCTGCGATCAACGCTGCATCTACCTCGACAGGTACGAAGCTTGCGCGGATCTTAGATTCGATCTCATTGGCGAGATCTGGATTGTCGATGAGGAATGCGCGTGAATTTTCCTTACCTTGGCCGAGTTGATCAGCTTCGTAGGTATACCAAGCGCCAGATTTCTTAACGATACCGAGCTCGACGCCCATATCGAGAAGTGAACCTTCGCGAGAGATTCCAACGCCGTAGATGATGTCGAACTCTGCCTGCTTAAATGGTGGCGCCATCTTGTTCTTAACAACCTTGACGCGTGTGCGGTTACCGACAGATTCGGTTCCGTCCTTCAGTGTTTCGATGCGACGGATATCGAGGCGAACAGATGCGTAGAACTTGAGCGCCTTTCCACCTGTTGTAGTTTCAGGGGAACCGAAGAAGACACCGATCTTTTCGCGGAGCTGGTTGATAAAGATTGCTGTTGTCTTTGATTGGTGAAGTGCACCGGTGATCTTACGAAGCGCCTGTGACATAAGACGTGCCTGTAGACCCATATGTGAGTCGCCCATCTCGCCTTCGATTTCTGCGCGAGGAACAAGAGCTGCAACAGAGTCGACTACAACGAGATCGAGAGCGCCCGAGCGGATCAACATATCCATGATCTCGAGAGCCTGTTCGCCGGTATCTGGCTGTGAAACGAGGAGTGCATCGATATCTACGCCAAGCTTCTTTGCATACTCTGCATCGAATGCATGTTCAGCATCGATAAATGCACAGATACCGCCAGCCTTCTGTGCATTTGCAATTGCATGAAGTGTAAGAGTTGTCTTACCTGAAGATTCAGGTCCATAAATTTCAATGATGCGGCCTCGTGGAAGGCCACCAATTCCGAGAGCGACATCGAGTGCGACAGAACCGGTTGGGATAACCTCGATTACCTGTGCTTGTCGATCTGACATCTTCATTACTGAGCCCTTACCAAACTGTCGTTCGATTTGAGCAAGCGCGGTATCTAACGCCTTTTGGCGATCAGATGTAACTTTTTCTTCAGGCTTTGATTTTTCAGCAGCCATTGTTATCTCCATTTCATCTCGAACGTCTGCGAGCGCAGCCGTTGGTATTCGGCCCAGAAGGTACGGAAGTTCTCTGCGACGGCCCTCGCGTTATAGAGACGCTGTGGGCGGAGGCTGAGCACCGCTCTGGTTGATCGGGCCACTTGTGATGGCCTTATTACTTTCGTAATGGCTAAAGGGTATCCGAACATCTGTTCGAAAGGTAGCAGGCGCCACTGACAAGTAGGGTGTGTCGCGTGTTGATCCTCCTGCCGCCCTCCGAGAAGAAGAGCCAGACGGATAAGCCCACCCCGGCCATGAGCGTCTATGCGGGGGTCCTCTATCAAGCCCTCGATTGGAGCTCGCTCTCCCCTGCTGCCAAGAAGCGTGGCGAGACCGCCCTTGCGATTATCTCGGCCAAGTACGGCGTAGTTCGCCCAACGCAGCGGATTGAAAGTTACAAAGAGAAGATTGATAACAAGGCGATGCGCGAACCCGTCGCTGCGATCTTAGATCCCATCAAGACTGGGCTCATTGTCGACTGCCGCTCATCGACTTACAAGACAGTCTGGCACTCCCCTGTCGATATCACCGTTGAAGTCCGAGTCTCAACTGTGGTCGACGGTGTGCGCACAGTGGTGACGCACATGTCGAAGAAGACGCGTGGCGAGATTGCCCGATGGTTGCTGCAGAGTCGTTCGATGCCCAAGACACCTGAAGATTTATATGCGATTGTCTCTGAGAATTATCCCTGTGCGCTCACGCCCTCAGATGGCGTCGAGCCGTGGATTCTGGAAGTGATCGCGGTTTAGCTAGGCGCGCGAAAAGGCTGTTCGCTTAATGAAGTCAACAGTGAGGGCTGGGTAGTTCCACATAATCACATGTGCGCAGTTATCGACGACAATCCACTTTGAATGACGAGGTGCAACTTCGCGTTCTTGGGCGCGAGGGTGAGGAAGCGTCAAGTCGTAATCTCCGAAGACAATCGATACTGGAATCTCTTCAGAAATCGTTGAATCAAATTTCTTAAACCGAATAGCTTTCCACATTGGCATATAGCCAATAGAACGCGCCATCGCAATTACTGAATCTTTACAGGATTCAAATGAAAGCTCGCGCCAGAGATGAGTAATCTTCTTATAGCCCAGTGCTTTGAGTGGCGGTAAGTGATAAGCCAGGCGAAGAAAATACTGAGATATCTTCGCAAGAATTCGCGCTAACAAACTTGGTGGTAATTTCTGCGTTGGACCTTCATGCCATAAACCAGCTGGGGCAAGTGCTGTAACGCTCTTGACTCGGTCTGGAAATTGCGCAGCAAGTTCGAGAGCAATCCATCCGCCTAGCGAATTGCCCGCAACATGGAATTCACGAACTCCGTGATCTTTCTCCATCGCCGTGACAATCGATTGCGCAAGTGAGCGCGGATCAAGGGGTTCATCATTTAAAGGCGCACTGCCATGTCCTGGAAGATCTACTGGATAAATAGCAAATGCATCTTCCAGACCTGCGTGCAACGTCTTCCAGATATTTCCGGCCGAACCCAATCCATGAACCAATACAAGAGCTGGCAGATCTGGTTTACGTGAAATGACTTCAGATGTTACGGGCATTATTAATAACGGTATTTCTCGGTCTCAGTGGGACATTGCTTGCACACCGCGCGCCAAATTTCATCTGCTTCGCGACCTGCAGTAAGTGCTTCGTTAACAGTCATCGAACCCAATTCGCTAATGGCAATATCTTGAGAGAAAGAGGTTGCCCATGCATCGCCAAATGAGAGCACGATTCTTTCGCGCAGATCTGAAATTCGCATCAGTTTAAAAGAGAGTGCGCTCTACAAGAAGTTCGGCTTGTTCGCGAGATTGCTTGGGTGTGATGGGTTGCATTACTTGCCCCAGTAGCCAACGCATTGCAAGTCCGGTTCCAGCTTCGGATTTAGTTGCCTCGTAGATGCATGTCGCTAGGACTAAGTAGAGTGGGTTTTCCGCGTGAGTCATAATGGCAATCAGCAACTGCGCATCATGCTGACGCATCGCTAAAAGTGCAGGATCAGCTGAGATGACTTTGGAGAGAGTTTCAAGGGCATCCGCCGGAGTTCCTGCGCGCTGCGCAAGATCAACCAACTTTTCAACTTCGAGAGTAACGAGTGCTTCAAGAACTGCGTTTTTATCGCGGTAATGGTTATACAAAGTTGCGCGTGAGACTTCAGATGCATCTGCAATATCAATCATCGATATATTCGATACTCCGTGTAAAGCAATAAGAGATTTAGTTCCTTCGAGAATTGCGCTCTCGGTGCGACGATGTATTCCGCCTTGCAAGGCGTACTTAGGCTGCGTCGACAACGGAGAGCTTTGCACTTTCACGAGATTTGAGTTCGTGTGCAACGCCTGTCATTACAGATGACAATGTAAGTCCGAGTGCATCGCAGATTGCATTAAGAAGTTCAGAAGATGCTTCTTTCTGTCCACGTTCTACTTCAGAGAGATAACCTAAAGAGACGCGAGCTTCGCGAGCAACATCACGGAGTGTGCGAGATTGTGAGGTGCGGGCGCCACGAAGTGTCTGACCAACTGCTTCACGTAACAACGTCATGTGCATCCCCTCTCGTGGTGTATTAGCTAAGGATACGGGCAAAGGTGCCCATCGCGCTGGATATAGCGCCTTGTCGCACGCCATCGCGACCGCTATCCAGGGTCAATTGCAAGGTTTGGCAGATTGGCCCACAGATTGCTATCCAGACCGTACCTTCACGAATTCCCAAGTAATCGCCCGGCCCTGCAATTCCCGTAGTCGCGATAGCCCATGTACTGCCAAGTTTTTCTATCGCGCCTTGCGCCATTTCGATAGCTACTTCTTCACTTACGACTGTGTGTTGATCAATCGTGGACTGTTTAACCCCAAGAACATTTACTTTTACATCAGATGTGTATGCGACTACTCCCCCAATAAAAACGGCGGACGCTCCGGGTACTTGGGTAAGTGCGTGACCGAGACCGCCACCGGTAAGTGATTCAGCTACCGAAACGGTTTCACCGCGAGACTTTAAAATCTCAATTATGGATTTAGCGTGAGCTTTGGACGGCATGCGGTAAATCTACCGCTTGGAATACCACGAGCGTAAGTAGTCGTAGGCAGAAGTTATTGTCAGAATGATTGCTACGCTGATAAATCCATACTTAAACCAATCTAGCCACGCTGGAAGTGGAAGGATAAAGAAGCCCACACCAAAGTTCTGCATCAGCGTTTTAATCTTTCCACCCTTGCTTGCTGGGATTACGCCATTCTTAATGACAAGAAGCCTGAAGAGCGTGATCCCAATTTCGCGGGTAAGGATGAGAATGGTGATCCACCATGGAAAACGATCAAGAATTGATAGCGAGATCATCGCAGCGCCAATGAGAGCCTTGTCCGCAACTGGATCTAGGAAAGTTCCGAGTGGGGTAATTTTATTTGAATGGCGCGCCCAGCGACCATCGACGATATCGGTCATGCCAAGAGTAAAGAAGATTGCATATGAAATTAATTGGTACGTGGAGTTATCTCCACCATCATAAAAAAGTGTATAGACGCCAATTGGAATCAGAAGGATTCGAGTTACGGTCAAAGTATTTGGCGTGATAAATCCAGGGATTCTCATTGAACTTCTGCCACCAGATCAGCCCCCATGGAATCAACCACCACAGCATCAATATATTGGCCGACTTTGAAATTTGTGCCAATAAACGTTGTTGTTCCATCTACTTCTGGCCCTTGGTGCGCCGCGCGTCCCTCTTGTAGTTCAGCATCTTCAATCAGGACTCGTACGGATTCACCAATTCGTCCTTGGGCACGGAGAGAAACCATTTCATCAGCCAAAGAAGAAAGCGCCTCAACGCGTTCGCGGATGACTTCATCAGCAACCTTGTCACTGAGATCTAGTGCCTCAGTATTGTCTTCATCAGAGTATCCAAAGATTCCGACTGCATCTAGCTTTGCAGCAGTAATGAAATCAGCAAGTTCGTTGTAATCCGCTTCAGTCTCTCCTGGAAAACCAACAATAAAGTTAGAGCGAATTCCCGCCTCGGGAGAAAGAGCGCGGATTTGAGTGATGAGATGTAAGAATTTTTCAGAATCACCAAAGCGGCGCATGCGGCGCAAAACAGTTGGACTGGTGTGCTGGAATGACAGATCAAAATAAGGTGCAACCTTTTCTGTCTCAATCATTGCCTGAAGTAGCGATGGGCGCATTTCAGCTGGTTGCAGGTAAGAAAGTCGAACTCGTTCGACGCCTGGTATCTCAGCGAATTCATGGAGGATCTTCTCCATCAACTTTAGATCTCCAAGGTCTTTTCCATAGGAAGTGGTGTTTTCGCTGACCAAGAAGAGTTCGCTCACGCCGTTCTGGGCGAGCCACGTGGCTTCTTGCAAAATTTCTGTTGGACGGCGTGAAATGAATGAGCCACGGAAATATGGGATCGCGCAGAATGAGCAACGGCGATCGCAACCGGACGCAATCTTGAGCGGAGCCCATGGTGCATTACCGAGACGCTTACGAAAGAGTGAACCACCTGCACCAAGTGAGGATGCGTAACTTTCATCGCGCGCTGCTGCACGTTCGACGGGCGCAATCGGAAGAAGCGCTCGACGATCGCGAGGGATGTGCGGTGTATGTGATTTTCCACTGACAATTGATTGCAAGCGCTCTGAAATATCCTGGTAATCATCAAAACCTAGAATTGCATCTGCTTCAGGCAACGCTTCCGCTAACTCTTTGCCATATCGCTCAGCCATGCACCCAACAGCTACTACAGCGCGCGTAGTTCCATGTCCTTTAAGCGAATTTGCTTCGAGAAGTGCGTCGACTGAATCCTTCTTTGCCGATTCAATAAATCCGCAGGTATTTACAACGGCGACTTCAGCTGATTCAACATCATCGACAAGTGTCCATCCGTCGGCTGCTAATCGGCCGGCAAGTTCTTCAGAATCTACTTCATTGCGTGCGCAGCCCATAGTGACGATGGCTACGGTGCGAGACATAGGGGTGATGCTATCGGAAGGTGCGACGAACCTCTTCATTTTGGCCGCCCAATGGTGCAAGTTGCTTACCATTGAGAGTTACATCAAGCCCTGCAGGATTACTGAAGTAGATACTGATTACTTTTTCGCCCTTAAATGATTTGGTTTCACCTTGGAAGATTGATCCCTTGGTCAAGGTTTTTCCATCCGCGATGATGTGGATGTATGAGTTACCACGGGCAGCTGTGATGATTAGTTCTACTGGTCCAGAATTACTTTCTGCAGGCTGTGATGGTGTAGCCGAATTAGAAGGTGCAGCGGACGGAGTCGGAGATGTTGTTGTAGTTGTTGGCTTGGCCGGTGCAAAATCTTCGCCTTGATTTGAAATAATAATTTGTACTAGTCCCAAAAGAAGTAGAACGGCTACTGAGGCAATCGCAGGAATCTTCCAGGAAATTTTCCGCTCTTCACGCGGCACCTGCATCACGTTGTTTTCGACCAGCAGATCTTGGATCGCACGATGTTCAGTTGAATGCTCTTCGTTATAAAGGTTAATGAGAGTCTGTGCGTCGAGCCCTATCTTTGGAGCAATATTTCTTAAGTGGCCGCGCGCGTAGGTATCTCCCCCACAATGAATGAAATTGTTATTCTCCATCTCGGTCAGAAGACCGATGCGAATACTTGTTGTTTCAGATAACGACTGAATGCTCAGGCGTGCAGTTTCGCGAGCATCGCGAATCGTGCTTCCTAGAGTCATTTATCTGCCGCCTTGCTGTGGGGAACCTGAGTGGTTAATTCTAACTTTAGAGGTAAGGGTGATAAATAGAAAGACGCTCTATTCTTACGAAATCACCCCTAAAACGCACCCAACCTTTGGAGCGAATTAATAATCGCGGAGCGTGGCTAGAACAGAATCGATTTCATCAGGCTTCACCATCACGGTGCGAGCCTTGGAACCTTCGGAAGGTCCAACGATTCCACGAGATTCCATCAGATCCATAAGTCGACCAGCTTTTGCAAAACCAACTCGAAGTTTGCGCTGCAACATAGATGTTGAACCGAATTGAGTGCTGACAACAAGTTCGACTGCCTGAATAAGAATTTCGAGATCGTCGCCAATCTCTTTATCAATATTCTTATTTGCCTGAGCAACTTGCGTGACATCATCACGATAACGTGGTGATAGTTGCTTCTTGACATGCCCAACAACTGCCTCAATCTCGCGCTCTGAAACGTAGGCGCCCTGAATTCGGATTGCGCGGCTTGCTCCCATTGGAATAAAGAGTCCATCGCCCTGACCGATGAGTTTTTCAGCACCGGGGCTATCGAGAATGACTCGAGAATCCGCCAAAGATGATGTTGCAAACGATAAACGCGAAGGAACATTTGCCTTGATAAGTCCTGTTACAACGTCAACAGATGGGCGCTGTGTAGCCAGTACCAAGTGGATACCTGCTGAACGTGCCAACTGAGTAATTCGGACAACTGATTCTTCGACTTCACGCGCTGCAACCATCATAAGATCTGCAAGCTCGTCGATGATGACAAGTAAATATGGGTAAGGCTCAACAATGCGATCAGATCCAGGAGGCGCTACAACTTTGCCGGCACGCACTGCCTTATTGAAATCATCGATATGTCTAAATCCAAATGTTGCTAAATCTTCGTAGCGTAAATCCATTTCGCGGACAACCCAGGTAAGGGCATCCGCTGCCTTCTTTGGGTTGGTGATTATTGGAGTGATGAGATGAGGGATGCCTTCATAGGCAGTGAGCTCTACTCGCTTAGGATCAATCAAGATAAGTCGAACATCATCAGGTGTTGCACGCATCAAGATGGATGTAATCATCGCGTTAATCATCGAAGATTTACCAGCACCAGTAGCGCCTGCGACAAGAAGGTGAGGCATCTTTGCAAGGTTTGCACAGACAAAGTTGCCTTCTACATCCTTGCCGAGGGCAACCAACATCGGATGATGATCTTGTCCTGCAACGCTTGAGCGCATGACATCGCCTAACGCGACGATTTCGCGGTCAGCGTTGGGAATCTCGATACCGACAGCAGACTTACCTGGAATTGGGGACAAGATGCGCACTTCGCTACTTGCCACCGCGTAAGAAATATTCTTTGAAAGCGCAGTAATACGTTCAACTTTTACGGCATTTCCAAGTTCTACTTCATAGCGAGTAACCGTTGGTCCTCGCATAAATCCAGTTACTTGTGCATCGATATCGAATTGTTTAAAGACTTCGGTAAGGGATGCCACCACAGTTTCGTTCGCCTTGCTCTTTGCTTTCGCTGCTGGGCCCAACTTCAACAAATCCTGTGATGGGAGTTCGTACTTCACATCGCTAGTAAGCAAGAGCTGCTCCGGCCGCTTCTCACTCTTTGGAGCTTCTTTAAGTTGCGCCTCTAATGGAATGCGAGGAACTTCGACGGTGAACTCTTCATCAAACTCTTCTTCATCAATCTCATCCGGCTCTTGATTCCATGCGACTACAGGAGATTCAAAAGGTGGCGTATCGGAAATTTCAAAGTCATCTTCTCTGCGTGCAGGTTTCTTTGACCAGAGCCAGATCGCGATTACCTTAATGCGGATTCCGACCTTAGATATTGGTGTTGCCGTGATGATAAGTACGCCGAAGAAAAATGTTGCGAAAAGAACTGGGTAGGCAAGAAGAGAAGTCATGAGAGCTACCAATGGCTTGGCGACCCAATAACCTAGCTGCCCTCCCCCATCACGAATTGCTGTTGCACCAGTTGGATTTACTGCGCCCAGTGATCCATTGAGAAGGTGTGCGATACCTGTCGCACTCACAAGGAGCGTAAGAGTTCCAACCGTGATGCGGCCTGTCGTGTGCTTGTCTTCAGGTTTTCTAAATAGACGTACCGCAAAGTAGAGAAGTACTAGAGGTGCCAAAACACCAATGCGACCAAAGGCTCCGTAGAAGAGTGAATAGAGATTGCGACCTACAAAATTATCGGCCTTAAACCAAGTTCCTGCGAAAGCTGAAAGCGAAAGCAGAAGGACAAGCAGGGCTGCTCCATCGCGGTGATGCTCTGGGTCAAGATCGCGGGCTCCACGAGCTACGAAGCGAATGGAAGAGCCGAGGGATTTAGCTAGAAGGCGCCAGAGAGAGGACAGCGCAGATCCAACGATCTTCAGGAAAGACTTGTTGGTTGTGCGTTTCTTCTTCTTAGCCACACCTTCAATCTTAGGTGGAGGGTATTTTTCAAGCCCGTAGGCGCGCCGACCTAAACCTCGACGACAACAGGAACAATCATCGGACGTCGGCGGTGTTTTTGGCCGACCCATCCCCCGATAGTTCTGCGCACTACTTGTGAAAGTTGATGTGTTCCGTTAACTCCCTCTGCAACTGCTGCTGTGAGAGCTTTCTCAATCTGTCCACGCACTTCGTCAAAGAGCGCTTCATCTTCATTAAAGCCTCGTGCATGAATATCTGGTCCAGCAACAATCTTTCCTGTTTGGGATTCAATCACCACAATCACAGAGATAAAACCTTCTTCGCCAAGGATGCGACGATCCTTCAGTGAAGACTCGGTGATATCTCCAATACTTTGTCCATCGACGTAGACAAAACCACAAGGGACAGCCCCTACGACCTCTGCCTCATGATTAACGAGATCTACAACGATTCCATTTTCAATAATGAATGCATTCTCACGTGGAACACCTGCCTGAATCGCAATCTCAGCATTGGCTTTGAGATGGCGCCATTCGCCGTGTACAGGTAAAACATATTTTGGCTTAACGATGTTGTAGCAATACAAGAGTTCGCCAGCTGCAGCATGGCCAGACACGTGCACCATGGCATTTGCCTTATGAACAACTTTTGCGCCAAATCGCGTGAGTTCATTAATGACTCGGAAAACTGAATTTTCATTACCTGGAATCAGCGATGATGCCAGGATGACGGTGTCACCATCTCCCACGCGAATCTGGTGGTCGCCATTTGCCATGCGGGACAAGGCAGCCATCGGTTCACCTTGTGAACCCGTACAAATAAGCACAACGCGATCATCGTAATTATCGAGTTCGCGCGCATCAAAAAGTATGCCACTTGGCACCTTGAGATAACCCATATCTTCGGCAATTTTCATATTTCGAATCATGGAGCGGCCAATGAAAGCGACGCGACGATTATGAAGAGCGGCTGTATCAATAACTTGTTGGACGCGGTGAACGTGTGAAGAGAACGATGCGACGATAACGCGTCGCTTAGTCGATGCAATAACGCGATTGAGCGCGGGCATAATTTCGCGTTCTGAAGGCGTGAAGCCTGGAACATCGGCATTTGTAGAATCGACAAGGAATAAATCAACGCCTTCTTCACCTAATCGGGCGAAGGTGCGCAAATCTGTAATGCGGCCATCAAGCGGAAGTTGATCCATTTTGAAATCGCCTGTGTGTAGAACCGTTCCGGCCTTCGTGTGAATCGCTACAGCCAAAGCATCTGGGATCGAGTGATTAACAGCTACAAATTCAAGTTCGAATGGGCCGACATCTTCACGGTTTCCTTCAGTGACTTCGCGAGTCAGAGGTGAGATGCGATGTTCTTTACATTTAGCCGAAATCAGAGCGATGGTAAGCGGTGATCCATAAACAGGAATATCTCCGCGTTCGCGCAATAGATAAGGAACGGCACCGATGTGGTCTTCATGGCCGTGAGTAAGGAAGAGGCCAACAACATCATTAAGGCGGTCTCGAATATAGCTAAAGTCAGGAAGAATCAGATCGATTCCTGGTTGATTATCTTCAGGAAAGAGAACTCCACAGTCCACAATCAATAATTTTCCATTGGTCTCATAAACCGTCATATTGCGACCGATTTCAGAGATTCCACCGAGTGCGACTATGCGCAGGCCACCATCAACAAGTTTGCTAGGTGTGCCGAGATTTGGGTGGGGATGTTGTGTCATAAATTAATTCTTCAGCGCGACGCCGCCGGCAATCAGATCTTTACGGAGCTGTTCGATCTGTGCTTCGGTGGCATCAACGAGTGGCAAACGTGTTGTTCCCCCGGGAAGGCCCATGAGAGACATCGCTGCCTTGGTCAAAATTGCACCTTGTGTGCGGAATGTGCCGGTAAATACTGGCAAGAGTTGCTGGTGAATCTCAAGAGCTTTTGCTGAATTACCTGCAAACCAGGCATCAAGCATCGCTTTGAGTTGAAGACCTACTGTGTGGCCACAGACGGAAACAAAACCAACTGCGCCCACCGAAAGGAATGGCAGGTTGAGAATGTCATCACCTGAGTAAACAGGAATGCCACAACGCTTGATTACCCAAGAAGTCGCCGCGATATTTCCTTTTGCATCCTTGAGAGCAACGATGTTGTCGACAGTTTCAAAGAGTTTAACGATGGTGTCAGATTCAATTTCAACGCCAGTACGACCTGGAATGTCATACATCATGATCGGTAAATCTGTAGCTGCTGCAACTGCACGGAAGTGAGCTTCAATGCCAGCTTGAGGAGGCTTGTTGTAATAAGGAGTTACGACGAGAAGTCCATCAGCTCCTGCATCCTGCGAACGCTTAGCTTGCTCGACTGTGTAAGAGGTTTCGTTATCGCCCGCACCTGAGAGAACCTGAATCTTTGAGCCGACAACTTTCTTGACAACTTTGATGATCTCAAGTTTTTCGGAAGATTTTGTTGTTGGGGCTTCACCGGTTGTGCCGTTGACAGCGATGCCGTCATGGCCGGTATCTACCAGATGTTGCGCAAGCTTTTCTACGCCAGCCCAGTCGATGGATCCATCTTTATCAAATGGGGTCACCATTGCGGTGAGGAGTCGACCGAAAGGCGCTTGCGTACTCATTTGGGCATCTTATCGCTTAAGGCGCGATACGACCAGATTTTTCAAATGCCCCGTATGTAAGAGGCATTAATTTAGCGAATTCGGCTTCCATTTTTTCGGCAACCATCTCGATTTCGCGTTGTGGGTAGCTTGGGAAGTGTGAACCTTCACGAGCTGTACGAAGTGAAAGGAAGTTCATCAGTGCACGTGCATTCATGGTCACATACATCGATGAATATGTTGCGACTGGAAGAACCACGCGCGCAACTTCACGGGCAACGCCAGCTTCGAGCATCTTCTGATAAGAATCGTAAGCAATGAGATATGCATCTTTCATGGCCTTAACGCTGATATCAAATTGTTCAGCTGTTCCATCTTCAAATGTGTAAGCACCTGTTTTACCAACTTGAACCAACTTACGTTCCTTAGATGGAATGTAGAAAACTGGCTTGAGTTCGCGGTAGCGGCCTGACTCTTCGTTATAAGAAGCGATGCGGTGGCGCATGAATTCACGGAATACAAAGATGGGTGCTGAGACAAAGAAAGTCATAGAGGTGTGTTCGAATGGTGAACCATGGCGTTCGCGAGCGAGGTAATTGATGAGCCCAGCAGAACGAGCTGGGTCTTCACCGATCTCATCCATCGATTGTTCGCCAGCTGTCGATACACGCGCTGCCCAAATTACATCGGCATCGCTCGCGCTTGCCTTAATGAGTTCAACGGATACATCGTCTCTAAAAATTACGGTCTCAGACATGTCCGCACCTTATCTATCAACCCCCCTCCACCCTCTGGATATCTAGGGCACAATTGCCGCGTGTCCAGAGTGAACCGCGCCACCGCAACCCAAAGTCTGAGCGTCTCCTTCACTGTTGGCCTTTATGGAACAGCTTTTGGGGCGGCATCCATTGCAGCAGGATTTTCAATCCTGCAAACCTGCCTTCTCTCACTACTGACCTTTTCCGGAGCATCTCAGTTCGCTGTCGTTGGAGTGATGGGCGCAGGAGGAAGTGCGCTATCGGGAATTGCAACTGCTTCACTTCTTGGAATTCGCAATGGTCTCTATGGATTGCGCATGGCGCCTATTCTAAAAGTTCGAGGGCTCAAAAGAGTTGTTGCAGCTCAAGTAACTATCGATGAATCAACAGGTGTTTCAATCGGTCAAGAAGATCTTGGGCTCGATGCGATGAAACATGGTTTCTGGCTTACTGGTTTTGGCGTCTATATCTTCTGGAACTTCTTCACGCTTCTTGGCGCACTTGGCGCACAAGCAATGGGAAATCCATCAGCATGGGGTCTTGATGCCGCAGTCCCTGCTGCATTTCTTGGCCTTGTTTGGCCCAGACTTCTAGGAAAATTTGAACGCGTACTTGCTGCATCTGCGGTTGTTCTAGCCATTGCTCTCAGCCCAGTAATTTCAGCGGGCTTGCCGATTATTGCTACAGCGCTTCTTGCCGTTGCATTTGGATGGAAGGTGCGAGCATGAATGCCCAAATAACTTCGCAAGCGATGTGGATAGGAGTTCTTGGAACCAGCGCGATTGCATTTGCCCTTAAATACTCAGGGCATTCGATTCCTGAGAAGTACTTAACTAATCCGCGCATGCTGCGAATCAATACTCTGATTCCAATTGCCCTACTGAGCGCGCTCGTTGGCGTTCAGACTTTTACCGAAAAAGGTAAATGGGTTATTGATCAGCGTCTAGCGGGAGTTGCAGTTGCACTTATTGCGCTTAGTTTGAAAGCTCCGTACTTCGTCGTCGTAATCTCGGCTGCCGTTACATCGGCAGTTATATACAGACTATAAATCTCGTAGGTTAAATGATGCCGAGCGAAGTGAGCTTGGCTTTGAGATCGTTATCTGAAGGCTCAGTAAGGTGAGTTCCATCAGAGAAAACGATGACAGGAATCGACTTCGCTCCCCCATTGATCTCTTGCACCTTCGCTGCAGCTGATTCATCTGCTTCTACATCGATGTGATTTACCTGAACATCGAGTTCTTCAAAGAGGCGCTTTGAGCGACGGCAATCTCCGCACCAGTCGGCGCCGTACATTGTGATATCTGCGTGTGCCATCTTTTTGCCTCCAGTTACATGAAATTCTCAAGGCCGAATGTCAGCCCTGGATGTGTAACAACCTGACGTACGCCAAGGAGTACTCCTGGCATAAAACCTACTCGGTCAATGGAATCGTGACGAATGGTGAGAGTTTCACCGATACCGCCGAGCAAAACTTCTTGGTGTGCAACTAAACCGCGAAGACGGACAGAGTGAACAGGAATATCTCCAACTTTTGCACCACGTGCGCCATCGAGTGATGTTGATGTTGCATCTGGCATTGGAGCAAGTCCAGCTTCTTTACGAGACTTCGCCATGAGTTCTGCCGTGCGAGCCGCTGTTCCAGATGGAGCATCGACCTTATTTGGGTGGTGAAGTTCAATAATTTCGGCAGATTCAAAGTACTTGGCAGCCTTAGTCGCAAACTCCATCATGAGAACCGCGCCGATAGCGAAGTTAGGAGCAATCAAGACTCCAGATTTAGAAGAGGCTAAAAGGCTCTTAATTTTTGCAATACGAGCATCATCAAAACCTGTTGTTCCGATTACTGCGTTGATGTTGTGCCCGATGAGAAATTCGAGGTTGGCCATTACTGAATCTGGAGTCGTGAAATCGACGACTACCTGTGCGCCGTTAGCTGTAAGAGCGTCAAGTGAATCACCGAGGTCGAGAGCGGCAACGAGTTCTAGATCTGGCGCTTCGGAAACTGCTTTAACAACTTCAGATCCCATGCGGCCACGAGCACCGAGTACACCTACTTTGATCATTTCTGAAGCACCTTTTCGAATTTTGATTCGTTCTTAAATGGACCAACAAGAGCAAGGGTAGGTGTTTTTACGAGGAACTCGCTGGCAATTTCGCGAATGTCTTCAGCGCTTACGCGAGAGATAGCTTTGAGAATGTCATCGAAATCCATTACTTGGCCGTAAACGATTTCATTCTTGCCAATTCGGCTCATGCGCGAGCCGGTATCTTCTTGGCTCAAAACGAGTGAGCCACGTACCGCTCCCTTAGCGCGCTCAATCTCTTCATGAGTCATTCCGTTATCAGCAACATCTGAAAGGACGCTGCGGATGATTTCAACAACTTCGATGGCCTTTGTTGGGTTGCAACCGGCATAGAAACCAAGAACTCCCGAGCCGGCAAATTGCTGCGCGTACGCATAGACAGAGTATGCAAGGCCGCGCTTCTCGCGGATTTCTTGGAAGAGTCGAGAAGACATTCCTCCGCCAAGGGCTGCAGAAAGAACTCCCATGGCAAAGCGTCGTTCGTCGGCGCGGGCAACGCCTTCCATGCCGTAGAACATGTGAGCTTGTTCGCTCTTCTTATACAGAAGCCCTACTGATTGCTGCTTTGTGTTTTTCACAGGAATATTGGGGCGGATAACGGGAGCCGCAAGTACATCAAGGAAGTTATCGCGAGATAGAGCCTCTTCAACCATGGCAACAACGCGCTTATGTTTGATATTTCCCGCAACTGCTACAACGAGATCTTGTGGCAGGTACTTCTTCTTGTAATAGTTAAAGACAGTATTGCGCGACATTCCATTGATGGAGTCGATTGTGCCCAGAATAGGGCGACCAATTGGGGTATTGCCGTAATAAGTATCGCTAAAGAGATCGTGCACGAGATCACTTGGATCATCATCGCGCATCGCAATTTCTTCGAGAACAACCTTGCGCTCAGCATCAACGTCAAGAGCTGTGACGATAGATGATGTGATCAAGTCGCTGACTACTTCAATTGCCATCGGAAGGTCGGTATCAATCACACGTGCGTAGAAGCAGGTGTACTCCTTCGATGTAAATGCATTCATCTCACCACCAACAGATTCGATTGATGAAGAAATCTCGAGAGCCGTACGGCTGGTTGTTCCCTTAAAGAGTAGGTGCTCTAAAAAGTGAGAAGCACCAGCAGTTGCCGGTGCTTCATCACGTGAACCTACATTGACCCAGATGCCCACAGCAGCGCTGCGCACTGACGGAACTTCTTCCGTAACAATGCGCAGGCCACTTGAGTGAACTGAGCGTTTGACTGACATCTACTTATTCAGCAGCTGGAGTCGTTCCATCTTCGAGAACTGGAACCAAAGAGAGCTTGCCCTTTGGATCGATCTCGCCGATTTCTACCTGAATCTTGTCGCCAACCTTCATTACATCTTCAAGGTTTTCAATGCGCTTTCCGCCATGCATCTTGCGAATCTGAGACACGTGGAGCAAGCCATCTTTACCTGGCATCAATGAAACAAATGCACCAAATGTTGCAAGCTTTACAACGGTACCGAGGTAGCGCTCTCCAACTTCTGGCATCTGTGGGTTAGCAATTGCGTTGATCTGTGCGCGAGCAGCTTCTGCTGAAGGTCCATCGGTTGCACCGATGTAGATGGTTCCATCATCTTCAATTGAAATTTCTGCGCCAGTTTCATCTTGAATCTGGTTGATGATCTTGCCCTTAGGGCCGATGACTGCACCGATTTGATCAACAGGAATCTTTACGGAGATGATGCGTGGAGCGTATTGGCTCATCTCATCTGGTGTATCGATTGCCTCGTTCATGACATCGAGAATCGCAAGACGCGCTTCCTTTGCCTGGTGAAGTGCGCCAGCAAGTACAGATGCAGGAATTCCATCGAGCTTTGTATCGAGCTGAAGGGCTGTAACGAAGTCCTTTGTTCCTGCAACCTTAAAGTCCATATCTCCGAATGCATCTTCTGCACCGAGGATATCTGTGAGAGCAACATATTCAACCTTGCCATCGACATCATCAGAGATAAGACCCATTGCAATACCTGCAACAGGAGCCTTCAGTGGCACACCTGCTTGAAGCATTGAAAGTGTTGATGCACAAACCGAACCCATAGATGTTGATCCATTTGAACCAAGTGCTTCAGATACCTGACGGATTGCGTAAGGGAACTCTTCACGAGTTGGAAGTACTGGGATAAGTGCGCGCTCTGCAAGTGCACCGTGGCCGATTTCGCGACGCTTTGGTGTACCAACACGACCTGTTTCACCAGTTGAATATGGTGGGAAGTTGTAGTTGTGCATGTAGCGCTTTGATGTGTCAGGGCTCATTGTGTCGAGCTGCTGTTCCATCTTAAGCATATTTAGAGTTGTGATTCCGAGAATCTGAGTCTCGCCACGTTCGAAGATTGCTGAACCGTGAACGCGAGGAATGACCTCAACCTCTGCAGAAAGCGCACGGATGTCGCGGAGTCCACGGCCATCGATACGAATCTTGTCGCGAAGTACGCGCTGACGTACAAGCTTCTTTGTGAGTGAGCGGAATGCTGCAGGAACTTCCTTTTCGCGGCCTTCGAAAGCAGCAGAAACAGATTCCTTAGTTGCAGCAGAGATCTCGTCGATCTTTGTTTCGCGCTCTTGCTTACCTGAGATTGTGAGTGCCTTTGCAAGATCATCCTTTGCAGCCTTTTCAACTGCTGCAAATATATCGTCCTGGTAATCAAGGAACACTGGGAAGTCAGCTGTTGGCTTTGCAGCAACTGCTGCAAGCTTTGACTGCGCTTCGCAGAGAATACGAATAAATGGCTTCGCAGCATCAAGTCCCTGCGCAACAATCTCTTCTGTAGGAGCCTTAGCTCCTTCAGCGATGAGTCCGATTGTGCGAGTTGTTGCTTCTGCTTCAACCATCATGATTGCAACATCGTCAGCTGTTACGCGACCTGCTACGACCATATCGAAAACAGCGTTCTCGACCTGTGAATGGTTAGGGAATGCAACCCACTGACCGTCGATAAGTGCAACACGTACACCACCGATTGGACCAGAGAATGGAAGACCTGCGAGCTGTGTAGACATTGAAGCTGCGTTGATCGCAATCACGTCGTACATGTGGTCTGGATCGAGTGCCATTACTGTCACAACGATCTGAACTTCGTTACGAAGTCCCTTAATAAATGATGGACGCAATGGGCGGTCGATCAAACGGCAAGTAAGAATTGCCTCTTCTGATGGACGACCCTCGCGACGGAAGAATGAACCAGGAATCTTGCCGATGGCATACATCTTCTCTTCAACATCCACTGTAAGTGGGAAGAAGTCGAATTGATCCTTAGGTGTCTTTGATGCTGTTGTTGCTGAGAAGATCATTGTCTGATCATCGAGATACACAGCTGCAGCTCCTGCTGCTTGCTTTGCGAGGCGTCCTGTTTCGAACTTGATCTCGCGCTTTCCGAACTTTCCGTTATCGATAACGGCTACTGCTGATTTTACGTCTTGACCCTCCATAGGGCGCTCCTTTAACTAAGTCAGCGCACCACATAAGGCAAATGAATCTTCGATCGAAGTCCACGAAATTATTTTCTGAATCAGCATTTCGTGAGCCACTACCGAGGACCATTTATCCTCGTGGGCGCTGATGCTCCAGCCGAGTCTCCGTGTGAGACCCGACTTTCCTACCAAGTACTGCGTATTTACTTTTTAGAAATATTAAAAATTAACGGCGAATTCCGAGCTTCTCGATAATTGCGCGGTAACGATTGATATCTGTCTTTGCGAGGTACTGAAGAATGCGGCGACGCTGACCTACGAGCAACAAGAGACCACGACGGTTGTGGTGATCATGCGGGTTGGTCTTGAGGTGAGTTGTAATGTCTTCGATTCGACGTGACAAAAGTGCGACCTGAGCTTCAGGGCTTCCTGTATCAGTAGCTGATGAGCCGTACTTTGCAATGATTTCTTTCTTTACTTCTGGTGTTAAAGCCATTTTATTTCCTTTTCATTCAGTCATTCTGACCAGGAGGCCATCCGGTTGTACTCTCGGATGATCGACAATCTCGTTGGACAGCCTGAAGTTTACCTGCGGGCTGTGGATAAGTGAAATTGAGGCTGGATTACGCCTATTTCTCTGTTAATTCGCGGGCCTTGTCGCAATCTTTCTTCATCTGCTCAAGAAGTGGTTCAAGTCCATCAAATTTGAGAGTTGGACGTAGATACCAACCAAATTCAATCGAGGCGTTCTTGTCGTAAAGATCAAGACCTTGTTGATCGAGTGCATATGCCTCAACTTGTCGACCACGGTCTCCTTCAAAAGTTGGATTGGTGCCAATTGAAATTGCTGCGGGCCAAAAACTAATTCCAACAGTGAGCCAGCCTGCATAAACGCCATCTGCCGGAATTGTTTGTCCTTCAATCTTTCCAAGGTTTGCAGTTGGATAACCAATTTCACGTCCACGCTTTTCCCCATGAACTACAACGCCATCTAATCGATGTGGGCGGGATAGAAGTTCGCGTGCCTCTTCAACTTTTCCTTCGACGACAAGTTTTCTGATTCGTGAAGACGAGATCACTTCCTCATCTGTCTTCAGATCTTGAATATCAACAGTGAAATTATGGGTGAGGCCAGACTTAATGAGTGAGTCCACATTTCCTGCAGCTCTATGTCCGTATGTGAAATTCTTTCCAACTATAACTGTGCTCGCATGCAGCTGGTTTACCAAAACTGTCTGAACAAAATCTTCAGGTGACATTGCAGCGAACTTTTCATTGAACTTCATCACCGCAACTTGATCTGCATTATGAATCTTGAGAAGTTCTACGCGATCAGCCAATGTTGTCAGCATCGTTGGGGCTTTATCTGGTGCGAAGACGGTTGTTGGATGTGGGTCAAAGGTCAGAGCAACAATGTTGCGCCCATCGGCGATTTCCTTGGCACGATTGAGCAGGACTTGATGGCCTTTATGTACTCCATCAAATACGCCGATGACTACGACGTTGGTCTCGCTCATATACGAATCTTGCCTTACCTAGTTCGCCGCTGCAAAAACCGCGATGGGCTTTGCCTTGCCGCCTTCATCTTTTAGAAGAGCGATGAGGCGATTGTCCGGAGATAACGCAGCGTTGATTACGGTATTTCCATTTTCAGATAGCGGACGACCGAAAGATAGTTCTTGAACTTCATCTAGGCTGAGTTCGCGCGGTGTAAATGTTGTGCGAGCAACGTCCGCAAGGTTTAGGGCTGTGAATTTCTGCGCTTTGAGGTCTTCAAAGCTGCATGCATCTTTTTCCGTGAAGCCTGCGACTCTGGTACGGCGCAGTGCGCTGAGGTGTCCCCCGACGCCCAGTGATTCACCCAAGTCGCGAGCAATTGCGCGAATAAATGTGCCTGCGGAGCAAGTAACTTCAATATCAACTTCTGTTGTGTCTTCAAGATGACGCACAGCAAGAATGTCGAGCTGTGTAATTGTGACGTTGCGAGCTTCAAGCTCGAATTTTTCACCTGCGCGTACACGGTCGTAAGCGCGTTCTCCCCCGACCTTTACCGCTGAAACAGTTGAAGGGCGTTGTGCAATTGTTCCGACCATCGCCTTCAAAATCTTTTCAATGTCAGAATCAGAAACTTTTGAAGCATCCGTTGAGGTAAGAACTTCGCCTTCTTTATCGTCAGTCACAGTAGATGCACCAAGCACAACGGTTGCTACATAAGACTTATCGCCATCGGTGATGTATTGCAGTAAACGCGTACCGTTGCCGAAGCCGAGCACAAGGATTCCGGTAGCCATCGGATCAAGAGTTCCTGCGTGACCCACTTTGCGAGTTCCAAGGGCTTTGCGACCAACTGCCACAACATCATGGCTAGTCATTCCGCCGGCTTTATCTACAACAAGGAACCCATCGGTCATTATGAAAATTACTCTTCGATTTTGATGCGAGGAGCTTTATAGGCATCTTCAACTACAGGCTTTGCATTCTCGCGAGCCTTTGCGACCTCTGCA
Source organism: Actinomycetota bacterium (assembly GCA_046052045.1). GTDB lineage: Bacteria > Actinomycetota > Actinomycetes > Nanopelagicales > Nanopelagicaceae > Planktophila. The sequence continues at coordinate 15,988 of JBJONB010000005.1, read as the reverse complement.
TCGAGTTGGTGAACTCGCTCAAGCAGTGAATCGAGTGCCTTCGCGGATTCTGGAAGTCCATCAAGGATAAATTCGAGTGACGGGGTAATACGTGTTCCCAAATCCTTGCCAACGGCGCTACGAATAACGCCTTTAGCCGATTCAAGAGCCGCAGCAGTTGCAGCACGCTCATCTTCGTCACCAAGAACGGTGTAGAAGATAGAGGCGTTCTGGAGATCTCCAGTAACGCGCGCATCGGTAACAGTGACAAAGCCAAGACGCGGATCTTTGATCTTTGTCTCAAGTAGCTGTGCCACTACTACCTTAATGCGGTCTGCAACTTTATGGCTGCGATGTGAAGTACCCATCTTTATGCGCGCTTCTTCTCACGCATCTCGAATACCTGAATGATGTCTCCAACTTGAAGATCAGCACCCTTGCCTACGCCGATACCGCACTCAAAGCCTTCCTTGACTTCAGTGGCATCATCCTTAAATCGCTTGAGAGATTCGATTGTGACCTCTTCGGCAATTGTCGCTCCAGCGCGAATGACACGTGCCTTTGCATTACGACGAATGATTCCGTTGGTAACGATAGAACCAGCAATAGTTCCGACCTTTGAAGATTTAAAGAGATCGCGTACTTCTGCATCGCCAAGTACAACTTCCTCGAACTCAGGCTTAAGGAGACCCTTAAGTGAGAGTTCGATTTCTTCGATTGCGTTATAGATAACAGAGTAGAAGCGAACTTCAACGCCTTCTTGATCGGCGAAGATTGCTGTCTGTGGTTCAGGCTTAACGTTGAAGCCGATCACAACAGCGGTAGATGCGGATGCAAGAGTGATATCGCTCTTGGTGATTGCACCTACGCCGCGGTGGATAACACGAAGATCAACTTCTGCTCCGACATCGAGCTGCATGAGTGCATCTTCGAGGGCTTCAACAGAACCTGAAACGTCACCCTTGAGGATGAGGTTAAGTGTTGAAATCTTGGACTGCTCCATGAAGTCTTCAAGTGAAACCTTCTTGCGAGCCTTAGCCAATTGAGCGTTACGTTCTGCAGCCTGACGCTTTTCCGCGATTTGGCGTGCAGTGCGGTCATCTTCTGCAACGAGGAATGTATCTCCAGCGTTTGGAACAGAGGTGAAACCAAGAACCTGTACAGGTCGTGATGGACCAGCTTCTTCAACATTCGTACCGTGCTCATCGAGCATTGCACGTACGCGACCGAATGAACCACCGGCGACGATTGCATCACCAATCTTCAAAGTTCCGCGCTGTACAAGAACTGTTGCAACTGGACCGCGACCGCGATCGAGGTGAGCTTCAATCGCAACACCACGAGCATCATCGGCAGCAATTGCACGAAGATCGATAGCAGCATCTGCTGTGAGGAGGATTGAATCGATAAGTGCATCGACGCCTTCGCCCTTCTTTGCAGAAACGTTTACGAAGATTGTGTCCCCGCCGTACTCTTCAGCGATCAAGTTGTACTCAGTCAATTGCTGGCGGACCTTATCTGGGTTCGCGCCTTCCTTATCAATCTTGTTCACTGCAACAACGATTGGTACATCAGCAGCTTGAGCGTGGTTAAGCGCTTCAATTGTCTGAGGCATGATGCCGTCGTCAGCAGCAACTACGAGTACTGCGATATCTGTGACCTTTGCACCACGGGCACGCATCGCTGTAAACGCTTCGTGGCCCGGTGTATCAATAAAGGTGATAGCGCGGTTAACGCCATCGTGGTCGTGGTGAATTTGGTAAGCACCGATGTGCTGAGTAATTCCACCCGCTTCGCCCTTAATAACTTCGGTCTTTCGGATTGCATCGAGAAGAGATGTCTTACCGTGATCGACGTGACCCATGACAGTAACAACTGGTGGGCGTGCAACGAGATCATCAGGGTTCATATCTTCGAGCTCTTGAGCTAGATCGATATCGAAGTCCTGGAGAAGTTCACGATCTTCATCTTCAGGTGAAACGATTTCAATCTGGTACTTAAGCTGCGCACCGAGAATTTCGAATGTATCTGCATCCACTGATTGCGTTGCAGTAACCATTTCACCAAGGTGGAATAGCGCAGATACGAGTGCTGCTGGATCTGCGCCAATCTTTTCAGCGAAATCTGCAAGAGAAGCACCGCGGCGCATACGAATCTTTGTCTTTCCATCACCGTGAGGAATAACTGCTCCACCCAGTTGTGGTGCCTGCATATTGTCGAATTCTTCGCGTAGCGCCTTACGTGACTTCTGCTTTCGCTTTGAAGATTTACTTGCATTCTTTCCGAACGCACCTGCTGTGCCGCCACGACCTGGGCCGCGATTTGGACCGCCGCCACCTGGACGTTGTGGACCACCGGCTGCTCCACCTGCACCAGGTGCACCTTGTGAACGGTATGGACCTGATGAAGCTGGTGCTCCACCTGTACGCGGTGGGTAATTTCCTGTTCCTGTTCCAGCACCTGCTGGTCTAGGTGCACCAGGACGTGCTGCAAAACCTGGACGCACAGAACCTGGACGCGCTCCCGCCATTCCTGGACGAGGTGCACCTGGGCGTTGTGCTGGTGGACGCGGAACTGCGCCACCTGCGGAGAAAGGATTATTTCCAGGACGAGGTGGGCGTGGAACTGCGCTACCTGTTGAGAATGGATTATTTCCTGGACGTGGTGCAGCAGGAGTTGCTGGTGTTGCACCTGGCGCTGGAGTTGTTTCAGCAGATGCTGCTTCATGTGCTGCAGCCTTGGCTTCTTCTTGCGCAACCTTTTCAGCATCGCGTGATGCCTTTAGCGCTGCAAGATCAACGCCGAGTTCTGCTGCGAGTTCTGCAGCTAATTCTGGATTTACTTCGGCAGTCTTCTTTGAGGCAGCGGTCTTCTTTGCTGCGGCCTTCTTGACTGGCTTCTTCTCTTCAGCTGGCTTTGCATCTGGATAGAGCGCAACTAACTTGCGGACTACTGGTGCTTCAACTGTTGATGATGCTGATCGGACGAATTCGCCCATTTCTTGGAGCTTTGCAAGGACTTCCTTGCTCTCCATACCGAGTTGTTTTGCCAACTCATGTACGCGGACCTTTGACACATTTCTCCTGTCTTGGCCCGCATAAATTCTTGTGGGATGCGAGCCCTAGTTGTTCGACCTCATGATGTAAACGAGCTCATTTGAGTTTCATATCTTTCGCATCCAATTCGTTAATAACGAGGCTCTTGCGAGCCTTCGTGATGGGTTGAGTCTATCGAAAGAGCGGGAATTTCCCTATTTCGTGCGGGGAATTACGCCGTTGGCGCCGGGGTATCTGGATGGATATCGATACGCCAGCCAGTAAGGCGTGCTGCAAGACGGGCATTCTGTCCATCTTTTCCAATTGCAAGTGAAAGTTGGTAATCAGGAACCACGACCTTGGCTGAACGAGAAAGTTCATCAACAACAGTCACGCTTGTCACCTTTGCGGGAGCTAATGCGTGAGCCACATATTTCGTAGGATCCTCATCGAAATCGACGATATCAATCTTCTCGCCGTTCAACTCATCCATTACGGCGCGAGAACGTGCACCGAGTGGGCCAATGAGTGAACCCTTAGGTGAAACACCAGCGCGTAGTGAACGCACAGCAATCTTTGTGCGGTGTCCTGCTTCACGAGATACGCCCATGATTTCAACGATTCCATCTTTAATTTCAGGAACTTCGAGTGCGAAGAGTTGCTTCACAAGTCCTGGGTGGCTTCGTGACAACATGATTTCAGGACCCTTTAGTCCTTGCTTTACCTCAACAACGAAACACTTGATGCGTTCGCCATGGGAATAGACCTCACCAGGAACTTGTTCCTGTGGCGGAATCTTTCCTTCGATACGGCCCAGGTTGACGTGAATCATCTTAGGGTCGCGACCCTGCTGAATGATTCCTGAAATAACATCGCCAACAGAAGTTGTGAACTCGCCAACGATTTCAGCATCGTTAGTTGCGCGCATCTGCTGCTTAATTGTCTGACGGGCAGTAGATGTTGCCATGCGATCAAAGCCTTCGACTTCGAGTACATCTTCGCTAACGCGTTCACCGAGTTCGTTAAATGTTGGAACGAAGATCTGGATATCGCCGGTTTCGCGATCGAGTTGAACACGTGCATAGCGATTCGGTTCAGGAGTTTCGGTGTAGGCAGTAAGTACTGCCGCCTCAATCATTTGAATCAATTGCTCAAGCGGCATGCCCTTAGCTTCAGTAAGCTGAACGAGCGCTGAGATATCGACGCCCATTACTTATCTCCATCCTTGCGATTAAATTCAATTTCAACTTGTGCGCGCTTGATATCTGCAAGAGAGATGGTGACTTCCTTAGTCTCCTTCTTCTCTGTAACGGTGAGCGTTACATCAGTATCTGTATTTGAAAGTATGCGGCCTGTAACGACGGCGCCGTCTGTCTGCGTAACCTTAAGAAGGCGGTCATTGTTCTTTGCAAAGTGACGTGGAAGCGTAAGCGGACGATCAATTCCTGGTGAGGTGACTTCAAGAGTGAATGGGGTCTCTCCCATAAAGGTAGCTTCATCGAGAAGCTCGGAGACAAGCTTTGAGGCAACAGTGACTTGATCAAGATTAAGGGCGCTCTCGCCATCGACAATTACAGTGACGATGCGGTGCTGGCCTGGTGAAACGATATTTACATCTTCGAGGAAGTATCCAGCTTGCTGTAGCGCTGGCGTAATATGTTCAGAAACTTGGTCTTTTAGAGCCATGAGTTTGTCCTATTCGATTGTTATTCAGTTGTCGAGCAAGTGTAATTTTACTCGAAGTAGAGCGAGTATCCAAGTCGCAGAATGAGCAAGCCAGTCACGATGAGATAGAAGATTCGAATGAATCCCGATCCCTTCTTGAGCGCCATATGTGAACCTGTATATCCCCCTGCCAAGTTAGCAATACCCATAACTAAGCCGAGCTTCCACATGACTCCGATCGTTAAGCCCACCACAATGATTGACGCCAAGTTTGTAGTCGCATTTACTACCTTGGCGATTGCAGATGCACCGACAAAGGCAAAACCCATGATGGCAACGAGTGCAATCATCAACATAGTGCCTGTGCCTGGACCGATCAAGCCGTCATAGAAGCCAATAGCGAAAGCTGCGATCGCACCGATGACCATCAACTTTCGTGGCGCGTACTTCTCAACATGATTCTTGCCAAGTTCAGGTTTGACCAAGGTATAGATAAAGATTGCAATCATGATGAAGAAGATTGAGCTCTTATAACTTTCGGATGAAATTCTTGATGCCAAGTGGGCGCCAATACCTGCCCCGATGAATGCTGGAAAGACCATTGCAAGCAGTAAACGGGGATCTGTCTTGATGGATTTACGATATTTAATTGCTGCTGTAGTTGTTCCAAAGAATGCGGCAGTCTTTGAAGTTGCAACGACTTCGACAGGATTGCGCTCAGGAAACGAGAGCAACATTGCAGGAGTCTGGATAAGTCCTCCCCCACCTGCGATGGCATCGACAAAGCCAGCAGTAAACATGGCAAGCCCCAACAGAGCGAGATTAACCGCGGTGAGATTTTCGAGCATTAGCTCAACGTTGGAAGGAGTGCTGCAATCGAATCAACGGCTGAAGCAACTGCAACTTCTGACTTTTCACCGCTCTTGCGAACTCGAACTTCAACATTTCCTTGTTCGAGTGCTTTACCTACAACCACAATTACTGGAATACCGATCAGCTCGGCATCCTTGAATTTAACGCCTGGACTCGTTCCACGACGATCATCAATCATCACGCTGATTCCGCGTGATTCAAGATCTGCAGAAATCTTCTCGGCAGCTTCAAAGACAGCGTCCTCTTTACCGGTAGCAACAACGTGAACCTTTGCAGGTGCGACTTCAACTGGCCATGAGAGACCAATTTCGTCATAGCTCTGTTCGGCAATCGCTGCGACCGCGCGAGATACACCGATTCCATAGGAACCCATAGTGACAACTTGGGATTTACCATTTTGATCGAGAACGGTGAGACCAAGTGCATCTGCGTACTTACGACCAAGCTGGAAGATATGGCCAATTTCAATAGCGCGGTCAATGATTACGGGGGTTGCACACTTTGGGCATGCATCACCTTGTTTGATTTGCGCTGCTTCGATGTAGTGATCGACTTCAAAGTCGCGACCATTAACAACATTGCGCGCATGTTTATCTTTAGCATTCGCTCCTGTTACCCATGAAGTACCTGGTGCAATGCGTGGATCTGCATAAACAGTAATGCCATTCTTCTTCGCATCCTGTGGCCCGATGTAACCCTTAACGAGTCCTGGGAACTGGGCGAAATCTGGTTCTTCAAATACACGGATGTCATTTACGCCAGCAAGGTTTGCCTGCAAGCGCTTGAGATCTACTTCACGATCACCTGGCACAAGAACAGAGATTGGTGTCTCATCAGCCATCAACATAACGTTCTTCAGAGTCATTCCACCGTCGTATCCCCCGCCGAACTTTGCATTCAGAAGTTCGACAAGGGTGTCGATAGTTGGAGTATTAGGTGAATCAAAGACTTCAAGAGCTGGCACACCAGATGCATCACTTGGCGCGACAACAGTTGTCATCGCTTCAACGTTTGCTGCGTAGCCACACTTCTCGCACAGAACGTAAGTATCTTCACCAGTTTCGCAAGGCGCCAAGAACTCTTCGGAAGCTGATCCACCCATCGCGCCCGATACCGCGCTGACGATGTTGTACTTCATGCGAAGGCGATCAAAAGTTTTGATGTAGGCAGCGCGATGGCGCATATAGGACTCAACGAGACCTTCGTCGGTAAGGTCGAATGAGTAAGAATCCTTCATGACGAATTCGCGTCCGCGGATGATTCCTGAACGTGGACGCGCTTCATCGCGATACTTAGTCTGAATTTGATAGAGAGCAAGTGGCAAATCTTTATAAGAGGAATATTCGCCCTTGACCATGAGCGTAAACATCTCTTCGTGAGTTGGTCCTAGAAGATAGTCAGCGCCTTTGCGGTCCTGCAAGCGGAATAGATCTGGGCCGTAATCGTTCCAGCGACCAGTAGTTTCGTAAGCATCTTTAGGAAGAAGCGCTGGAAAGTGAACTTCTTGGAATCCAGCCTTATCCATTTCGTCGCGAACAATGTTTTCAATATTGCGAAGTGTGATGACGCCAAGTGGCAGCCATGAGTAAACACCTGCAGCGATACGGCGGATATATCCAGCACGGACTAAGAGGCGATGGCTAGGTACTTCAGCATCTGCTGGGTCATCGCGGAGCGTGCGTAAGAAAAGTGTGGACATTCGCAACATATCGCGAACCCTACCTGACTATTACGAAGTTGTGACGGAAGGTTCTCCTGATGGAACGCCTGCGGCTTCCATCTCTTCAGCAAGACGCATAGCTTCTTCGATAAGTGTTTCAACAATCTGCGCTTCGGGCACTGTCTTAATGACTTCACCCTTAACGAAGATCTGCCCCTTACCGTTTCCGGATGCAACTCCTAGATCTGCCTCGCGCGCTTCGCCGGGACCATTTACAACGCAACCCATAACGGCAACGCGAAGAGGAACAGTCATTCCTTGAAGTCCTGCCTGAACCTTTTCGGCGAGTGTGTAGACATCTACTTGTGCACGTCCGCATGAAGGGCAAGAAACAATTTCAAGCTTACGTTGACGCAAGTTAAGAGATTCAAGAATTGAGATTCCGACCTTCACTTCTTCAACAGGTGGAGCTGATAGAGAGACGCGGATTGTGTCCCCGATACCTTCTGCAAGAAGGATTCCAAATGCTGTCGCAGATTTGATTGTTCCTTGGAAGATTGGACCAGCTTCAGTGACGCCAAGGTGTAATGGGTAATCGCACTTTGCCGCAAGGATGCGGTAGGCGTTGACCATTGTTACTGGGTCGTGATGCTTTACTGAAATCTTGATATTGCTAAAGCCATGCTCTTCAAAGAGGGATGCTTCCCAGAGAGCAGATTCAGCGAGTGCTTCAGGAGTTGCCTTGCCATACTTCTTAAGAAGTCGTGGATCGAGTGAACCTGCGTTAACACCGATTCGGATAGGAATTCCTGCATCCCCTGCTGCCTTTGCAACTTCTTTAACCTTGTCATCGAATTGCTTGATGTTGCCTGGGTTCACGCGAACAGCCGCGCACCCTGCATCGATTGCAGCGAAGATGTACTTAGGCTGGAAGTGAATATCTGCAATAACCGGAATCTGTGACTTCTTAGCAATCTGAGCAAGTGCATCAGCATCATCTTGCGAAGGAACTGCAACGCGAACGATCTGGCAACCAGATGCTGTGAGTTCAGCAATTTGTTGCAGAGTTGAGTTCACGTCGGATGTAAGCGTTGTGCACATTGATTGAACGCTGACCGGAGAATCAGAACCTACGCCGACTCCGCCCACATTGAGCTGCCTTGTCTTGCGACGTGGATGCAGCGTAGGAGGTGGAGCACTTGGAATTCCGAGATCAACCATGAGCCGTATTCTGCCTTATCTCTACAAATTGAGCGAGATGGGATTGAAAATGTCGGCAATGAGCAGAATTACAGTGAGAACTGCAAGAACTGCGAAGACGCCCATCGTTACTGGTGTGAGCACATTGACATCAATTGCAGCTGGACGTGGTCGACCACGTAGGCGGGCAAAGGAAGCACGAATTTCATCAGCGATTGCAACTGCCATATGGCCACCATCGAGAGGTAACAATGGCAAGAGATTGAAGAGGCCAACAAAGATATTGAGGCTTGCAACAAGAAGTAAGAAAGTTCCGAAGCGTTCGGTGCTATTAAGTTTCTGACTTCCGATGGCATCTCCTGAAACACGAGCTGCTCCAACAACACCAACTAATCCATTTGGATCGCGCTCTTCGTCACCAAAAGTCTGTCGAATCAGTTGTGGAACTTTGGTTGGAAGTGCGACAAGCGCCTTCGCAGACTCGCGGGTCAGTACGCCAGTTGCTCGAACAGAGTCCTTTACTGAAGTGACGAAACCTTCGCGCTTAGTTCCAACCTTTGTCACCACACCAAGTAGATAGCGTTTTTCAGATTCTAGATATGTAGGAGACGCTTTGAGAGAAATGATCTCGCCATCGCGCTCGACTTTAAAGGAGAGTTCGCGGCCGCCAGATGTGGCAATCATCTTTGCATCTTGATACCAGTCGGTGACTTTCACGCCTTCTACTTCAACGATCTTGTCTCCTGGTTGAAAACCGGCTGCAGCTGCTGCTGAATTTGGAGAAACTTGTGTGATATCTGAAAGCAGTGCGTTAACGCCCACGCCAAAGAGAATTGAGAAGATCAGTAAGAAACCAATGATGAGGTGCGCAAATGAACCTGCACCGAGAACAATGAGCTTTTGAAGGGTGGATGCTCCGTAGAAGGCGCGAGATTCTTCGCCAGCTGGCATCTCGTCGCGTGGAGTCATTCCTTCGATGCGGCAGTAGCCACCAGCTGGAATTGCTTTGATACCAAATTCAGTTTCACCGCGAGTGAATGACCAGATGCGCTTACCGAAGCCCAAGAAGAATTCGGTGACCTTCATTCCGAATCTCTTTGCAGTCAGATAATGGCCGAATTCGTGGACCATAACGGATAAGAGAAGTGCGATGACAAATGCAAGGGTTCCGAGAAGTTTCACTAACCGACCTTCTTCAATAGTTCATGAGCAGTACGTCGCGCATCATTCTCGATGGCGCTGACATCAGCTAGATCCCGAATCTTTCCAGTGTGCGAGCTGCGAAGAGCTTCGACTACCTGGCTTACAGTCTTAACAATCTCTGTGAACTTAATCTGTCCATCGACAAATGCCTGAACGGCTACTTCATTCGATGCATTAAAGATTGCCGGCAACGCTCCCCCAGCAGTTCCGCATTCGCGTGCAAGTGCCACAGATGGGAAGCGAGATTCATCAATCGGTGAGAAGTTCCATGTGTGTGAAGTGGTCCAATCAATTGGAGTCGTCACACCCGGTACTCGATGTGGGTATGAGAGCGCCAAAGAGATTGGCCCCTTCATATTCGGAGGTGAACCTTGAGCAATCGTTGAACCATCAACAAATTCGACCATTGAATGCACAATCGATTGCGGATGAATAACAGCTTCGATTTTGTCGTAGCCAATTCCAAAGAGGTAGTGCGCCTCAATTATTTCAAGGCCTTTATTCATTAACGTTGCAGAGTTGATTGTGACCACTGGCCCCATAACCCATGTTGGATGAGCAAGTGCTTCTTGAACTGTTACGCCAGATAAATCCGCTCGATCTCTAAATGGCCCACCGCTTGCAGTAAGAATTAGCTTTGCGATTTCAGATTTCTTCTCGCCAATAAGCGCCTGCCAGATAGCTGAATGTTCAGAGTCAACGGGAAGAAGCTGGTCTTCCTTTGCGCGAGCAATAACGAGGTCTCCGCCAGCAACGAGAGACTCTTTATTGGCAAGAGCTACACGGTTATCGGCATCGAGTGCTGCAAGAGTTGGAGCTAAACCAATAGATCCTGTAATTCCATTAAGGACTACGTCGCAAGAAATGGCTGCGATTTCTGTTGAAGCATCGGGCCCATCGATAACTTCAACGCCGGGTAGAGCTTGGCGAATGACATCGGCGTTCTTGGTAACGCCAACCACTTTGACCTTGAACTTCTTTGCTTGCTCAATCAAAAGTTCTGGGTTGCTGCCTGCTGCAGTAATAGCAACGACAGTAAAGAGTGTTGGGTTTGCTTCAACTATTTCTAGAGCCTGAACTCCGATGGAACCTGTGGAACCCAGAATGACGAGTTCGCGCGTCATGAAACTTTGCGCTTGCGTCCTACAAATTGTCCGATGATGACAATGGCAAGAGCTAAGAAGAACATCGCAGAACCAATTACGTTGGCCTGTGCGGGAATTCCGCGAGCTGCAGATGTGTAGACAAACTTAGGGAAGGTTGTCATCGTGCCTGAGTTGAAGTTGGTAATGATGAAGTCATCAAACGACAAGCTAAATGCCAAGAGTGCAGCAGCTGCGATTCCAGGAGCAACGAGTGGCAAGGTGACGCGGCGGAATGTTTCGCGCTCGTTGGCGTAGAGATCCATCGCAGCTTGTTCAAGGCGCGGATCAAGGCTTGCAATCCGTGCCTTTACGGTAACCACTACGAATGAGACGCAGAAGAGAACATGTGCAATCACTGTTGGCCAGAAGCCTGGGTTGATCTTAAAGACTAAGAAGAGTGAGAGAAGAGACGCACCCAGCACGATTTCAGGTGTTGCCATCGGCAAGAAGATAAGGATGTTCGTTGTTGAACGTCCCTTGAATTTATGGCGACCTAGTGCAAAGGCAATCATGGTGCCGAGAATTGTTGAGAAGAGCGTTGCAAGGAAGCCAATCTTGATTGAATTTCCAAGTGCGGTACATACTTCAGGCGCACCACAAGGGTTTTGCCAATTTGAAAGAGTGAAACCCTTCCAAACTAGGTTGCTCTTGCCTGAATCGTTAAATGAAAACGCAAAGGTGTATGCAACGGGAATAAAGAGGTAAGTGAATGCGACAACTGCATAAACACGGATGAGATTGCGACCGAACCAGCGAGAGATTTGCTTCATACGAGTTCCTCGGTTCCGGCCTTACGAACATAGACAGTGACGAGAATAAGAATTGCGGCCATGAGCGTGAATGAAAGCGCTGCAGCAGTTGGGTAATCAACAATCTTGAAGTAGCGAGATTCAATAACGTTTCCGAGCATCTTTGTCTGTGGGCTACCCAAGATTGCAGCATTGACGTAGTCGCCTGCCGCAGGGATAAAGGTAAGAAGAGTTCCTGCAACAACGCCTGGCATTGATAGCGGAAGTGTTACCTTGCGGAAAGTGGTGAATCCGTTGGCATAGAGATCGCCAGATGCTTCGAGTGTGCGTGGGTCAATACGGTCGATAGATGCATAAAGCGGCAAGGTCATAAATGGCAGGAAGTTGTAGGTCATACCCGCAACAACTGCAAAAGCACTTGAAGTAAGAGTTGTGCTTTCGGAGATGATTCCAAGTGTACGAAGCGTTGGAACTACAAAGCCTTCTTCTCCAAGGATCTGTTTCCAGGCAATGGTTCGGAGCAAGAATGATGTGAAGAACGGTGCGACAACGAGAACCAACATGAGGTTCTTGAGCTTGCCGCCCTTAAATGCAATCGCATATGCAAGTGGGTATGCAATTGCTAGAGCTAGAACTGTTGCAATCGTTGCATAGAGAAATGAGCGACCAAACTGCTCTCTATTTTCAATAAATGCATCGATGTAATTTTGGAAACGAAAAGTCTGTTCGTACTGCCCTGTATCTCCCCCGCCGACCGGAGTTTGCGTTGAAGTTTGCGCAAGGTTAAAGAGTGGAAGAAGGAAGAAGGTGAAGAGAAATCCCATTCCTGGGATTAATAAGAGATAAGGGGTACTTATCTTCTTCATCAGACCGATGTCATTCTTCGTCGAGATCCTCATCAGGGTTTACTTCAGTACCTGCTTCAGCATCTTCATCGCCGCGAAGACCAAAGGTGAAGATTGGTTCCCAAGAAATATTAACGGATTCGCCGACGCTAAATGGAGCAACGCCATCATCATTTTGTTCGAAGACCATGAGCTCTTGTCCCCACGGCATCATTACTTGGTACTGAGTTGAAACACCGATGTAAGAAACATCTTCAACTTTGCCACCTGTAAGAACGTTGCCTGATGTTGATGTCTCGAGTCGAGAGATACGGAATTTTTCAGGGCGGATTCCTGCATAGATTGAGTTATCTACTCCATGCGAACGATCCTTCTGCAATGAAATCTTCTGTCCGAATAGATCAACAATCTGATTTGCGCCATCGTTTCCGGTAACGGTTCCCTTGATGAGGTTTGACTGACCCAAGAAGTTAGCAACGAATGCTGTCTCTGGATTGTCATAAAGATCGGCAGGTGAACCCATCTGCTCGATCTCGCCCTCGTTCATAACGGCGATGGTGTCAGCCATAGTCATGGCTTCTTCCTGATCGTGAGTTACGTGAACGAATGTGAGACCAACTTCTTTCTGAATCCACTTGAGTTCAATCTGCATCTGACGACGAAGCTTGAGATCGAGCGCGCCAAGAGGCTCATCGAGAAGCAAGAGCGCTGGACGGTTAACAATTGCGCGAGCAAGTGCGATGCGCTGCTGTTGACCACCTGAAAGTTGTGTTGGTTTGCGTTGTGCCAGGTGAGGTAGCTCTACAAGATCAAGCGCCTTATTGACTGCAGCATCTACATCTTTAATTCCGCGACGGCGAAGACCGAATGCGATATTTTCAAAGATAGTCAGGTGCGGAAAAAGCGCGTAATTCTGAAAGACAGTATTGATAGGACGCTGGTAAGGCTTAGTATCCGTAATATCTGTAGCACCTAATGAGATGCTGCCCTTCGTTGGTTCTTCAAGTCCAGCAATCATTCGTAGCGTTGTTGTCTTGCCGCATCCTGAAGGTCCAAGCAATGCAAAGAATGAACCTTCAGGAATGACAAGCGACAAATCATTTACTGCTGTGAAATCACCGTATGTCTTGGTGATATTGCTGAGCTTGAGATCTCCGCGTGCAGAGATAGCCTTTTCTGACACTTAGTTGCCGGCAGCCTTCTGGAAGGCTTCAGTCCAAGTCGTCTCTTCTGTTGGTGTGAGTGAACGGAAGACAGAGAGGTTTGCCATTGTCTTCGCACTTGGGAAGATAAATTCGCTCGCAGCAAGTGCTGGATCGATCTTCTCCATCTCAGCCTGTGCACCCTTAACTGGGCAAACATAGTTGACGTATGCGGCTACTTCAGCAGCAACAGCTGGTTCGTAGTAGTAGTTAATAAGCTTCTCAGCGTTGACCTTTGCTTCAGCAGTAACTGTTGAAGGAATCATCATGTTGTCGCCTGAGATTGTTCCGCCTGATTCTGGGATAGCGAAGTCGAACTTACCTTCGTTTTCAGACTTCAAAATGAACATATCGCCTGACCAGCCGATAACAGCAGTTGCATCCCCTGATGTGAGGTCTTCTGCGTATTCGTTGCCCTTAACTCCGCGAATCCATCCATCAGAGATCTTCTTCGCTAGGAAGTCGACAGCGTTCATGAACTGATCTTCAGTAACAGTTGAAAGGTTGACGCCCTGTGAACGCAAGATAATTCCGACGGTATCGCGCATTTCAGAGAGAACAACAATCTTTCCCTTGTTTGCTGGAGAGAAGAGATCTTCGAGCGTACGGATTCCCTTTGGATTCTTTGCTGTGTTCCAACCGAATCCACCCATGATGCCCTGCCATGTGAGTGTGCTTTCGCGCTTTGCATCAAATGATGGGCTTGCAAGTGTGTCGAGAATATTTACAGCGTTAGGAACATTTGCTGCATCAAACTTCTGTGCGTATCCAAGACGGATCCAACGTGATGCCATCCAGTCTGTTGGGCATACTAGGTCGTAACCAATATCTTTTCCAAGCTTGAGTTGCGCCTGAACTTTTCCGAAGAACTCATCGTTATCGTTGTAATCTTCGAAGTACTTAACTTCAATGCCAGTCTCTTTTGTAAATGCTTCAAGAGTTGGGTACTTCTTACCTGAGTCATCAACATCGAGGTAGAGAGGCCAGTTGCCCCAACGAACTGCGTTAGAAGAGTCAGAACCTCCTCCGATTCCGCATGATGCGAGCGCGCCTGCGCCTGCAACTGCGCCTGCGCCTGCAAGAACTGCACGACGTGAAACGTGTGAATTAAGAATTGATCGTGCTTCTGTAGAGAGTGGGTTCTTAGCCATGACGAGGGCTCCTTTTATGTGCCGGAATAAGGGACGGTTGTGCAGGGCTCATTATGTAGCCCTTTTGAGCGTGAGCCAAACCTAAATCGAGGTTAATTTCCAAGGATTTAGGTCTAGCCCCAGCAATGTATTAGGCATTGAGGTTGGTCATCACGTGCTTAATGCGGGTGTAATCCTCAAAGCCGTAATTGGAGAGATCCTTGCCGTATCCACTTCGCTTGAAACCACCATGTGGCATCTCAGCGACGATTGGGATGTGGGTGTTGATCCAGACGCAGCCGAAGTCAAAGGCCTTGGACATGCGCATCGCACGGCCATGGTCCTTGGTCCAGACAGATGAGGCCAAGCCGTAGTCCACACCATTAGCCATCGCCACTGCCTCAGCTTCATCCTTGAACTTCTGGATGGTGATAACTGGTCCGAAGATTTCAGATTGAATCAATTCGTCGGTTTGCTTGAGATCGGCAATCACGGTTGGAGCTACGAAGTAGCCAGGACGATTTGTTGGCGCTCCCCCGGAGACGATGCGAGCATGGGATGGAGTGCGTGAGATAAATCCTGAAACGCGTTCGAATTGTGATGCGTTGTTAACCGGCCCAACGATGACATCTTCATCCGGCATACCCATACCGATGTGGTTAGTTGCTTGATCAGCAAGTAATTTCACCATATCTTCGTAGACACCTTCTTGAACAAGCACACGAGTAGCTGCTGTGCAGTCCTGTCCTGAGTTAAAGAAACCAGCGATGGCAATTCCTTCAGCAGCTGCCTGAAGATCAGCATCGTTAAATACAACAACTGGTGCTTTGCCACCGAGTTCGAGGTGTACGCGCTTAAGTGACTTAGATGCAGCGGATGCAACTTCCATGCCTGCGCGCACTGATCCGGTGACAGAAACCATCGCAGGTGTTGCGTGGTCAACGAGTGCAGCACCTGTTTCGCGCTCTCCGGCAATAACGTTGATAACGCCATCCGGCAAAAATTCTCCCATGATCTGCGCCATGAAAAGAGTTGATACAGGTGTTGTATCTGAAGGCTTGAGAACAACTGTATTTCCCGCAGCAATTGCTGGAGCCCACTTCCATACAGCCATCATCATTGGGTAGTTCCACGGAGTTACCTGTGCACAAACACCAATTGGTTCGCGGCGAATATAAGAAGTCATGCCATGCATATATTCACCAGCAGAGCGACCCTCAAGATTTCGAGCAGCACCTGCAAAGAAGCGAATCTGATCAACCATCGGAGGCATTTCTTCAGATGCAGTCAGACTCTTTGGCT
>JBJONB010000004.1:0-51980 GCA_046052045.1 Actinomycetota bacterium | reverse complement strand
GATTAGATGCTTCGCAGAACATTGTTGGGCCTGTCACCGGCAAAATTTTCACTATTCGATGGACTGGACCAAATGCAGTAATGACTTTCTCCCAACCTGGCGATTCTGCAAGATATCGCTACGGGCAAATGCAGATGAAAGTAGTGAAGGGCGCAATCGAAGTAACAAATTCTTTGAGCCTTCATGACGAGTATCTATGGGGAATTAGTGAGATGTCTTCAGCTTGGCCAGCAGCAGCTCTTGAGGCACAGGCGATTGCTTCTCGTTCATATGCACTCTCCAAGATTTCTACAATTAAGCCATCATGCGATTGCCATGTGTATTCACATATCGCTGATCAGAATTTTGTTGGTTATTCGAAAGAGAGCGAGCCAAAGATTGGCCAACTCTGGAAAGCTGCCGTTAATCGCACGCATATCGACACAGCAACAAGCCTTGCCATTCTCGCTTCAGGAAAGCCTATTCAGGCTTATTACTCATCATCTTCAGGGGGAGCGACTCAGACAACCTTGGATGCATGGGGCCAAGCAACTTCCTACACTCAATCGGTTCCAGATCCAGCTGGTTTAGATCCCAAACTCAATCCGAGATTTGCACAGTGGAAGGCATCGACAACTCAAGAACTTGTGAGGAAAGCATTTCTACTTCCAGATGTAATTTCACTAGAAATAGTTTCTCGAAATTCCGCAGGAGCAGTTACTTACATCAAAGGAACTTCAGCAACGGGTTCAACGAAATTATTACGAGGCGATACCTTTAGAAGTCGCGTGAAGATTCCTTCACCGTACTTTCAACTAGCTACGCAGTAAGGCTTAGTTAGCGTGCAGGACGGAGTTTAAGCCGCCCCATGTACCAGTGCGCATTACCGCTTCAAGTCCACCTGTAAGTGAATTTCTACGGAAGAGAAGATTGTTTGCACCTGACAAAGATCCAGCCTTAACGACCTCACCATCAGGTAACTTCACCTTTGCTGCTGCGGTGATGTAAGTACCGGCTTCAATGACGCAGTTATCGCCAAGCGAGATACCAAGACCTGAGTTCGCACCAAGTAGGCACTTTTCACCAATTGAAATAACTTCTTTACCGCCGCCGCTGAGCGTTCCCATGATGGAAGCTCCGCCACCAACATCAGTGCCATCTCCGACAACAACGCCTGCAGAGATACGACCTTCAACCATTGATGCGCCCAAAGTACCCGCGTTAAAGTTGATAAATCCTTCATGCATCACAGTTGTTCCTGATGCAAGGTGAGCGCCAAGACGAACACGGTCAGCATCTGCGATACGTACACCTGATGGAATTACATAATCGACCATGCGTGGGAACTTATCGACAGCAAATACTGTGAGATGGCCATACTTCGCTTTAAGTCGTGCACGTGTTAGTTCAAATCCCTCAACTGCGCAAGGACCTGCAGAAGTCCAGACTACGTTAGCGAGAAGTCCAAAAATTCCATCGAGTGATTGGCCGTGAGGTTTTACAAGTCGGTGTGAAAGAAGATGAAGGCGAAGGTATGCATCGCGTGCATCTTTTGGAGCTTGTGTGAGATCAATTTCAAGTGAGACTAATTCACGAGTTACGCCTCGAGCATCGTCGCTTCCGACCATTGCAGTAAGTGAGGAATCAGGAGTTCCGGAGAGAGCACCTAAAGCTGGTGCTGGAAACCAGACATCAAGAACTGTTGATCCTGCAACTGTCGCTATTCCGTGACCGTGAGCTAAAGAAGACATGTTCTAAGCCTAACCCCTATCCTGTGCCTCATGCGCATTGCAGTGTTCTGTTCTTCCTCACCGACTATCGACTCTAAATTTATCGACCTAGCATTCGAACTTGGCTCAGGAATTGCACGCAGTGGCGCTGAATTAGTTTCTGGCGGAGGCCATATTTCTGCCATGGGTGCAATCTCGCGCGGCGCAAGAAGTGTGGGCGGCCGGACAATCGGAATCATTCCTCAGAAGCTGGTCGATATTGAATTTGCGGACCACGAGAGCGATGAACTCATTGTCGTCGATTCAATGCGTACAAGAAAGGCAAAGATTGAAGATCTCTCTGATGCCTTTATTACTTTGCCGGGCGGGCTCGGAACTCTCGAAGAGCTCTTTGAAATTTGGGTCGGCCGATACCTTAAATTCCACGATAAGCCGGTAATCATTCTTGATCCTTATGGCATTTATCAGCCGCTACATGCACTTGTAGAACATCTTGAAAATGAGAATTTTGTTAAGCCCGGAATGCGCGATCTCTTGCATTGGGCAACTTCTGTTGAAGAAGCTGTAGCGGTTGCTCATGGCAAATAACACTCTCTCAATCAGTCTCACAGTTCCTGCGCCAGTTGATTCTGTCTGGAAGAAGATTGCTGACTGGCAATCACAAGGTGAATGGATGTTGCAGACAAAGGTCTGGGTAACTTCGCAAGAAAGCGAAGGCGTCGGAACATCTATCGCAGCATTTACTGGCCCTTTGTATCGCATCTATCCACGCTTCGGATTCTTAGGGCTACTTGATCTCATGGTTGTTACGAAGTGGCAACCTCCGCATCGTTGCGATGTCGAACACGTCGGTGCTGTTTTGAAAGGCACCGGAACTTTTCAATTAACTGAAGAAGGAAGTAGCGCAACGCGCTTTGACTGGTCAGAAACAATCCAGGCACCCAAGGTGATATTTGCCCTTATCGCACCCTTTCTCTACGTCGGCGTTCGCATATCTCTTGCGCGTTTCGCGCGATCTTTTACCTAAGTCACCCTTTTCCTCGCTTTCTTTAAGAATCAAGCGAGTAACCTCTATACCTATGAGCGGCGCCAGCAATCCACAATCTTTGGCTGAAGTCCTCGCTGCTCTGCCCGAAGAAGAACGATTCATCTTGACCCTTCACTATCTGCGTTCACAAAGCAGTTCTGAAATTGCCGCCCTCTTATCTGTCCCTGAACGCTCAGTAATCGCGGTGATTGAGTCTGGAAAGGCTCGCCTCACGGGGGCTTTAGGTCTCTAGCCCCCACTTTCTTCGATTTCACCCATGGCTCATTCTGCGAGATACTTCTCCCTGTCGCTTTCCTTAAGAAAGTTTCCCCACCCGAAGTAAGAGCAAACAAGGAGTCCCCACCATGGCAGCTATGAAACCTCGTACAGGCGATGGGCCAATGGAAGTCACCAAGGAAGCTCGCTCGCTCGTGATGCGAATCCCTCTCGAAGGCGGCGGACGCCTCGTGGTTGAACTCAACCCACAGGAAGCAAATAACCTCAGCGCTGCTCTTGAAGCCGCTGTTGCTCTCATTAAGAAGTAGAGCGGATTACAGAAAATTCTTCACACAGTCGCACCTGATTTAGATTCACTTATCAGTGCAGAAGTTTTAGCTCTTGGATTTACAAAGAGCGGAGATAACCCTGTCGAGTTCATCGGCAACTCACGTTTAATCACGGCAATCGAAAAGTATTTTGAAATTAGCCTTGTTGATGAAGTCACTTTCTTTCAACCATCAGGCAAAGCAGGCGAACTATTTGAAATCCCCGTGCTTCACGATGGCGCACAAGTAGATCGTTTGTATTTAGTAGGAGCCGGTGACGGTTCGCTCCCAGCTCTCCGCACTGCTGGTGCAGCACTCGGAAAGAAAGTTCGCGGAAAAGCAATCGAACTCATCTCACTCCTTGCCGAATCCCGAGCAGAAATTCGCGCGCATGGTGTTTCAATCCTTCTCGGTGCCTATTCATGGAATCTCAAGACAGGAAAGCCAACAGAGCTTCCAACTGTCGCCATCGCCACTAAAGATTCTGCTTCAGTTACCGAAGCCGGTGTAATCGCGCGTGCCCTATACACAGCACGCGATCTGATTCATACACCATCAAATATTAAGAACCCACTTTGGATGGCAGAAGAAGCGAAGAAGATTGCCGACGAAAAGGGTTTGGCAATTTCAGTTCTTTCCGGAAAAGAGCTCGCACCTTTTGGTGGTCTACGCGCAGTTGGAAATTCATCACCAAAACCAGGGCCACGATTTATTGAGTTGACCTATATTCCAAAAGGAAAAGCTCGAAGCGCGGCAGCACTTCCTCACGTTGTGATTGTCGGAAAAGGCATCACCTTCGATACCGGCGGAGTCTCACTCAAGCGTCCCTATGAGTTCATGACTGCAATGAAGAGCGATATGGCTGGTGCAGCCGCAGCTCTTGCAACAATTAGCGCACTCCCTGATTTACAACCACAAGTAAAAGTCACTGTGCTCATGATGTGTGCAGAGAATGCACTTTCAGGTACATCGCAGCGACCATCAGATGTCATTACCCAATACGGCGGTACAACAGTCGAAATCATCAACACCGATGCTGAAGGACGACTAGTTCTTGCAGATGGTTTGGCTTATGCAGTTGCTAATCTCGATCCTGATTACCTCTTTGATATTGCAACTTTGACTGGGTCAGCCACACTTGGACTTGGCCGCCAATATGCAGCGCTGTACTCCCGAGATAACAAGTTAGCTCAGGAGCTTGTTGCCAACGGAGAAGCGTCTGGCGAACGTGTCTGGCAGATGCCACTTATCGATGATTATGCAGATTCACTTGAAAGTGATGTGGCTGATCTCAACCATGCAGCTGATAAAGGAAATTACTCAGCAGGATCTGTGACGGCAGCTCTCTATCTCGAACATTTCGTTGGAGATAGCCGATGGGTGCACCTTGATATTGCAGGAACAGGGCGCAGCGAAACTGATTCAGGAGAAAACGCCAAGGGCGGAACCGGTTTCGGCGTGCGTTTCTTCATCGATTGGATATTGTCTCTCTCATGAACATCACACCGCATTCTTATGCAGAGTCCTTCATTGCAGAAGATGCGATAAAGGCAGCAGCTCGAGCACGAGGCCTCGAGCTCGGTGCAATTGATGTCACCCAAGGAACAGGCGCCTATCTTCGCCACCTTGCACACCAACTCAGCGCGCAATCAGTCGTAGAAATCGGAACAGGTTCAGGCGTTGGTGCCTTGTGGTTGCTCGAAGGAATGATGGCGAGTGGAACCCTCACTTCGATTGATGATGAGATGGAACATACAAATATTGCAAAGATGGCTCTAGCGGAAGCTGATATTGCGCAGCCACGTTTTCGACTCATTACTAATTCAGTCATGGATGTCATGACTAAGCTCACTGATCGCGCATACGACTTAGTGGTATTTCGACACAATCCTGAAGATCTCAGCTTTGCAATCTCTGAAGCGCATCGAGTTCTGCGAAGCGGTGGAGTTTTCGTCATCGACAATTTCTTCGGTGGTTCAAAGGTGCAAGATCCTGCACAGCGCGACCCAAAGACGATTGCACTTCGTGAAGCGGGTAAATCCATCAAATTAGATACCGAAGCTTGGGTTACAACACTGATTCCAACCGGCGATGGCTTGCTTCTCGCCACAAAGTTATAGAAAAGTAAAAGGTATGAGCATTAACAACGGCGGACCATGGTGGGTAGCTCCAAGTAAGAGCGGACTCGGCAGAAATATCACTTTGCGATCTGCGGTGGTTCTTTCACTTGTCACAGGAGTTATTGGCGGAACATTTGGTGCCGCATCTTCCGGATCACTCTTCGGCCACTCGGTAAATCTTGTTAAATCTACTTCAACCATTGAGCGCCCCGTGGGTTCGGTCGCTGAAATTGCACAACGAGTGCTCCCGTCTGTTGTTTCTATCGAGGCTCGCTCTTCAGATGGTGGATCTACAGGATCTGGATTTGTTATCGATAGCAGTGGATACATACTTACAAATAATCACGTGATTGCATCTTCCGTCACTAGTGGTGGAGACATCACTGTTCGCCTCAACGATGGATCTTCATACGATGCCAAAGTAGTAGGACGAGATAGCTCGTACGATCTTGCGGTACTTAAGATTATCGGAGCATCTCTTAAGGCTCTCCAATTTGGCGATAGTGAGAAAGTTGCTG
The DNA here is from genome assembly GCA_046052045.1 of Actinomycetota bacterium. Classification (GTDB taxonomy): domain Bacteria; phylum Actinomycetota; class Actinomycetes; order Nanopelagicales; family Nanopelagicaceae; genus Planktophila. The sequence continues at coordinate 46,061 of JBJONB010000004.1, read as the reverse complement.
TCGGAGATTCTGTGATTGCAATTGGATCCCCATTGGGACTTTCTGGAACTGTCACACTTGGCATCATTAGCGCAAAGGATCGCGCTGTGACTGCAGGAGAATCAAGTGAAGAGAATTCATTCATCAATGCCCTACAGACAGATGCTGCAATTAATCCAGGTAACTCTGGCGGCCCGCTCGTTGATGCAACGGGTGCAGTAATTGGCGTGAACTCAGCGATCGCCTCATTGGGTTCAAATTTCTCATCTCAAACCGGCTCGATTGGCCTTGGCTTTGCAATTCCAATTAATCAAGCGCGAAAGACCGCAGATCAATTAATTAAGAATGGCAAGGCAACATATCCGGTGATGGGTATTTCCGTTGATATGAATTACTCAGGAGAAGGCGCTCTTATTGCTAAAACTCCAAGCGCCGTTCTGCGCGGTGGGCCAGCAGCCAAAGCCGGAATGAAATCCGGAGACATCATTACTGAAATTGAAGGTCGAGCGATTACATCGCCCGAAGAGTTGATTGTCGCCATCAGAGCCCAAAATGTGGGAGATAGTATCCAAGTTACATATAAGCGTGGGGCGATTAGCAAGACCGTTACTCTCGTCCTGACGGCCTCGAAGTAGCAGAGTAAGGTTTAGCCACTATGTTCTTTGACTTCGGAGCCGGCGAAATCGTGGGCCTAGCTATTCTTGCAATAATCTTGGTTGGACCTGAGCGTCTACCTAACTTTGCTGTTGATGCGGCTAAATTTATTAAACGTGCACGTCAGATGGCAACGAGCGCAACCGATGAGCTCAAAGGCAACCTTGGCCCTGGCTTTGAAGATCTCAAGCCAACAGACTTAAGCCCAAAGAAATTTATTCAGAAGCAACTTGCTGGCGTAATGGATGATGAGCCAACGTCATCGACCTCAAAAAAATCTTCCAAAATTGATCCCGATCTTCTATGACAACTATTGAATTAGTTCACGCAGCACTTGCCACTGTCCAAGATCCTGAACTCCATCGCGCGCTTCCAGAACTAGGCATGGTCAAGTCAGTTGAGATTTCAGGCTCCACTGCAAAGCTAGAAATCCTCCTCACAATCTCAGGCTGTCCAATGAAGGATCGACTTCAGAAAGATATCGATGCTGCAGTAACAGCTGTTGAAGGAATCTCTGCAGTTGAAATAAATTTCGGCGTGATGGATGAAGAGCAACGCGCCAATATTAAAAAGCTACTTCGCAATGGACGCGAAAGCTTTATCTCATTCGCTCAGAAGGATTCACTCACTCGAGTTATCGGTGTTGCATCCGGTAAGGGTGGCGTTGGAAAATCTTCACTGACTGCCAATTTAGCTGTTGCATCTGCACAAAAGGGATTACGCGTCGGCATTCTTGATGCAGATGTTTACGGCCACTCGATTCCTCGATTGATGGGGCTTATCGGACAGAGACCTACTGCTATCGATCAGATGTTTATCCCTCTCGAATCTTTCGGCGTGAAAACAGTCTCTATGGAGATGTTTAAGCCTGAACGTTCTGATGCAATCGCATACCGTGGACCGCTTCTTCACCGCGTTCTCGAGCAGTTGCTCTCCGATGCTTACTGGGGAGATCTCGATCTTCTCTACATCGACCTTCCACCCGGCACCGGAGATCTTGCAATCTCATTAGGTCAGCTCGTGCCTTCCTCTGAAATCGTTGTAGTAACAACCCCACAAATTGCAGCAGCTGAAGTTGCCGAACGCGCCGGTCGCATCGCTCATCAAATTCATCAACGCGTCATAGGCGTTATCGAAAACATGTCTGCATACCCATGTGCAAAGTGCGGAGAGCTCACATCGCTTTTCGGTGAAGGCGGGGGAGAAGAAACTTCTCGTCGTCTCTCACAGTTGGTAGGAGCAGATGTTCCACTGCTTGGAAAGATTCCATTTAGCCCAGATCTTCGCGAAGGTGGAGATGCAGGCGCTCCAGTAGTTGTGTCAGCTCCTGATAGCCCAAGTGCCAAGGCAATTGAAGCAATTGTTTCCCAGTTGATAGTGCGCGAAAAGTCTTTACTTGGCGTCAGACTCGGGCTTGCGTAACTCTTCAACAATCTCTTTTGCAAGATCGCCTAATTCATTTCGCATGTAATCGCGAGTAGCAACATCACCCAAAGCAATACGAAGGCTTGCTAACTCACGAGTGAGATATTCAGTATCTGCAATGCTACGAGCGTTCTGAGCGCGATCCTCATTGAGCGCAATGCGGTCACGGTCAGCTTGACGATTCTGCGCAAGCAAAATCAACGGCGCTGCATATGAAGCTTGAAGTGAAAGAATCAAAGTCAGAAAGATAAATGGATAAGTATCGAAGCGAATATCTTTTGGCGCCAAGGTATTCCATAAAACCCAACTAAATACAAACGCTGTCATGTAGACCAAGAAACGCGCTGTACCTAAGAAACGTGCGAAGCGCTCAGAGAGACGACCAAAAGTTTCAGGGTCGATATTTCCTCGGAGCGAACGACGAGTCTCGCGCGGAGTATCCAAACCAAAGTTGCGTGCCATCGTTACACCTCCTCAGTGAAATTCTCAGCAAAATTTGTATCAATACTTTCAAGGGCTGCAGTTGTTGCTGCAGAATCTCGGTGGTCATGTCGCCAGTTTTCAGGCAACAAGTGATCGAGCACGTCATCGACGGTAACTGCGCCCAAGAGGCGGTCATTGGCATCGATAACTGGCAATGAAAGTAAGTTGTAGCTGGCTAAGTATGACGAAACAGCATGCAGGGATGCATCGGGATTTACGCCTTGCGTATTGGTATCAACTATCGAACCTAACAGAGTTGAAGGCGGTTCGCGTAGCAAACGCTGATAGTGAACCATCCCGATAAATCGGCCAGTTGGAGTCTCGAGCGGTTGGCGCGCGATGAAGACCTGTGAAGCTAGCGCTGGTGAAATCTCACTTTGGCGCACTGCAGCAAGCGCGTCCGCAACTGTGTAATCAGCAGACATCACAATTGGTTCGGTCGTCATCATTCCGCCTGCTGAATAATCTTCGTAAGTCATTAGACGCAATACATCTTCAGCATCTTCAGGATCCATCAAGCCGATAAGTTCTTGAGCGCGCTCTTCTCCAATTTCGCGGAGCAAGTCAGCAGCATCATCGGGATCCATCTCTTCAAGAACGTCAGCAGCGCGTTCTCCTTCGAGTTCAGCAAGGAGGGCAACGCGCTCTGATTCGTCCATCTCTTCAAGAACATCAGCAAGACGTTCGTCATCAAGTGCGCGAGCTACTTCAACGCGACGCTTTGGTGCGAGATCTTGAATAACTGCTGCAAGGTCTGCCGCGCGCAGGTTAGAGAGAGTTGAAAGTAAGTTAGAGACACCTTGATTAGATTCATGTTGAGCAAAACCAGTGACTTCTTCCCAGGCAACAGTTGATGTTGCGCCCTTACGACGCAGACCACGTCCCTTGCGCATGATGTGAACGCGGGTGATGAGCCAATCTCCGGTGCGATTTTGTTCCATTCCCATATCCTCGACAAGAACTTCTTCATTGTTTTCAAGGAGATTGATTGTTCGGTCAAGTAGATCGCCAAGAACAAGCATTTCGCCAGCGCGAGTTTCAAATCGGCGCATGTTGAGAAGCCCGGTAATTACTACGGCACCAGATTCAATCGAAGTTACTCGAGTGATGGGAACGAAAACTCGTCGACGTAGTGGTACTTCAACGACCAAGCCCAAGATGCGCGGTGATTGATTATTTGAGCGAAGGGTCGCGACAGCATCGCGCACCTTGCCAACAGGATCCCCATTAGGGTCAAAAACAGCAGTTCCGGCAAGACGGGCGAGAAATATTCGATTGATGTTATTTCCGCTCATGGGATAAGAGTAACGGCTGGGGTATCGACTAGGTTTGCCTTATGTCAGAGGTCCAGAGAGCAACGGTTCACAATCACACTGAACTGCCTGCACGGCCCGACCTCATCCGCTTGATTATTGGAATATTCGGCATCGGCTCATCGGGGCCGCTGATTGCGCTGAGTGCCATGCCTGTTCCGACCTTAATTTTCTGGCGCAACCTGGGTGGATCACTAATGACCCTGCCCTTTGCGCTTCGACATAAACTCGATCGCACAGGTGTGAAGTGGGCAGTATTGGCTGGTGTTGTACTTGCTGTGCACTTTGTTGGATTCTTTCTATCGATGCGCATGACAAGTGTTACTGCCGGAACTGCCATTGTTGCTACTCAGCCAATCTTCGCTGCATTCTTTGTAAAGCTCACGGGTGGTCATATTCCGACAAAAGCATGGTTCGGAATGCTCATTAGTTTTAGCGGTGTGCTTCTTGTGACAGGTATTGATTTACAACTCGATCGTCGATCATTTATGGGAGATTTGGCTGCGCTAATTTCTGGCGCGCTCGCAGCTGCATACATGTTGATTGGTTCAAGAGCGCAGCAAACACTTGCAACAACGTCTTACACCACTATTTGCTACTTTGTTTGTGCAATGACTGCACTCCCTATGGCGCTGCTCTCGGGATATCCAATATTCGGCTTTGTTGCGAAAGAGTGGTGGGTTCTTATTGGACTCATCTTAGGCGCACAAATTCTTGGACATACGATGTTTAATATCACTTTGAAGCGCGTCTCACCTGCAGTTGTATCAATGATTGTTTTCTTTGAAGTTCCAGTCGCTGCAATTCTTGCGATGGCATTTGATATTGGAAAGCAACCAACGCTCATGATTATTCCGGGAGTTATTCTCATTCTTGGCGGATGCATTCTGGTAGTCCTGCGAACTCGTCCTGAAAGCGTGATGGTCGACGAATGATTGATCTTCATACCCACACCACCTGCAGCGATGGAACAGACTCACCTTTCTCCTTAGTGAAGAAAGCCCTAGCTGCAGGAATCACAACTTTGGCCATTACAGATCACGATTCGACTGCGGGTTGGGCCGAAGCAGTTACTGCTATTCAGCCTCAGATTGAACTTGTCTTAGGCGCCGAAGTTTCCTGTCTTACAACAGATGGAATTAGCGTTCATATGCTCGGCCTCCTCTTTGATGGAGAAGATGGCGAGATACAACAGATGCTCGCAGATTCACGAGACACACGCCTTCCTCGCATGCGCAAAATGGTCGAGCTCCTTAGCGCAGATGGAATCAATATTTCACTCGATGATGTGTATCGAGCGACTCCTGAGGGAGCAACGGTGGGTCGTCCACATCTGGCGGATGCCCTCGTTGCTAATGGAGTTGTTGCTAGTCGCGATGAAGCTTTCCTAGATTTACTCAATAACGACTCTAAATATTATGTAACGCATGCGGCCCCAACACCTGAAGATGCCATTCGGACCATCCGAAAAGCAGGGGGAGTAGCCGTCATCGCCCATCCATTCGCATCTCGCCGTGGACAGACGATTACTGCATCTACCTTTGCAGATTTGGTTGCAGCAGGGCTTAATGGAATTGAAGTTCACCACCGAGATCAAAATGCCCAGGAGCAAGAAACACTTATTGCAATCGCTCGCGAACTTTCCTTAGTTACTACAGGCTCAAGTGATTATCACGGCACAGGAAAATTAAATGGGTTAGCAGAAAACACAACACATCAGGCACAATGGGAACAGTTAGAGTCACTCGCAAATGCACGAAGGGTTGTTAAGAAATGAATTCACTTGGAGCAGTTACTTTTGCTACTCAAGCTTTTGTCACCCTTTTTGTCATCATGGATCCACCGGGCGCTACGCCAATCTTCTTAGGTCTAGTCGGAGATAAATCTCCACGCGAGCGAGTGCGCCTTGCGTGGCAGGCAGCGGGAGTCTCGCTCTTTGTCATCGCCACTTTCGCACTCTTTGGGCAATTGATCTTGGAGTACATGAACGTCTCAATCGAGGCACTTCAAGCAGCTGGCGGACTTTTGTTGCTCTATGTAGCTCTTCAACTGCTTACCGGAAATAAGAACACTGGAACTGAAAATTCAAGCGACAACATCGGAATGGTTCCGCTGGGCACACCGCTACTTGCGGGCCCTGGCGCAATTGTCGCCACAATGATTTATGTGCAGAAGGCAGACACCACTACTCAAATTATTGGGTTAGTTATCGCAATCTTGGCTGTGCACTTGATTATCGGCACTGTATTGATGGCCTCAACAAAGATTGTTGGGTTGATTAAGGATTCAGGCGTCACGCTTCTTGCAAGTATTGCCGGACTCTTGCTGGCAGCAATTGCGGTACAGATGCTCGCAAATGCAATCAAAGCTTTTGCGGCTGCTTAACTAAACTTAATCTCTAAAGTTATTTACTCAGAGATACGTTTTGTGCGAGTACGTTCGCGCTTCACGCGTTCTGCTGCAGGCTTCTTAACTTCTGGACTCTTCTCGCGCTTTGGACGATCCGAACCAGAGCGGTCAGACTGTGGCTTCTCGGCCTGAGGAGCGCGCGCTTTGACCATGCGACCCGTAGAGCCCGCTGGGATGTTGAGCATTTCGTAGAGATGTTCAGATGATGAATATGTTTCAACTGGTTCAGGGAGTCCGAGAACGAGGGCTGTATCAATCATCTTCCAACGTGCGAGTTCATCCCAGTCAACAAATGTGACTGCGATTCCGTGTGCTCCAGCGCGAGCTGTACGACCAATGCGGTGAACGTAAGTCTTCTCATCTTCAGGGCATTGGTAGTTAATAACGTGGGTGATTCCATCGATATCGATGCCGCGCGCTGCAACATCGGTTGCAATCAGAACATCTGATTTTCCTGCCTTAAAGTCATTGAGCGCTTTTTCGCGAGCAGATTGACCGAGATCACCGTGAATTGTCGCTGCACGGAAACCGCGCTCGATGAGATCATCTGAAGTCTTTTGCGCTGTGCGCTTTGTGCGGCAGAAGACGATAGTTGGTCCGCGGCCATTAGCCTGCAAGATACGAGCAAGCATTTCAATCTTGTCCATTGCGTGAGCGCGGACTACATGTTGTTCAATGCGTGAAACAACTGCGCCTTCATCTTCATTATCTTGAGTGCGAATATGCACTGGCTGATTCATGAAGCGACGAGCAAGAGCGATGATGTCGCCAGGCATTGTTGCTGAGAAAAGCATTGTCTGTTGACGCGCAGGAGTGCTTGTAAAGATCTTCTCTACATCTGGCAAGAAGCCGAGATCGAGCATTTCATCTGCTTCGTCAAGTACTACGCGAGATACGAATTTAAGTGTGAGTTGCCCTTGGCGATAGAGATCAAGGAGGCGACCTGGAGTTCCAACTACAATTTCAACGCCGTTATTGAGCGCTTCAATCTGAGGTTCAAATGCGCGCCCACCATAAACAGCGAGAGTGCGGATACCGCGATTAAATGAGAGCTCTTCAATATCTTTTGTTACCTGTACGCAGAGTTCGCGAGTTGGAACGACGATTAATACTTGTGGCTTACCTTGATTGGGAAGTTGCGCCCAATCAGAATCATTGGGTGCGATGACGCGTTCAATGACAGGAATACCGAAGGCAAGAGTCTTACCGGTTCCGGTCTTGGCTTGGCCAATAACATCGCCATCAGCGAGTGCAATGGGCATAACCATCTCTTGAATTGGAAATGGTGAAGTAAATCCGTGCTCTGCGAGAGCTGCAATTGTTTCCTTACGAAGAGGAAGGTCTGCGAAAGTCAGGCTCACTTACACAACGCCGAAACCGACGCGGCGCTCAGCTGGCTCGCCGATTTCGACGTAACCAATCTTGTCCGCAGGGACGATGATCTCGTGTCCCTGAATATCTTGAAGAGAGAGTGGAGTCTGCGCTGTGAGAGCTGCAGTTACTGCGCTCTTGATCTCAGCGGGAGTCGAAGGACAATCAAAAGAGAGTTCACTTCCAACATTGGTGATGGAGATACGAACCTTTGATGCTTTTTCTGATTTCTTTGAACTCATGCGCCTATCTTATTCGCTATGAGTCAGTGCGGGGAAATCCAGAAATTCCACGCCACATGAGGTTCTCAACTAGCTCCATGGCCTGCTGACGAGTGAGTTTGCTATCACGCTCGAGCCAGTGGCGAGCAGTTACCTGTACATAACCGATCAATCCGACTCCGAGCATCATGGCTGCTTCCTTTGGAAGTCCAGTGTCATTTGAGATAACTCCAGAAACGGCGGCTGCGCAGTCGTACGTCATTCGGTTGAGTCGTTCGCGAACTTGTGGCTCGACGCTCATATCGCTTTCAAAGAGAAGACGGAAAGCTTCGCCCTCATTCTCAATAAAGTTGAAGTATGCCTCGATTGTGACATGCACACGTTGCTCGTTATCAGGAGTTGAAGAGATCGCCTTCTGAATTTCATAGACAAGTGAATCGATATGAAGATCGAGAACAGCGAGATAGAGATCTAGCTTGGAAGGGAAGTGCTGGTAGAGAACTGGCTTGCTGACATTTGCTCGATCGGCAATTTCATCCATTGCAGCTGAGTGATAGCCAGCAGCGGTGAAAACTTCGAGAGCGGCAGAGAGCAAAATTGCGCGTCGCTCGTCGCGAGGAAGGCGCGACTTATCTGAACGCGAATTGTTTGCAGAAGCTGTGTCAGTAGTCATTCCGCGAATCGTACTGAATTCGCCACGAAAGGCACAGTACGGCAGAATTACCTGCATGAAGACGCCTCCATTAGTCACGCCAGGCCCAGCGCTCACCGTTGATGAAGTGCGCCGCTACAGCCGCCACTTGATCATCCCTGATGTTGCTATGGCTGGACAACAGCGCTTAATGAATGCGAAGGTCCTCTGCGTCGGAGCAGGTGGATTGGGCTCTCCTGCACTTATGTATCTTGCAGCAGCCGGAGTCGGAACTCTCGGAATCGTTGAGTTCGATACCGTCGATGAATCTAATCTGCAGCGCCAGATCATTCACGGCCAATCAGATATTGGAAAGAGCAAGGCGCTTAGCGCAAAAGAGAAAATTGCTGAGATCAACCCGTATGTAAATGTTGTCTTGCACGAGACTCGACTCGATAATTCAAATGTCATGGAGATTTTTTCTCAATACGACATCATCGTCGACGGAACAGATAACTTTGCAACTCGCTACCTCGTCAACGATGCATGCGTGCTTTTGAAGAAGCCATATGTATGGGGATCGATTTATCGCTTCGATGGACAGGCAAGCGTTTTCTGGGCTGAGTACGGTCCTTGCTATCGCTGCCTCTATCCAGAACCACCACCTCCGGGAATGGTTCCAAGCTGCGCTGAAGGTGGCGTGCTCGGAGTTCTCTGCGCAACTATTGGATCAATCCAAACAACAGAAGCAATCAAGGTTCTCACCGGAGTTGGTGAACCGCTCATCGGTTCACTCATGGTCTATGACGCACTGGAAATGACATTCCGAAAGATTAAAGTTCGTAAAGATCCTAACTGCCCACTCTGCAGCGAAAATGCGACTCAAACCGCACTTCTTCCTGACTATGAAGCGTTCTGTGGAACTCTTTCTGATGCAGCCCAAGAAGCAAGCTCTGGTTCAACGATTACCGTGCAAGAGCTCAAGACAAAGATTGATAGTAAAGAAGATTTCTATCTGATCGATGTTCGCGAACCTAGCGAGTACGAAATCGTCAATATTCCAACAGCCCACTTAATTCCGAAGCAAGGATTTATCGACGGAAGCGTTCTGGCATCACTTCCGCAAGATAAGCCAATCGTTCTACACTGCAAGAGCGGCGTTCGCTCTGCTGAATGTCTTGCAATCCTAAAGAGCGCTGGTTTTGCCGATGCTTCACATGTATCGGGGGGCGTTATCGCTTGGGCAAAGCAGGTCGATACATCTCTTCCGGTCTACTAATGCTCAAGAGCTATAAGGGTTATCGCATGCTGCTTGTGCATGCTCACCCTGACGACGAAACCATTAACAATGGAAGCACCATGGCGTTGTATGCAGCCCTAGGTGCTGAAGTAACTCTCGTTACATGTACACGTGGTGAAGAAGGTGAAGTCCTTGTTCCAGATCTTGCGCACTTAGCTGCACATGCGACTGATTCACTCGGCGATCATCGCGTTGAAGAACTTGCAGTTGCCATGAAAGCTTTAGGGGTTTCTGATCATCGCTTTCTAGGTGAAGGAGCCATCAAGTACCGCGATAGCGGAATGATGGGTACAGAACCGAACAATCGCCCAGATGTATTTTGGAAAGCTGACTTTGATGAAGCTTCCAACCATTTAGTGCGAGTCATTGAGGAAGTAAAACCTCACGTAATGATTACTTACGATGAATTTGGCGGATACGGCCACCCTGATCACATTCAAGCCCATCGCGTTGCAATGAGCGCCGCTGAGAAATCTGCCTGGAATATCCAAAAGATTTACTGGAACGTGATGCCAAAGTCAGTGATTCAAGAGGGCATTGATGCCATGAAGAAGATTGGCTCAGATTTCATGGGTGCCGAAAGCGCAGATGATCTGCCATTTGCCAAAGATGATTCATTTGTTCACGCACTTGTCGATGGCAATGAGTATGTGGAGCAAAAGATGGATGCGATGCGTGCACATGCAACGCAGATCGAAGTTGATGGACCATTTTTTGCACTCTCCAATAATCTGGGCTTACAAGTGTGGGGATACGAGTACTACACCTTGGTTAAAGGCGAGAAGGCTGAACCTTTTGATAACAAGGGCTACGAGCAAGATCTCTTTGCCGGAGTAGATATCACTCGATGAATTTCGTTTATGCAATTTTCATCGGCGTAGCCACCGCAGCTTCTGCAACGCTTATTCACCAAACGCTCCCACCAATAGGTGCGATCGTGGGCATCGTTGGTAGCTATGTAGCAATTTGGTGGGTAGGTCGCTACACAGGCAAGAGACGTTACAAATTCTTTGCACTCATATCTTGGCTCGCAATCATCGCTAAAGCCGGATCTTTTGGAGTAGGAAACGAGCTACTTATTCAGGGAGATAACCCAGGAAGTGCGCTCTTGGCTCTTGGATTTATAGCTGGAATCTTTGCTGTAGCTCGACGCCCCTAATTAACGCCAACTCCACTCTTGCCCTTTTGCTCCATCTTTAATCTCAAGACCTGCCTCTAAAAGTTGATCACGTAGCGAATCACTCATGGACCAATTTTTTTCAGCACGTGCGTTAATTCGAGCAGCAAGCAAGGCTTTGATTTCGTCACTCGGCTCTTTACTTTCGACACCTCGGTCGAGCTCCAAGCCAAGTACTTGATCGGCAAATAAGAAGAGAGCGCGTTTATCGAGTGCACCAATTGTCGAATCTTTTTCAATCGCACGAATTCGCTGCATGGCGCGCGGAGTGTCAAGGTCTGTGGTGAACGCATCGCTAATCTCTTGATCAAACTTCAATTCAACTCCGCTACCTGCATCTGCAAGTAATTGCCGCCAACGCTTCAGGGTTGTGTGCGCCGCTTCAAGAGATGCCCAACTTAAATCCATCTGAGATCGATAGCGGTTCTCAAGGAGTGCAAAGCGAAGTGAAAGGGGATCTAGTCCTCGATCAATCACGTCCTGAAGCAATACGACATTGCCAGCGCTCTTCGACATCTTGCGACCTTCAAAGAGCAAGTGCTCACCATGTACCCAGGTATCTACCGTTTCATCACCAGTCAGTGAATCTGACTGCGCACGCTCATTTTCGTGATGAGGAAAGCGCAGATCAATTCCGCCGATATGAAGATCTACATGTCCATCAAGAAGCTCGATGGACATTGCACTGCACTCGATATGCCAGCCAGGAAATCCTGCACCCCAAGGTGAATCCCAAATCATTTGCGTGCGGGCCCCTGCTAGTTTCCAGAGCGCCCAATCAGCGTGAAATCTCTTGCCGCCTTCATCGGTAAATTCATAGCGATGTCCCGGCTTGAGCGCTTCGAGTTTGTTTCCACTTAAAGCGCCATACGTTGGAAATGATGTTGCATCAAAGTAGACCGAACCGTCGCTGCCAACATATGCATTATTTAGTTCAATGAGTCTTTCAATTGCCGCAATCATCTGAGGCATCTTCTCTGATGCTCGTGGATAAGAATCTGCGCCTTGAATATTGAGGCGTTGTAGATCTATGTGAAAGCGTGCTTCAAATGTTCGAGCGATTTCAAAAGGGTCAACTTTGGTTTTCTCAGATTCAGCCAACATCTTGTCTTCTTCGGAGAAGTCATCGGCCATATGACCGACATCGGTGATGTTCTGAACGAGCGTTACTTCAAGCCCAGTCATCTGAAGAGTTCGAGAGATGAGATCGGAGAGAAGAAAGGTGCGAAGATTTCCGACGTGGGCATCGCGATAGACAGTTGGTCCGCAGCAGTAAATTCGTACTGCGCCATCGCGACTAGAAATCGTCTTCAAAGCTCGCGACATCGTGTCGTACATGGTGAGCGAACCTGCAGATATATCGCGACGATTGAAGACTGGAATTACGCGGAATGCGACTGCAGATTCAGGATCAAAAGAGACGTTTTCTCCACGACGGTTAATAAGAGTTGTCTCACTCTGTAGAACGCCGACCACATCACGGAAAGTTCCATCGCTATCGCGAAGCCGGATGGTGACTCGTTTGCCGAGCGCCTGGGCAATCTGGGTGGCTAAATTCATCGCTCACCCAAGACTTTGCCGTACATAGCCCAACCCTAATCGTGCAAGAGCGCTCTCGCAGGGTTAGAATTACCGCCTACCGTTAATAGCTCCCGGAGGACTTTTCGTGACATATGTAATTGCAGAACCATGCGTGGATGTTAAAGATAAGTCTTGCCGCGAAGAGTGCCCTGTCGACTGCATCTATGACGGCACCCGCATGCTCTACATCCAGCCTGACGAATGCGTCGACTGCGGTGCTTGCGAACCTGTATGCCCAGTCGAAGCTATCTATTACGAAGATGACGTTCCAGGACAGTGGCAGAACTACAAGAAGATCAATACAGAATTCTTTATCGAACTCGGTTCACCTGGGGGAGCATCAAAGGTCGGCGAGACAAATACCGACCATGCAGATGTAACTGCTCTTGGGCCACAAACTTCCTGATTTCCCGTGGGATGCGCTCGCTCCATATGGCGCAACTGCGAAAGAACATCCAGCAGGAATTATTGATCTCTCAGTTGGAACTCCTGTTGATGCAACCCCGGACTTTATTCAGCAAGCTCTAAAAGACTCTTCAAATTCTCCAAGTTATCCCGTGACGATGGGAACTCCTGAACTTCGTACTGCGATTACGGAATGGGCAAAGGAAAATCTCGGCGCCACTGGCGAATTCGGAGTTCTCCCACTCATTGGTTCGAAAGAGTTTGTTGGATGGCTACCAACTTTTCTTACATCGCAGAGCGTTCTTTATCCTGAAGTTGCTTACCCAACCTATTTAGTCGGTGCAATGATTGCGAAATCTGAAGCAACTCCAGTAGGAATTGATGCATCGCAATGGCCTAAAGCTGATTTAGCATGGGTAAATTCACCATCAAACCCAACCGGACGCGTTCATTCAGCATCTGAGTATCAATCAGCAATTGATTGGGCGCGCAGAACTGGGGGAGTAGTTGTCTCAGATGAGTGTTATCTCGAATTTGGAAAAACCGTAACTCCTACATCTATTCTCGCTCACACCAGTGGAGACAATAAAAACGTCCTTGCTGTGCACTCACTTTCTAAGCGTTCCAACCTAGCTGGCTATCGTGCAGCATTTGTTGTGGGCGATCCTCAACTCATCGCACAGATTCTTGAGGTGCGCAAACATGCAGGAATGATGGTTCCGCTTCCTGTTCAGAAGGCAATGATTGCTGCACTTTCAGATTCAGAACATGTCGCTCAACAACGAGCGCGCTATAACTCTCGTAAAGATCTCTTGATCCCAGCATTAAAAGCTGCAGGTTTTTCCATTGATTTCTCCGATGCTGGCCTCTACTTATGGGCCACGCGCAATGAAGATTGCTGGCAATCCGTTGCCTGGCTTGCATCTCTTGGAATCCTTGCAACGCCCGGAAACTTCTATGGAGATGCAACACATATCCGTATCGCCATGACTGCAACTGATCAACAGATATCAGAAGCAGCAATGCGCATTACAAGTGAAGTGAGTGCACAGTAATGGCTGTAGGCATTCTCCTTGTTGGCGGATTTGGTACTCGCCTCAAACCACTGACAGATGAGTCACCGAAGCCGATGCTTCCTGTTGCAGGGCTTCCTGTAACGGAACATCAGATACTTGCTGCAAAGCGAGCCGGAATTCACACTCTAGTACTTGCTACCTCATATCTTGCTGAAGTCTTTACTCCGTACTTTGGCGATGGCGCTAAGTGGGGGATGAAGATTCTTTATGCAGTTGAGAAAGAGCCACTTGGCACCGGTGGTGCAATTCGCAATGCAGCAGAGCTTCTTGGTCGCGATGAACCGGTTGTTATCTTCAATGGCGATGTACTCAGCCGCCACTCCATCGCTGATCAGATTGCCTTCCACCTTGAGAATAAGGCAGATGTAACACTGCATCTGATCGATGTAGAAGATGCGCGAGCTTTTGGTTGTGTTCCTACAGATTCAGATGGTCGCGTAACTGCATTCCTAGAAAAAATGGATAACCCTGTTACAAATTCAATCAACGCTGGTTGTTATGTTTTTAGCCCTTCTGTCATTGATCAGATTCCACTTGGCAAGGTTGTTAGTGTTGAACGCGAAACCTTCCCAGCGCTCGTTTCAAGTGGACGACCTGTATTCGGTTACACAGAAGAGTCATATTGGCTAGATGTGGGAACTCCTGCAGCGCTCTTTAAGGGCTCTCGCGACTTAGTCGAAGGTGATTTTCAAGCGATGGCCGATACAACTATCGCGTCTGATGCTGTGATTACAGGCGGGACTTCTATCGGGGCTCGCTGTTCCATCGGGTCAGGAGTTCAGATTGACGATTGCATCATCGGTGACGATGTCACTATCGGCGACGGCGCAGTACTCACTCACACTTTCATCGCTCATGGGACAGACGTGGCAGCGGGAACGAATAGAAGCGCCCATTACCTCTCGAAAAAGCTCGATTTACCCATCAATCTCTAGCAAAAATCGACAAAGAGCGTAGATTTGTGAAAATTTCTTAAGAAAATGCGAAAAAAGTCTCAACCTCGGGGTTGACTCAGAGGGATTACACCGGTGTAATTCACTCCTAGAGCGCGTTCTTCATACCGAAGTGCGCCCTAATGACTTGAGGAGACTCGCGCATGCCGATCCGCCCAGAAGGAACATCGACTGGCAAGCCATCAGCCCCCACTGCTGGACCAACTATCCAACTCGCTAGCGGAGAGAACATCGAACTCTCCTGGCAGGAGCGCTCACTCTGCGCCCAGACCGACCCAGAAGCATTTTTCCCTGAGAAGGGCGGATCAACACGTGAAGCAAAGCGTGTCTGCCTCTCATGCGAAGTGCGTCAGGAATGTCTCGAATATGCGCTCGCGCATGATGAGCGTTTCGGAATTTGGGGTGGCCTCTCTGAACGTGAGCGCCGCCGCCTGAAGCGTCGTCCTGCGTAAGCACGGGCACTTCATTTACTTCACAGTTTCAAACGATAAGTTTCCCTTATGAGTACGCAACGCGTTTCAGCAATTCTCGTTGTCCATGATGGATCAACCTGGCTGCCTGAAGTAGTTGCATCAATCGCTTCTCAAACTCGTCAGGTTGATCAAATTCTTGCAGTTGATACTGGTTCAACCGATACCTCTGCCAAACTCCTTAAAGGCGCTCGCATCCCTATTGCAACGATAGATCGCGCAACTGGTTTCGGTGCAGCAGTTGCTTACGGTGTAGATCAACTTGCAGCTCCGGTTGATGGAGCAGATGAGTGGTTATGGATTCTCCATGATGACTGTGCTCTGACTGCATCATCTCTTGAATCACTTCTCGCAGTTCTCGTCGAACGACCAAGTGTTGTTATGGCAGGACCAAAACTTCTTGGTTGGCATGATCGCAGCCACTTACTCGAAGTCGGAATTAGTTTGGCTTCCAATGGTGCGCGATGGACAGGTCTTGAACCATCTGAATATGACCAAGGTCAACGAGATGGAATCCACGAGGTACTTTCAGTTAGCACTGCAGGTGCCCTCATTAGACGAGATATCTTTGAAGAACTTGGCGGCTTTGACCAGAACCTCGAACTATTCCGCGACGATGTCGATTTCGGTTGGAGAGTTCGCACAGCTGGCCATTCAGTTGTTGTAGTGACAGATGCTGTCGGCTATCACGCCCAGGCTTCGGCAACCGAACGCAGAGATGTCGATGTAAAGGGAGCATTTCTACATCGCCCACTCTTGCTCGATCGCCGTAACGCCGCCTATGTGCTTTTAGCAAATTCAAGTTTCTGGTCGCTGCCATGGCTCACAATTCAATTATTTGCCGGCGCACTCTTTCGTGCAATTGGTTATCTCTTTGCAAAGTTACCTGGTTATGCCAGCGATGAAATTCTTGCAATCGGCTCACTCATCATTCATCCCAATGAACTCTTTGAGGCTCGAAAGTCGAGAAAGAAGAGCCGTTTTGTCTCAAGTCGAGTAGTAAAGGCATTTATTCCATCACGATGGACGCAACTGCGCAGTTCATTCTCACGCGGATTTGAAGTAATCAGAGGCAAACTCTTGCCCGACAACTCAGGCGATACAACTGCTGCGTTGAGTGATTTAACTATTAATGAAGAAGAAGATCTACTGGTTCCAGTTGCTCACCGCCCTTGGAAACTTTTCTTTACACGGCCAATAGTTGCCGTAACTACTTTGATATTTGTGGTCTCACTTTTCTGGGCTCGACATCGCATCGGACCAATCTCAGGCGGTGCACTGGCTCCTTCACCAGATGGTTTATCTGATCTCTTCAAGCTTTACTTAGCTAGCTGGCATGGAATCGGAATGGGCAGCGGGGAATCGACCCCTGCTTGGGTATTGCTCGTTTCAACCGCATCGATTTTTACTTTAGGAAATGTTCCGCTTCTCATCACTATATTCTTCTTTGCAGCACCGTTTCTTCTCCTTCTTACTTCATATCGTTACCTCAAGCGCTTCACAGATAACGAGTGGCTCTCATCCGGCGCTGCTCTTCTTTATGCCTTCTCACCCGTAGCAATCGCATCAATCAATGCGGGGCGCCTCGGCGTCATTATTTTCTTGGCCCTGCTTCCAATTTTTATTGGCGAGCTCAAGAATTGGAATGATATAGATCAGAGTTCGTGGCGCAGCGTTTACGCCTATTCACTCTTCATCTGGTTGATCTTTGCCTTTAACCCATCTGCAATCCTCATAGTTCTCGCAGCTGTTCTATTTGGGATCTACCGCGATTATCTAACTTCCGAAAAGAATTATCGTGACTCTCAATTTATCCAGCGAGTAATTCGACGTCTAACGTTGCTCTTTATTCCTTTCCTCCTATCGGTCCCTGGTTCATTTGCATACTTCGTTCACCCATCTCGACTGCTTGGTGAAATCGGATTAACAGTTTCTGGTGGAGGACCCAACCTCGCTCTCCTTGCAAACCCAGGGGGTCCAGGTTCACTACCTTGGTGGGCAATCAGCCCTATCGCCTTCGTTCTCTTTGTTACCTTCTTTTCAACAACGGCGGCGCGAAAGTTTGCATCTCTCGGCATAGTTTTCTTGCTCTCTGCAACTCTGATGAGCGCACTTACTCTTCATGGCAATGGTGCTGCAACTTCATCTCGAGTATTTGTAGGCACTCTTCTTTCAATAGCAACACTGCTCTCGATTACATCAGCGGTCGTCATGTTCGACAAGATTCGTGCCCGCCTTCAACAATCACATATCAACTACAGACACATCTCTGTCGCAGCAGTGCTTTTACTGACGCTCTTCTACTCAACAACATCTATTTTCTGGCTGATTACTGCAGGCGCGGATTCACCTGTTCGCACATCTTCAAAAGAAGTGTTGCCTGCTTTCTTAGCTATTGAAAATGATGCGAAGACCGTCGTGCTAAGACCATATCGAAGCAACGGAGAACCAACACTTTCTTATTTCATTTCACGTGGAGGCTCAGCAACGTTAGGTGAAGTTGATGTGGCGCCTGCAGATACTGATGTCATTTCACGAGCCATTGAAGGACTTGTCGATAACACTGGCGTGACATCAAGTAAGGTCTTTGCAGATTACGGAATTAAGTATGTATTTCTCAAGAATCCAGTAATTCCAGAAGTGGTTCAGACCATAGATGGGCTGGGTGGATTCAACAGAACTTCTGCAACCCGAGATGGAATTGTCTGGCGTGTATCGGAAAGCACTGGCCGAATTAAGTTTGTGGATTACTCTGGAAAAGAATATGTACTTGAATCAAAGGGCGTAAGTGCTAATGCTCCAACCCCAGGCACGATCACTTTAACTGAGAATTACAGCAAGCGTTGGCAAGTGTTCCAAGATGGTTATCGTTTGGCGAAAATCGAGAATGCAAATGGTTTGCCGACATTTGAGGTAACGACCGGTGGGGATATCTCCGTAATTCATGATGGCACTGCTCGACGCGCCTGGATCTCCTTCTTCCTTATCGCTCTTGTCACCACAGTTGTATTGGCGCTGCCCGCTGGCCGTCGTCGCCGTGAAATTTCTGAATCGGTGCTCTCATGAAAAATAGAAGAGTTCTCATTCTTGCCGTAGCAACTGCAACCACAATTTTTCTCAGCAATATCCTTAACTTCACCGCATCAACTAGCAGGTTTAATGAAAGTTACCCAGCTGTTGTCTGCCCTCCAAATATCTCTGGGCTCACCACTGCAATTTCGCTGACATCGCCGAAGACTCTGGTTCGTAAGACCGGTACATCTTCGATGAAGACAACTGAAGTTGGTTTCAGAAGATATGCCGTAGCCGGACAATCTGCAGTGATCGAAGCGGGTCCAGTCACACCTGTTGTGTGGCAAGTGCGTAAGGGCGTTTGGGCAGGTGCTGTTCCATGTAGCGCACCCATTGCATCTCAGTGGTTTGTTGGAGCAATTGCCGATATCACTTCGAAGGGTTCGCTCAATATCGTCAACAGCGGATTAGGTCGTGCACTTGTTGAGATCACACTCTTTAATGAAAATGGAGAGCTTGCGCCACGCAGCATCTCGCTCAAGCCAAATTCATATGCATCACTTTCATTGGCAACACTTGCGCCTGGTTCCAAAGAGATTGCAATTCATCTTCTGACTCGTTCGGGTCGAGTTAATGGTTTCCTCATAGACGAACGCGGTAAGGGTCTTCAAGCTCTCGGTGGAGATCTCGTGAATTCAACGGGGGATGCAAGCAAGACACTGCAGATTCCGGCAATCCCTCAGCAGACTGGCCGAAATAGTTCTACGCCGCATACCTTGCGATTGCTCGTGCCAGGTGATGTAGACGCACGTATTTCTGCAGAGATTCGTTCTACCGATGGCACATTTTCGCCGGTAGGAATCAATGGCCGGACGATTGCTCATAAGAAGGTTGTAGAGATTCCGATGGATATAACAATGGCATCTGGAAAATTCGCCCTGCATATCACTTCAGATCAGCCAATCCTTGGATCTGTTTTCTCTCGCACACTATCTGGTGGCAAGCGTGACTTTGTGTGGAGTACCGGAGCCAGCCAGCTCAGTGAATTTACATTGGCAACAACTGGGCTTGCCCCCACGTTGGTATTTACAGGAACGCGAGTCAGGGTCACGTTAGATCTCACATATACCAACGGCAAGAGCAAGTCTGTAAGAATCGATGCAGAAGATATTGCAACCTTTGCCGTACCTAACTCAGTGCGGTCAGTTACCTTCTCTCAAATCTCAACTGGCACTTCAGGGGCTGCCCTCATTACATCGAAGAGTGGATATGGATATATCCCACTCAACCCTGGAGGCGTCTTAACTAAATCCTCAATCCCGGCTTCAAATATTCGGGTACTCAATCCATAACTATTCAGAGCGCCCCCACTAGCCTTAGCGCTATGAGTTCACAACTTCGCACTGGTCGCGTCTGTTCACGCGTCAGTTGCCGATCCGTTGCTTCAATGACTCTTACTTATATTTACGCGGACTCCACTGCAGTTCTTGGACCGCTAGCTACTTTCTCCGAACCTCATTCTTACGATCTCTGTGAAAAACACTCTGCGCGCCTTACTGTGCCAAATGGCTGGGAAGTGATTCGCCAATCAATTGATGCAGATGCAACAGGTCCTAGCGAAGATGACTTGATGGCTATTGCGGATGCGGTCAGAGAAGTGGCTCAGGCTCCACGCAGCCAAGAGAGCGCACCGGAAATCGCTGCATCTCATTCCAATGTCGGGCGACGCGGACATTTACGCGCCGTTCCCTCCTAATTTCTCTTAATCCCTCCTTTCTCTTTACGATTGCCACATGAGCTCTTCTATCTTTAAGGCGTACGACATCCGTGGTTTGGTCGATAAGGAACTGACAGCTGATTTCGCATTTGCAACTGGTGTTGCGGTCGCACGTTTCCTAGAACAAGAGCGAGAGCCCGGAACCGTTGTTATCGGTGAAGATATGCGTCCATCGTCTCCCACATTGGCTACTGCGTTCTCAGCGGGTGTGACTTCACAAGGACTTGATGTGATCCGAATCGGATTAGCTTCAACAGATATGTTGTATTTCGCTTCCGGAAAGCTCAATCTTCCAGGAGCAATGTTTACTGCAAGTCATAATCCAGCTGCATACAACGGAATCAAACTTTGCCTCAGCGGTGCACGACCAATTGGAAAAGAATCAGGGCTAGTCACCATCGAGAACTTCGTCAAAGAAGGAACTCCTATGGCGATGCGCAATGTAGGTGTTGAAAAGCGCCAAGAAATGCTCGAAGAGTATGTAGATCACTTGCTTACTCTCGTCGATGTTTCCTCAATTCGTCCGCTCAAAATTGTCATCGATGCTGGAAATGGAATGGGTGGATATACCGCTCCCGCCGTATTCAAACGCCTCAACGCTGAAGTAATTGAGATGTACTTCGAACTTGATGGAACCTTCCCAAATCACGAAGCAAACCCCATCGAACCTTCAAACCTCAAAGATCTTCAAAAGGCCGTAAAGAAAAATAAGGCAGATATTGGACTCGCATTTGATGGCGATGCAGATCGCTGCTTCCTTGTAGATGAGAAGGGTGATTTGGTTAATCCATCAGCACTCACAGCACTTATCGCAACTCGCGAACTCAAGCGCTACCCATCATCAAACATTATTTATAACTTAATTTCTTCGCGCGCAGTGAAGGAAGTTGTAGAAGAGAATGGCGGCACCGCAGTTCGTTCTCGAGTTGGCCACTCTTACATTAAGAAACTCATGGCAGAAACAAATGCAGTTTTTGGCGGGGAACACTCAGGCCACTTCTATTTCCGTGATTTCTGGAAAGCAGATTCAGGAATGCTGGCAGCGCTCCATGCCATTGCAGCACTCGGCGAAACAGAAGTACCACTATCGAAACTTCTCTCACCTTTTAATCGCTATCACTCAAGTGGCGAAATCAACTCAACAGTTTCTGATGCAAAAGCTGCGATGAACAAGATTGAAAAGATTTATGGAAAGAAGATTGGCGTCGAAGTCGATCATCTTGATGGCCTCACCATTAACGGAGATAACTGGTGGTTCAACCTTCGTGCTTCCAATACCGAACCCCTCCTTCGACTCAACGTTGAGGCTTCAACGGAAGCCCGTATGAAGAAGGTTCGAGATGATGTACTTAACACGATCCGAGGCGACCTCGATGGCCTCGACCTCCTCCTATTAATCCCTTAACTAGTAGGCTATGCCCATAGCCGACTAGCACAGTAGAGCCCTACGCCGAAGGTCAAGCGAAAAAACAGCCGTTTTTACATTAGGGAGAAATATTTAAATGACACCTGTTACAACTATTCCAAAGCACGATATTAAGGATGCTTCCCTTGCAGCCCAAGGCCGCAAAAAGATTGAATGGGCAGAACGCAACATGCCTGTTCTCGCTCAAATCCGTGAACGCTTCGAAAAGTCACAGCCGTTTGCTGGAGTACGTATCGCAGCGTGCATGCACGTCACAACAGAGACAGCAAACTTGATGCGCGTTCTCAAGGCTGGCGGAGCTGAGATTGCGCTTTGTGCTTCAAACCCACTTTCAACACAAGATGACACCGCTGCAGCACTCGTGCACGAATATGGTATTTCTGTATTTGCTCGCAATGCAGTTGACCGTGATGGTTACTACTCACACATCAACGCAGCACTCGATATCAACCCACACCAAGTATTTGATGATGGTTGCGATCTCGTTAACACTCTTCACACAACACGTAAGGAACTCCTTCCAAATATTGCTGGTGGATGCGAAGAGACAACAACAGGCGTTATTCGTCTTAACCAGATGGCTAAAGATGGCGCACTGACATTCCCAATGATCGCTGTCAATGACACCGATACAAAGCACATGTTCGATAACCGTTACGGAACAGGTCAATCAACTCTTGATGCAGTCTTCCGTGCAACTAACTTCCTACTTGCAGGACGCATCGTCGTCGTTGCAGGATTTGGTTACTGCGGTAAGGGCGTTGCAGAACGCGCAAAGGGTATGGGCGCAGATGTCATCGTTACAGAAATTGACCCAACTAAGGCACTAGATGCCATGATGCAGGGATTCCGCGTTATGCCAATGGTTGATGCTGCAAAGGTCGGCGATGTATTTATCACCGTTACCGGAAACCGCGATGTACTTCGCGATGAGCACTTCGCTGTTATGAAGGATGGCGCAATCATGGCTAACTCAGGCCACTTCGATATTGAAATCGATGTTGCATGGCTCGAGCAGAATGCAGTGACAAAGAACGAGAAGATGCGTCACCAGACTGACGAATACGTCATGAAGGATGGCCGTCGCCTACTTCTTCTTGCAGAAGGTCGCCTTGTAAACCTAGGAGCAGCTGAAGGTCACCCAGCATCAGTAATGGATATGTCATTCTCTGATCAGGCACTCACAGCGGAATACCTTGTTAAGGAAGCAAAGAATCTTCCTGCGGGCGTTCATGAAGTTCCTACATACATTGATAAGGAAGTTGCTTCACTGAAGCTCAAGTCAATGGGTGGTCACATCGACACACTTACACCTGCTCAAGATATGTACCTCAACTCTTGGGAGCACGGTTCATAAATGACCCTGGTTATGGTCGTCGATGACGATCAAGACCTTGCAGAAATGCTTGGAATTGTTCTCACAAGTTCAGGCTTTGATGTAGATCTTGTCAGTCGAGGAGATGAGGCGCTGGAGGTATTTAGAAATAATCCTCCAGACCTCGTCTTGCTTGATGTGATGTTGCCAGGAATTGATGGCATTGAGGTCTGCAGATTGATTCGACAAGAATCAATGGTTCCCATTGTGATGCTCAGCGCCAAAGGTGAAACCCAAGACATTGTTCGTGGGCTAGAAGCTGGCGCTGATGACTATATGCAGAAGCCCTTCCGCGACAAGGCAGAATTAATTGCACGGATTCGTACTCGACTTCGTAGAACAAATGCCGACGTTACTGGTCTGCTCACCATCGGAGATTTATCTATCGATGTCACAGCCCACGAAGTTCTACGTGGTGTGCAGAAGATTGCGCTTACTCGTCTTGAGTTCGATCTTCTCGTTGCATTGGCAAAAGATCCAGGTCGCGTATTTACCCGCGATGCTCTCTTGAGCGAAGTATGGGGATATCGCCACAGCACAGATACGCGCCTTGTAAATGTGCACGTGCAACGTCTTCGGTCAAAGATTGAACACGATCCAGAGCATCCAGAGATTGTGATGACGGTACGAGGTGTTGGTTATAAGGCGGGCGGCCCAGCGTAAAGGGCTCACACAACATGGGTGCTCGTAGAAAGCTTTCGCAATCACTTGCGACCAAAGTTATTCTCTCGACGGTCATGCTCTCCCTTGGCGTTATTTCGCTAACAGGATCTGCGCTCTATTCACGCCTATCTGACGGAATCCAGCAAGTGAGCCTTGATTCGGCACTCGCTGAAGCACGGTTCACCTTCTTTAACGCGCAATATCAGATGCTTCTTTCACAGGGAGATTCAGTTGAAGAGCGCAAGAAGGCCCTAGCTGATTTGATTATTAGCTCGACGACGCAAAGCTCAGAACAGAGCCGGCGTGAAGTTATCTTCATTAAAGTTCCAGGCGAACGTAAAACAAAAGTCTCTTATGAGATGTCTTCGAGTTTGATTAAGTCTGAATCAGTGCCACAAGCACTACGTGAACGAATTCAAAAAGGGACCGATCTTCAATACGAGTACGGAGAATTGCGTTCGGCGCAAGTGAGCCAAGGCAATACCCTCTTTGTTGGAGAAAGAATTAACATTCCAACTGCAGGACGATATGAAATGTATATCGCCTTTATTCTGACAAGCCAGACTGAAACTCTTGACCTCATTCGAAACTCACTGCTCTTTACAGGTGTTGCACTTATTTTCTTAATCGGAATGATTACTTGGCTGGTGGTTCGTCAGGTTGTACGCCCAGTGCGAGAAGCTGCCCGAATCGCAACACAATTTACCCAAGGTGATTTCAGTCAGCGCATGCGTATTGAATCGCAGGATGAAATGGCAACTCTTGCCAATTCGTACAACGAGATGGCGCAATCTATTGAGCAGCAGATTTCGCGACTTGAAAACCTTTCTCGCGTCCAGCAACGATTTGTATCTGATGTTTCTCATGAGCTCCGAACTCCGCTCACAACTCTTCGTATGGCATCTGAAGTTATCTACAACCAGCGAGCCTCCTTTGATCCACTCGTTGCACGTAGCTCAGAGCTCTTGGCTGCGCAGATTGATCGATTCGAACGCCTCCTTGAAGATCTATTAGAGGTAAGTAGATTTGATGCTGAAGTAGCCGTTCTTGAACCTGTTGACTTTGATGTTGTGGCACTCATTAACCGCTGCGTAAAGGACTTCCAAGTAGGAGAACTTGATACTGACTCTGGAATCCGAATTGAAACCGAACTTCCTGTCGTCCAAATTCAAGCAGATATCAGACGCGTCGAGCGCATCATGCGAAACCTCTTATCTAACGCGCTCGATCACTCCGATGGCAAAGAAGTTGTCGTCACAATCGTTGCGACAGAGAGTGAAGTTGGTATCGGAGTTCGTGATTTCGGTTCCGGACTTGATGAGTCAGCACTGATTCGAGTCTTTGACCGCTTCTGGCGCGCAGATCCTTCGCGTGCGCGCGTTCGAGGCGGCACGGGGCTCGGTCTCTCAATCGCGCTCGAAGATGCACGACTTCACAACGGCGAACTTGATGCGTGGGGAAGACCAGGACTCGGCGCTCACTTTGTGCTCACCTTGCCACGTAGAGCGGGAGATGTGATTGATGGGCGTCCAATAAAGGCTGCGCCAAAAGATTTCCACGAGGAAACTTTTTACCTCTAACTCGTAACTGATCTGCAGAGAGAATGCAGAGATGAAGAGTCTTAAGTCGCTACAAGAAATCATCTTTCCTGTTCGATGCCTCGGTTGTTCTGCATTGGGCCTAGAGATCTGCTCACACTGCAGAAGTAAATGGAACCCTCATATCTATCGAAGCTGGTCTAGAACTGCGCCGTACTTCCCAATATTCTCTTCAATCCAATATTCATCTGTTGCAAGCAAAGTCCTGTTGGCTGCAAAAGAGAACAATATTAAGTTGGCAGATGATTTGTTGGTTCAAGCACTTCAGAAATCTTTTCACTTCTGCTCAAAGGAGAGGGGAATAGGTTTGTTGGTTCCGATTCCGTCACGTCATGCTGTGGCAAGATCACGTGGTCGCCAATTCATCACTGAACTCTCTCTGCGGTTAAGTAAAAGTACTGGAATTGAAACGGTTGAAAGCCTTTCGCATATTCGAAAGGTGAGAGATCAATCTTCTCTTGATGCAAAGCAGAGGTTGCTAAATATTGAGGGTTCAATGAAATCCCTGAGATATCTCAGTGAAAAGGTGATTTTGGTTGATGATCTCGTCACAACGGGGGCAACACTTCATGAAGGTGCCCGGGCCCTGCGTGAAAATGGGGTTGAGGTCATAGCCGCCGTAACAGCCTGCATTGCCGAACCCCTAAGATAAGGGGGTTAACAAGCAAGTGGAAGGTAGGCCGATGGCTTCAATTCTCGATCGACTTATGCGAGCCGGCGAAGGCAAGATTCTTCGCGACTTAAGCAAGATCGTCGATAAGGTCAACGCCTTTGAAGCATCCATTTCTCCACTCTCTGATGATCAGTTGCGTGCAAAGACTGATGAATTTAAATCACGCCTTTCGCAAGGTGAAACCCTCGATGATTTAATGCCTGAAGCTTTCGCAGTTGTTCGCGAAGCCGCTAAGCGCACTTTGGGCCAGCGTCACTACGACGTTCAGCTCATGGGTGGTGCAGCGCTTCATAAAGGAAATATCGCAGAAATGCGCACTGGTGAAGGAAAGACTCTTGTTGCAACCCTTCCTTCCTATCTCAACGCTTTGGCAGGACGCGGCGTTCACGTCGTCACGGTTAACGACTATCTCGCAGAGCGCGATAGCGAGTGGATGGGCCGTATTCACCGATTCTTAGGTCTGACTGTTGGCGTCATTGTTAACAGCATGACACCTACCGAGCGTCGCGCTGCGTATCTCTCAGATATCACTTACGGAACAAATAACGAATTTGGCTTTGATTATCTTCGCGACAATATGGCTTGGTCTCTCGAAGATTGCGTACAGCGAGATCACTTCTTCGCAGTAGTGGACGAAGTTGACTCGATTTTGATTGATGAGGCCCGTACGCCTCTCATCATTAGCGGACCTGCTGATAAGGCAACCAAGTGGTACGTCGAATTCGCCAATATCGCAACGAAATTGCAGCGCGATTTACATTACGAAGTAGATGAGAAGAAGAAGACCATCGGCATCCTTGAAGAAGGCGTCACTAAGGTTGAAGAACTTCTCAAGATTGAAAACCTCTACGAGGCTGCAAATACAACTTTGATTGGCTATCTCAACAACTCAGTTCGCGCGAAGGAACTCTTCAAGCGCGACAAGGATTACGTAGTTATGAATGGGGAGCTTCTCATTGTCGATGAGCACACTGGGCGCATGCTCGCAGGCCGTCGTTACAGCGAAGGTTTACACCAAGCTCTTGAAGCGAAAGAGCGCATTGATATCAAGGATGAAAACCAGACCCTTGCAACAATTACTTTGCAGAACTACTTCCGTCTCTACGAGACCATCTCAGGTATGACTGGTACTGCGATGACCGAAGCATCTGAATTCCACCAAATTTATAAGTTGGGCGTAGTTCCGATTCCTACCAACCGCGATATGCAACGTATCGATCAACCAGATTTGGTCTACAAATCCGAGGTCGGAAAGTTTGCAGCAGTCACTCGCGATATCGTCGAGCGCCATCGCAAGGGGCAGCCAGTTCTTGTCGGAACTGTCAGCGTTGAAAAGTCTGAAGAACTTTCAGGATTCCTCAAGAAGGCAGGCGTTGCCCACGAAGTGCTCAATGCAAAGCACCACGAGCGCGAAGCAGCGATTGTTGCCCGTGCTGGTGTTAAAGGAGCCGTAACCGTTGCAACAAATATGGCAGGCCGCGGAACAGACATCATGCTCGGTGGAAACCCTGAATTCATGGCCGATTTCGAATTACAGCGCCGCGGACTTTCACCTGTAGATAACGCAGCGGAGTATGAAGCTGCATGGCCAGAAGAGATTGCGAAGCAGAAAGCTGCGATTGCAAAAGAGCATGAAGAAGTAATTGCTCTTGGAGGACTTTATGTCCTAGGCACTGAGCGCCACGAATCACGTCGTATTGATAACCAGCTCCGTGGACGTTCAGGACGTCAGGGCGATCCTGGTGAATCTCGCTTCTATCTCTCACTTCAAGATGACCTGATGCGTCGATTTAACTCAGGAATTGTCGAGCGCGTACTTGCCGCTGCTGGTTTGCCTGAAGATGAACCAATCGAATCTAAAATGGTCTCAAATGCAATTCGCTCTGCCCAGACTCAAGTTGAGGCGCAGAACTTTGAAATTCGTAAGAATGTTTTGAAGTACGACGATGTCATGAACCGCCAGCGCGAAGTTATTTACAGTGAGCGCCGTCTTGTTCTTGAGGGCAAAGATATCGGCGAGCAGGTTTCAGACTTTATGGGAGAAACAATCTCAGCTTATGTTCGCGCTGCAGCGCAGCAGGGCTTCGGTGAAGATTGGGATCTCGACCAGCTTTGGACTGCGCTCAAGTTGATCTATCCAATCTCATTCACGCCTGAACAGATTATTGCTGAAGTTGGTTCTGCATCTGCACTCGATGCTGACTTCCTTGAGGCAAGAATCCTTGATGATGCAGCTGCTGCATATAAGAAGCGTGAAGAAGAGCTAGGAACTGAAGTTCTTCGCGAACTTGAGCGAAAGGTTCTCCTTTCTGTCCTTGATCGCAAGTGGCGCGAACACCTTTATGAAATGGATTACCTACAAGAAGGTATTGGCCTACGTGCGATGGCACAGCGTGATCCACTTGTTGAATACCAACGTGAAGGTTACGAACTCTTCGCAGCAATGATGGATGCCATCAAAGAAGAGCTTGCAAGTCTTGTATTTAATGTTGAGGTAACCATTGAAGGCGACGGATCTCAGGTAAAGGCTCGTGGCGTTACTGAAAAGCCAGTACAAACACAGCCGCTGAAGTACACCGCCGCCGATGAAAATGGAGTCACTTCATCAGGAGATGTAACTCGCAACGCCCCTTGCCCTTGTGGCTCTGGAAAGAAGTACAAGCGTTGCCACGGAGCAGCTTCTTAAATTTCTAACGCTTTACAGCATCCGTAGCGCCGTACATAACCAGCGTCCATCAACGCCTTCAAAGCGGATTACAACTGCGTGAAAGCGGTCGTTGTACCTGATGATTACAGTGGATTCGCAGATTCCATCTAGAGGTTCGCTTTGGTGAATGCTCTTGATCTTGCCTATCTCTTTCTGACTTCCCGATTTCTTAAGTAGCTCCATATAAATCACGCGATGACAGCATCTAATCAATTGTGCTGGTTGGCGCCGACCAGCCCAGACCTCAATGACGCTCACAATAAATTTCATCGTCCATGCATGAAGTTCAGGTAAGTCAGATGCTGAAGTTGGAATGGGCATCTCATCAAGTTCAAGATCTTCACCAAATGTTGAAGGCACCAGATACAACTTTGCTTTCTGTTCCACCCTTTCAATGACCGGAGGAGCAAAGAGATCGAGAACAGGATGGCTCCAGAGTGCAGGATCTTCAGTGCTTGATATCAACTGCATCATGGGAGCCTGAGATCGATATGTCGCTGTGAGGTTTTCATAAGTAGTCATCTGCCGATACTTGGCTACCAAGGCGATGAATGAATCGCCCGAAAGAATGGTTTTTAGTCGCACTAAAGATCTACTGTGGAGAACTCAGCGAAAATAGTGTGAAGCCACTCGTATCTTGCGCCCATGAATCAGAAGAAGAATTCCCAAACTCGTCTCATTGTTGCCAGCGCACTCTGTGCTGCAGCGCTCCTGGCCTCATTTGCTATGTCAAAGGCTGCAAATCAGAGAGAGAAATATTGGGTAGTGCTCAAACCTATTGCCGCGGGCACACAGTTAGAACAATCCGACGTCGGATATCAGATGGTCGCTTTAGGAAATTCTGGTGGAAATTACTTGAGCGAACAGAGCAATCCAGTGGGTTCGATTACCAAACGCCCATTAGCTCCTGGCGACCTACTTGAAAACAGCGCCCTGACCAATAATTCGGCAGCCTTGGTTAATCAGCAGCTCTCGATTAGTCTTCGTAGCGTTGATATTCCTTCAACACTTCAGGTGGGTGAAGTTGTCACAATCTTCCAGCTACACGATGCCTCAAATGGTGAGGCCGCACTGGAACCTAATCACATTCTGAGCGGAGTATTTATTGTTGGTTTAGATCGCAAGGGAAGTAACTTCGGGGGAGAAGCAGCGCTTACGATTTCAGTAAATCGAGATGCGGTCCCAGAACTCTTATCGGCTACAACCAGCGGAAGACTTGTCATCGTGAGATCTCATGGGTGATTTTCTTCAACAAATTGCCGTCACAGGAATTCGAGATGCAGAGTTCGAAGGTTTTGTAGCAAGCGCACTATATGAACAAGGGTGGAACGTTCATTTTCGTGCGCTAGATTTTCAATCCCTGAATACATATTTGGACACAAGTGCAACCGATAAGCCTTTGCTTCTTCTCTCTACTGATTGCGAAGGACTGACTTCTGCTGGCCTAGATCTTTTGCGCGAGCAAGGAGCCAAGTACATACTCTTTCGCGCACATAACGATCTTCAAGATAAATACCCTGAGGCAGCTGCGCGGCCTACAACAACTCTTGAACTTGTCGCTCTTTTGCGTGGATCACTGCGTAACCCACTGATACGGAGTAGCCATAGCGCAAAGGTGCGAGCACGCACAATTGTTCTGGGCGCAGTGTCGGGAGCGCTTGGAACTTCAACGCTAACAATCAACCTTGGAGCAGAACTTAGCGAGCTTGGTAGAAAAGTCCTTATTGTTGATGCTCATTCAGAGTCAGCCTCATTTGCATCGCTGTTGGGAGAAAGAGGACTTAATACCTCGGGTGAAATCCGTGCTATTTCTGAGGGGTTACATATTCTAGAAGTCACACAAGAAAGCATTGCACAAGATCTATCGCTGCTCGATCGAGCAATCTCTGAATTCGATTTCATTCTCATTGATAGCGGGGTACTTCGTGATTTCGGTAAATCGCTCACTGGACGGCGTTGGGGGAGCGAGGTGATGATCTGGTCAACAACACATGCAGATGAAATGTGGATTCTTAGTCGGACCAACCATTTGGGACTAGAACGCCTAAGAGCTCTTATCAATGAACTCAGCCGCTATCCCATGAAACCATCTCCATCATTTATCAATGCGCAAAGTGCGCACGTGAAGAGAGGCTCTACTCGTGAAGAGCAATTTCTTCAATTAGTCACTCCTCTTCGCCCAACCCGCCTACTTCGACTCCCTTGGGATCCGCGGAGTGTCAACGCTGCTGAAGAGAACCTTTCCCCTCTTATCGAATCCAATGAACGAGGGCTCTTGCGCAAAGTCATCGCAGATATTGCCGGTGAATTAGCCTCATAACTTCTTATAGGCTTGGCTCATGCGCGGATATCTGGCTATGACAGCTCAAGAGGTTGCCGAGTTCGCTCAATCCCGTGAATTCGATGTTTCAGATCTTTACGCGCCGACTTCGCAATTTATTGTTGATAACCAAGACCTTGATGATGAAGAAATCGAATTCACGCTATCTATGGTTGCAGCCGAAGATGCCCTTGAGATGAAGAGCGCAACTTCGGGCAAAGCTTGTGTTCTCGCTTTTGAAGTACCGCCAGAACTCATTAAAGAGAGCCACGATATGTCTATCTCGCTCCTAACCCCGCTGCTTTGGGAACATCTCGAATGCCTCTTTGAAGTTTCTGACGATGGTGAAGAGCTGACATGGTTTGCAACACAAGAGATAACAAGCAATCTAGATAGCTGGCTGAAGTAGTTTCTTATGGCATCCATCGAGGATTATGTTCAGGGCAGAAGCCCGCTCTCTGCTGATCAAGTCCATCGACTTCGCGAGCTTGTTGCCGACTGGCAATTACTTTCTGATCTCTCTTTTGCAGACTTAATTCTCTGGGTGCCGTTGCGCAAAGATATGAAGAGCTGGCCAACTGGCTATGTTGCTGTTGCGCATATTCGCCCAACAACTGCGGCCACGCTCTTTCCTCACGATGTGATCGGTGAAGAAATTACATATGGTGCGCGCCCTCATATTGATGAAGCTCTTTCCAGCGCAGAAATCATCCGCGATACACAGCCTGAACCCATGGGTGATTTCATGGTCAAAGAAGAGACGATTCCAGTTATCTTTGATGAACATGTCATCGGAGTTATCTCTCGCCACCGAAACTCGGAGCTGATGCGACAACCCAGCCGTCTGGAACTTAACTATCGAGAGATTGCACATAATCTCTATCGAATGATTTCTGAAGGAACTTTTCCTTACCCAGATGCAGGATCTCTCTTTGATCCAGCACCGCGCGTAGGTGATGGCCTTATTCGCCTTGATGTAAATGGTGTTGTTTCATATGCAAGCCCCAATGCACGTTCTGCATTTAGCCGACTCGGATGGATGAGTGAAGTAGAAGGACATTTACTCGGCGAAGTTGCGCAATCTCTTGCCCGCGTTCGCCCTGATGCACAAGAAGAAACAATCGCACTAGGTCTTACTGGAAAATCCCTGAAGCGCGTTGAAATCGAAAATGCAGCTGGAACGATTGATTTCACTGTACTTCCATTGATTAAGAGCGGTGACAGAATTGGTGCAATCGTGATGCTCAATAACGTCACTGAACTCCGTCGCCGCGAACGTGAATTGGTCACAAAAGATGCAACCATCCGCGAGATCCATCACCGTGTAAAGAACAACCTACAAACGGTTTCAGCGCTACTTCGCCTTCAGGCTCGTCGCATCGAAGATCCGGGGGCGAGTGCAGCACTCAATGAAGCTGTACGTCGCATCGCATCGATTGCACTGGTGCACGAAACACTTTCCAACAGCCGTGACTCATCGGTTGCATTTGATGAAGTTCTCGACAGTCTGGTTTCACATGCACTCGAACTCAGTCCGCGTATGAATGAGCTGCGCATTGAACGAACCGGAAAATTGGGTTCACTTGAACCACGAATTGCCACACCACTTGCACTTGTCATCACTGAGTTGATTCATAATGCGCTCGAACATGGCCTAGCCGAAGAAGGTCTCGCACTGGGCATCCATGTCTCAAGTAATGGTTCAGAGTTATCCGTGACTATTTCAGATGATGGCGTGGGATTCCCTGAAGGCTTTGATATTTCAACATCACCCAACTTGGGGCTACAGATTGTTCGCACACTGACAGAGAATGAATTACGCGGAACGTTATCTCTGATTACAGATGAACAAGAAACTCGGGCCGTACTTACCTTCCCAAGCAATTAAGGAAGTTACTACTGACCGCTCTCAGCCAGGCGCGCACGATTTCGCGCAGCACGGCGCTTGAGTGCGCGACGTTCATCTTCAGAGAGACCGCCCCATACGCCAGCATCTTGTCCAGATTCAAGAGCCCATGCAAGACATGGATCCTTCACGATGCAGCGATTACAGACCTTCTTTGCCTCTTCGATTTGAGTGATGGCAGGCCCGGTATTTCCGACAGGGAAGAAGAGCTCTGGATCTTCTTCACGACATGCAGATTGATGTCTCCAGTCCATGGCTCTACCTCCTCTTCGCAAAACTTGATTGAGCGGCAGATGTGCTGCGCGCAAGAGCCAATTCTCTCTATATCGAGATATTTAAACAAGAAGGTAGCGAAAGAGATTTTCTAAATACGGGTGATTTACATCGCGTGCCCCCGACAGGAATCGAACCTGTGCACCTGCCTCCGGAGGGCAGTGCTCTATCCCCTGAGCTACGGGGGCGCAGGTACAAGGGTAGGTTATCCGACTATGAACAGTTCAGAGAAAGCTTATTTTGCAACTGGTTGTTTCTGGGGCGCAGAACGTCGATTCTGGAATATCGATGGCGTAATCGAGACAAGTGTTGGTTATATGGGTGGAGTCCGACCAGATCCATCATATGAACAAGTCTGCACCGGAGTCACTGGCCATGCAGAAATGGTTGAAGTCACCTTTGATCCAACTCGCGTCAGTTATCGCAGATTGCTTGAAGAGTTCTGGGTGATGCACGATCCCACGTCACTTAATCGCCAAGGTGGAGATATCGGAACTCAATATCGCAGCGCAATATTTACGACCTCTGATTCACAACAACTTCAGGCTGAAGTAACTCGTGATGTCTATCAAGCAGCTCTGACTCGCGAAGGCATTGATCAGATTGTCACCGAAATCCTGAGCGCTGATGGAGTTCCGTATTACCTCGCTGAGGAGTACCACCAGAAGTATCTGCAGAAGAATCCGAATGGATATGACTGCCACTCATCTACTGGCGTGCCATTTCCAGCGGTGGCTAACTAATCGCTCTCCAGCAGTACCACGCCACAACGCTTCGATAGGGGCGGAATTTCTCGCCCTTCTTTTCAAGTGCTTTGGGATCGATCTCTTCCTTGAGGGAATACATCTTCTCCCACCCACGGCGCACACCCAAGTCGCCTGTAGGCCAGATATCTAAGCGGCTGAGCTGATGCATCATAAACATATCGACAGTCCATGGTCCGATGCCCCACAACGAAGTTAATTGGTCGAAGATGAATTGATCATCTTCAATCTCGTGTAACTTATTTATATTGATTCGCTTTGTCAGCGCAGCATCGGCAAGACCTTGGATAGTTTTGAACTTTGCGCCCGAGACACCTGCTTCCCGCATATCTTTCTCAGAAATTTCGGCAATACGCCCAGGAACCATGCGACCTTTCGCTAAACCCTTAACGCGTCCGTAAATTGTGTCGGCAGCTTTAACCGCTAATTGCTGAGAGATTACCGATTCTACGAGAGCCTCAAAGTGGGTGACTGGCTTGGTGTTTCTGCCTAATGTACACAAAGGATGTGCCCCAATTACTTTGGCTAGTCTCGCATCACGAGCCGCTAAGTCGCGTGCAATCTTTTTCATCTGTGACTCAGTGATCATGGATTAACTTTATTGTCAGTGACATACTAAGTCCATGCATCACCTCAAGGCCCTTGATCTCGCCGAATTGCAGACACATCGCAGCGAGAAATGGCGCGCTTTTCCCAAGGAGATTCTTCCGCTACCAGTAGCTGAAATGGATTTCCCAGTAGCTGATCCGATTCGCCAAACACTTCGCGAGATGATTGATCAATCTGATTTGGGTTACCTTGGATCAATTCCAGAAATGGGCGCAGCGTTCGCAGGTTTTGCGAAGCGCCGCTGGGGTTGGGCAGTTGACCCACTACAGGTTCGCATCGCAGCCGATGTCGGCGTTGGTGTGGTTGAAGTTCTACGTGTGATCACAAAACCTGGCGATAAGATTTTAATTAATCAACCTGTCTATCCTAATTTTTGGACATGGTCTCAGGAGACGCATCTAGTAGAAGTTGATGTTCCTCTGACTCAATCTGAAGTAGAAGTCAATGGAAGCCATTGGATTCTTGACTGGGATGGAATCGAAAAGGCATACGCATCTGGGATCAAGGTTCATCTGATCAGTAACCCCCATAATCCTCTAGGCCGCGTGTACACGAAGGAAGAGCTTTCCCGACTCGCAGATTTAGCGAAGAAGCACAACGTCTATGTTTTGAGCGATGAGATCCATGCGCCCCTTACATTTGCCGAACAGACATTCACACCGTTCTTAGCAGTATCTGACAATTCGCGCGAAGTTGGAATCACGATTACAGCAGCGAGCAAGGGTTGGAATATTGCTGGCCTCAAGTGCGCAATCATCGTCACCGATAATGAAAAGATGCACGAGCTTCTTAATGGGATAGCTCCTGCGACCCATTACAGAGCCTCCCTGCTCGGAGCCTTTGCCACAGTGACTGCCTTCGAAAAAGGCGAGCCATGGCTGGACACCTTGATGCTTCAACTCGATCACAATCGAAAATATGTCGCTGAGTTGATTGAAGCCAAGACTCCTGGAGTCGGCTATCTGATTCCACATTGTTCTTATCTTGCTTGGCTCGACCTCACCTCATTCAATCTTGGCGAAGACCCGTCAACACATTTGATTGAGCATGCAAAGGTCGCCTTTGTTCCAGGCCATCGTTTCGGCTCACAAGCAACGCAGTTTGTACGCCTCAACTTTGCAACAAGCCCTGAAATTCTTGAAGAGGCCTTCAATCGCCTCACCACAGTTCTACGTTAACGATTACTCTTATCCGGTGAGCAACGAACACCTTCATCCCGAGACCCTTGCGATCTCATCAGGTCGCCCAGGTCATCAAGCTGGCGAAGGTATCAATATTCCGATTTCGCTCAATTCAACATTTGTTGCCGGAGGTCCAATCAATTACGGACGTACAGGCAATGAAACCTGGCAACCACTTGAAGAGGCCATCAGCGCCCTTGAAGAGGCCACTTCTACTTTGCTCTTCTCATCCGGAATGGCAGCAATCACTGCTGCATTCTCACTTCTGCCTCACGGTGCACCTGTTGTTGCATCCCACGAGGGTTACAGCGGAACGATGGCTCTGCTCAAGCGATATCACGCAGAAGGACGACTTGAAGTTCGCTTTGTAGATATCACTGATACAAAACAAGTAATTGCACAAATGCAAGGTGCAGCGTTCTTATGGGTTGAATCTCCAACAAACCCTGGCCTTGGTGTCGCTGACGTTTCAGTAATTATTGGCGAAGCAAAGAAGCGCAATATGGGAGTTGGATTCGACAATACTTTTGCAACACCTCTTAATCAGAAACCACTCACCTTCGGTGCAGATATCGTGATGCATTCAGTAACAAAGTATTTAGCTGGCCATAGCG
Source organism: Actinomycetota bacterium (assembly GCA_046052045.1). Taxonomy (GTDB): domain Bacteria; phylum Actinomycetota; class Actinomycetes; order Nanopelagicales; family Nanopelagicaceae; genus Planktophila. Next base: position 9,715 of record JBJONB010000004.1, on the reverse strand, counting down.
ATGTCATCCTTGGCTCACTTTCAGTGAAGGACTCAGCGCTGCATGCTCGTCTGCAAGATGCACGTGTCTCATACGGCGCAATCCCTGGTCCATTCGAATCTTGGCTAGGCCTTCGAGGTATTCGCACATTCCCACTTCGCTTTGAACAGGCGCAGAAGAGCGCGGCAGAATTAGCCAAGAAATTGGCGGGGCATAACTCTGTTACCAATGTTCGTTATCCAGGTTTCGGCGCAATCGTCTCCTTCGAGATCACCGGAGATGCTGCTGCAGCTGAACGCGTATGCGATGGCGCATCCATCATCACTAATGCGACAAGCCTTGGGGGAGTTGAGACCACGTGGGAGCGTCGACGCCGATGGGCACTTGAAAGCGATAGCGTTCCTGAAAATCTCATCCGCCTATCTGTTGGATGCGAACATGTTGAAGATTTGTGGCGAGATATCGACACCGCACTTTCTAAGGCGTAAAAGAGGCGCTAATCCTTAAAGAGGAGTATTTTTATCCTCATGAAGGCACTTCGACGACTCATCGCAGCGGTTACTGTCGCGATTCTGGCATTTCGTGCTGTCGGCTCTTTTCTCTCGTGGGTTGAGAAGCAAGATGACACATCTACCGATGCTTGGGTTGATGAAGATGAATTCGAAGATGCATAAATGAGCGATCAATACGTTGCAGGTTCTTGCAATATCGGTAAGGCTGAAGTTCGCCAACGCCAAGTTGTTGCATTAATCGGACTCTTTCTCAGCGTAAGTGCACTCGTAGGGTTTATTACAACAGATGCAGCGCCTTCGGTTCGTGTGGGAATTTTCCTCCCGCTTGCAGTCTTCTCAATTGGCTTTGTTCAATCACGTAAGCGCTTCTGTCTGGCCTATGGCTTTATGGGCACATTTAACTTTGGGCGCCTAGGAAAAATCTCTCGCGTAGCCGATAAGGCCGCTCTGGCAGCTGACCGCAAGACCGCTATCACCATCCTCGTTCAGTCGCTCGCTCTGGCCGCAGTACTGACACTCATTGTTTATCTCTTGCCACTTAATTAATTTTTTCTTCCCTCTTACATTTTCACTTGCCGAGTGACATTGTTGGAGATGTGAAAATCATTATCCATACTCGACATGCAGAACTCGCATCTGATTTTAAAGAGATAGCAGAAGAGAAACTTCATTCAATGGAACGCTTTAGCGTCGTAATTGACCGCATTGAAGTAGAAGTTACCCACGAGGCGAATCCTCGACAAGGCAAGAATTCCCACAAAGTCGTCATCACTTCTCACGGTTCGGGGCCTTTGCTTCGAGCCGAATCGTTAGGTTTCAACGATGTTGCAGCTTTCGATGATGCAATAAAGAGTATTGAACTTCAGATTCGTCGTATTCATGAAAAAGATAAGAGCCACGATCGACAGACTCTGCGAACTATGAAAGTGGAGTTAAGCGAATAGTTAACGCTTTGACTTTGCCTTCTGATCGCTCATGCCAGGTGCTGCCATCTTTGTAGGTCGAACAGGTTCGGTAGGCGGCGTTGGCAATGAACCAAGAGCTGCGACAGCACTTTCACGAGCAACAATTGCTGCCGCAACAGCGGTTCGACGCTGCGCGGAGATAGCGTTCTTCTGATCTGGAGTTGTTGCTGTGGCCATCAAAGTCTTTGCTTCGTATGTTGCTTTATCTACTGACGCTTTAAATGCAGAGTTAATTTCACGAATACGCTGTTCGCGGTTCTTGACTGCCTGAATAAAAGCTTCGCGATCCTTCTTGTACTGCTCCTGAAGTGCTTTAAAAGAAGTTGAAGTTGGAGAAGGTGTTGGCGATGGCGTGACATCTGCGTGTGATGGAGTGAGAGCGAGAGAGAAAAGCGCCGCTGCGAGGGCAATAGTTGCCTGTCGGTGGTTTCTTCTCATGCGCCAATAGTAATTCTTATGACGTGTGAATATTCTGTGAAAGTCCTCGTGGCTCCGTGTGCGAAGTAGAAAGTCGGTGGCAATTGAGCGTTGTACATGGCAAGGTTGGGGTATGAGCCAATTGATTATGGTGATCGATGATGAAGCAGGAGTCCGTGATTTATTGGGTGATGCTCTCAAGTTGGCTGGTTTTGAGACCGTAACCGCACCTGATGCAATGGTCGCACAGACCCTTCTTCGAACAACCAAACCTGATCTACTGATTGTCGATATAAATATGCCGATGATGGATGGATTTGAATTTGTTGAGCGAATCCGCAGCAACGGCGACAACACTCCAGCACTCATGCTGAGCGCACGTGGCGATCGTGCAGATATCACTCGTGGGCTGACTTTAGGTGCCGATGATTACGTGACAAAACCATTTGGCCTTGAAGAGCTCGTTCTACGCATCAAAGCGATTCTGCGCCGTTCGCAATTTACGGTTGCTACTTCTGCAAGTCTGTCATGCGGTCCAATATCTCTGGATAGCGATTCGCATCAAGTGACTTTCAATGAAGAAGTTGTCGATCTTTCACCTACAGAATTTAGGTTGCTCCACGTTCTTCTTGAGAGTAAAGGTCGCGTTTTAAGTAAGACTTACCTGTTAGACGAAGTCTGGGGCATTACTTTCGAGTCCGAGAGCACCGTGGTTGATACCTATATTTCCTACCTTCGCAAAAAGTTACATAGAGATGGCTTTGAAGGAATTCGCACTGTCAGAGGAGTTGGCTTTCAGCTTCAAGCGGAGAAGAAGTGAAATTTTCCTCATCCTCGCGCATCAGTATCGTCACCGTTCTACTCCTTACCTTAATTACTGTCGGAGTTGGAGGCTTCTCGGTCCTGCATTCGCAGGGGGCTGAAATTGATAAGGTCGATCGGACACTTGAATTTGTTGCTCAATCCGCATTCGAAAATCCCACACAGCCTGTTGGTGCGGCCCTCTTTGCCATTGAGCAATCTGGATTAGATATCACCCTTAGCTTCTTAACTCACGAAGGCGATGAGACGATTATTAATGAGTCATCTCTTAACTACATAGGTGCTCCTGATTTCCCGACCGTAGAACGAGCATCCATGATGCCGGTTCGAATTCCTGGAAGTGCTCCCTATCGGTTTAGATCCGTTCTCGTTGAAGGTGGCGATTTCATCATCATTGCGCGCTCAACTGATGATCTAGATTCTAACTTCCGCTCAAACCTTCAATCCCTTGCGGCCTTCACCTTTGTCATCGACACATTGGCTGCGCTACTACTTTTCTTCTATTTCAGGCGCATCAATCGTCGGGATGAAACAGCTTCACTTGCCCGCATGCAAGAGTTCTTAGGCGATGCTTCCCACGAACTTCGTACTCCTTTGACGGTGATTAAGGGATACGTTGAAATGCTCAGCAAGAATCAGCTGAAAGAAGATTCAGATAAGGAACGTGCATTTAATCGCGTAGGCAACGAGATTCAACGTATGGAGACTCTAGTTCAAGATCTACTGCTTCTTGCCGAACTTGGGGAGAGCGGTGCGCGCGATATCGAAACAATCGATCTGAGCGAGATATTGAATTCTCATGGCACTGATTTCATTACTTTGAATCCAGAACGAAAAGTGACGCTTTCAATCTCGCAAGGAATTTTCATCGAAGCTTCTCGTGACTACATGGCTCGATTTATTCAAAATGCCCTAACAAATATCGTTCGCCATACAGATAGCAACGTTGCTGTAAATATCTCACTCACCCCACATGGCAAGCACGTGGAGCTCATAATTGAAGATGCAGGCAAGGGTTTGCCAGGTAGTGCTTACCGTGAAGATATTCGTTCGCTCAATCGATTCGATAAATCACGCTCTCGCGAAAATGGTGGCTCAGGGCTAGGAATGAGCATTATGTCTGCTGTTATTCAAAAGCTTGGCGGAAGATTCTCTCTGCGCAAGAGTTCTCTAGGTGGCCTTGCAATCGTGGTCGAATTACCTGTCGTTAAAGACTAAACTCACATATGTGAGCGATCAGAACCTAGAAGCAACTTTCTCGGAATTCGAGGCGCTCTTTTCCAAAACTGATTCACTCGTGCGGGTTGTGCTTTCAGGTCGTCGCCGCAATATGCAGACTCCCAATGAGCGTATCGACATACGTCCTGTTGCTCTTAAAGACGGTATTGCTCTTCAAGTAAGCCATAGTGATGGCAGACAAATGACTTCAAAGAACTATGCGCCCGCCGATGCTCCATTTCCTGAACTCATTCGAGCTGGTTTTGCCAACATTTTGCTTGAGCACACCGAAGGTTCGCTCGCCCTGCGAATCACAAAGAAGGGCGAGCCACTCGTTCATCGCGAAAGTGCAAAGCGCGAACAAGACCTTTCTCATGATCGATCAAAGTCTCGATTGCTTGATGCATCCGACCCATACTTGGTTGCCATCGGAATTTCAGACGCTAATGGACATGTAAAGCCCAGCAAGATGGATAAGTACAAGCAGGTTGAAGAGTTCCTGCGCCTGTTGATGCCCACTTTGAGCGCTGCGATTTCTGCAGGGCAGATTCATCAACCCTCTGAAAATAATCCCCTCACCATCGTTGACCTTGGCTGCGGTCATGCCTATCTGACCTTCGCTGCACATCAGTATCTGCGCTCACAGGGAATGCCTGTAAAGGTTATTGGAATCGATGTCCGTACCGCTGCTCGTGATCGCAACAATGAGATTGCCCGCCAACTCGGAATTGAGAAGACAATCGAATTCCGTGCAGAAGAGATTGCCGACACAACAATTAAGGGCGCTGATGTTTCTATCGCTCTGCATGCTTGTGATACAGCAACAGATGATGCGATTGCCTGGACGATTAACTCGGATGCAAAGCTGGCATTAATTGCCCCATGTTGCCACCACGATATCCAAGCTCAGATGAATGAAATTCCAGAACCCTGGTCGCTCATCACTCGTAATGGAATTATGAAAGAACGTCTGGGCGATCTGCTTACGGATGCTCTTCGAATGCAGATAATGAAGTTGCGCGGATATCGCGTTGAAGCAATTGAATTTATTGGGGGAGAACATACGCCGCGAAATCTCATGATTCGGGCGGTGAAGACAGGAGCGATGGCCGATCAGGCTGAAACTCGTAAGTACGAAGAGTTAGTAGCGCTTTGGAAAGTAAAACCTGTTCTCGCCTCACTTCTGAAGCCGTTAGACTGAGGTCATGTCTAAGGTTCTAGCTTCCCTTCCTGTTGGCGAAAAGGTCGGTATCGCCTTTTCTGGTGGTCTCGATACATCTGTTGCAGTGGCATGGATGCGCTCAAAGGGCGCAGTTCCTTGCACCTACACCGCAGACCTCGGCCAGTATGACGAGCCAGATATCGATTCAGTTCCAGGCCGCGCAAAAGAGTACGGCGCAGAAATTTCACGACTTGTTGATTGCAAGACTCCACTTGTTGAAGAAGGCCTCGCAGCTATTGCGTGCGGAGCTTTTCACATTCGCTCAGGCGGTAAGCAGTACTTCAACACCACACCTCTTGGTCGCGCAGTAACTGGAACTCTTCTTGTTCGTGCCATGTTGCATGACAAAGTTGAAATCTGGGGCGACGGTTCTACATATAAGGGCAATGACATCGAGCGTTTCTATCGCTACGGACTTCTTGCCAATCCAAATCTTCGTATTTACAAGCCATGGTTAGATGCAGATTTTGTACGCGAATTAGGCGGACGTAAAGAGATGTCTGAGTGGTTAGTTGCTAACAAACTTCCTTATCGCGATAGCACCGAGAAGGCTTACTCGACAGATGCCAATATCTTGGGAGCAACGCACGAGGCTAAGGATCTTGAAAACCTCGATGCATCAATTGAGATTGTTACACCAATCATGGGCGTTAAGTTCTGGGATCCAAGCGTTTCGATTCCTTCAGAAGATGTGAAGATTCAGTTTGTTCAGGGTCGTCCCGTTGCAATTAATGGCAAAGATTTCACAGATGTAGTTGCTTTGATGGATGAAGCGAACAAGATTGGTGGTCGCCATGGACTTGGAATGGCTGATCAGATTGAGAACCGCATCATCGAAGCTAAGTCTCGCGGTATTTATGAAGCACCAGGAATGGCGCTTCTTTTTATCGCTTACGAGCGTTTAGTTTCTGCAATCCACAACGAAGACACCATTGCCAATTACCACGCAGAAGGTCGTCGCCTTGGTCGCTTGTTGTATGAAGGTCGCTGGTTAGATCCGCAGAGCCTCATGCTTCGCGAATCATTGACTCGCTGGGTTGCATCTGCAATTACCGGTGAAGTCACCATTCGTCTGCGCCGCGGAGATGATTTCTCAATCATCAATACAACTGGGCCAGCCCTTAGCTACCACCCAGATAAATTGTCGATGGAGCGCACAGAAGACGCTGCATTTGGCCCAACAGATCGCATCGGACAGCTGACGATGCGCAACCTTGATATCGCAGATACTCGAGCCAAGCTCGAGATGTACCGCGATCAAGGCCAGCTAGGTGGCGGAGACTTCAACCTCATCAAGGAGCTAGAAAATTAATAACATGACCCGCAAAATTCTTGCAGCAATCTTTGCTATCACTCTCGTCGCAGTAACAATTCTCGGAGGAATACAAATGTCAGGATCAGATTCAACAGTGCTTCCAGTAGTTTCAGTAGTTGCTGGTCAAGCACCAACTATTTCAAAGCCTGAAGGAACTCCTCCAGCAGAACTCACTTTCTCAGACGTTATTGTCGGAACTGGCGCAGAAGTTCTTCCAACTTCAACGCTGACAGTTCATTACACCTTGATGGCATGGTCAACAGGAAAGATTATTGAGTCTTCTTGGTCAGGTCAGCCTGCAACATTCCCATTGGCACAAGTTGTTGAGGGATGGCAGAAAGGTTTGCCAGGAGCAAAAGCAGGCGGACGTCGCTTGCTTATCTTGCCTCCATCAATGGGTTATGGCGCATCTGGTTCAGGACCAATCGGACCGAATGAGACCTTGATCTTCTCAGTCGACATCATTGGCGTTGCTTAAATATTTAAGCTTTAAACCAAACAGTTGTACCAGCGGGAATCTTTCCATTAACCACGGGGCGAGTTGAAAGCAAAAGCTCGCCCTTTGGCATTGGGTAATTTTCTGCACGGAAGTTGATGATTACATTCCAACCGTTTGGTCGTGAGTAGTGAAGCACTGAGAGATTATCGGTCTCGTGCCACCTTATCTTCTCTTCAGTCAATAACTCCTGACGAAGCGCAAGCGCCTTACGGTAGATAGAAAGTGGCGAATCCGCCTTCTTCTCTTCTACTTCGACCGCGTAATCTGCGAACCATTTAGGTTGTGGTAAGTGGGCTCCACCTGAGCCGAAGCCGAATGAAGACCCAGTTGCAGTCCAAGGCAATGGAACGCGACATCCATCGCGACCCTTATCGACCTTGAGGTTACGAAGGTACTGCGGATCCTGGATTTCACTTTCAGGAATATCAGTTACTTCATGGAGGCCAAGTTCTTCACCTTGGTACATATATGTAGAACCTGGAAGACCCAAGATGTAGACAGTAGCTGCAAGAGCATTCTTAGTGCCTGAATCAGTATCCAGCGGGTGAGATGTTCCATTAGATAGCATCCAGTCGCGGCGATTTACTGCTGGGTTAAGACCCATCTTGGTCGCATGGCGAATCTGATCGTGATTTGAAAGAGTCCATGTGCAAGAAGATTTATTCTTCTCAGCTAACTCAATCGCTTCTTGGGTTGCTAGGCGATAAGAAGCTGCTTCAAATGGTGTTTCAATAAATCGGAAGTCAAAGCACTGACCCAATGTCTCTGTGCTTGCATAGAGCGGTAGGCGCTCTGGGTGCACAAATGCTTCTGCAACAGCAACGCGCGGTGGGTCATATTGATTAAAGAGCTTGCGCCACTCTTTATAGATTGCAAAGACTTCGTTGCGATCGCCCCAAATGCCATTTCCCTTATTGCCGCGTTCTTCGAGACCTTCATGAACTGGCATGCTGCGGAATGGTTCTGATAGATCCTTCGCCAAACCATGTGCCACGTCAATGCGGAAACCATCGACACCACGATCAGACCAGAACTTGAGTGTCTTAAGGAAGTCTTCGTGTACTTCTGGGTTCTCCCAGTTGAAATCTGGTTGTTCTGGCGCGAACCAGTGGAGGAACCACTGGTTGTTCTTTCCACCAAATGCTGATTCGTGCGTCCATGAAGATGGGGCAAAGTGTGATACCCAATCTGAAGGAGGGAGTTCGCCGTTTGCACCCTTGCCATCACGGAAGATATATCGGTTACGTGCAGCAGATCCCTTCTCGGCAGCGAGCGCTTCCTTAAACCATATGTGCAAGTTAGAAGAATGGTTTGGAACGATATCGACGAATACGCGGATTCCTTCTTTATGGAGGCCTTCAAGCATTTCGTCGAAGTCAGCGAGTGTTCCAAGCTTTGGATCTACATCGCGATAATCATCAACGTCGTAACCACCATCAGCAAGTGCTGATGGATAGAAAGGACTCAACCAGACCGCATCAATTGAAAGAGACTTCAAGTAAGGAATGCGTGAAGTGATTCCCTTGATATCTCCGATGCCATCGCCATTTGAATCTGCGAAGCTGCGTGGATAGATCTGGTAGATAGCAGCCTGGCGCCACCAATTCTTATCTGCTGAGAGTCCTGTTGTTTTCGACATGCGCGGAACTCTACGGAAGGCAGGGTGATACCGATACCTAAACACGCAAAATGTGACAGAAATGAAACTATTTTGCAGTTTTGTGCAGGCTCAAGAGGCGAGACCTCCGTACCCTGTACCTATGACTTTGCTCCATGTCCTGGACCTTCTCTCAACTTTCGTCTTCGCCCTCGTTGGAGCCCGCGTTGCTGCAGATAAAGGACTCGATTACGGCGGGATTGCATTTATTGCAGGCATTGCTTCAGTTTCAGGAGGAACGCTTCGTAACGTCTTTCTAGGCATGCGCCCTATTTGGATTATTGATCCATGGATTGTCGCCAGCGTTATTGCAGCTGTTGTAATCACTCTTGTATTTAGGCGGGTTACCCATGTCGGTAAGACGCTATTGATTATGGATACATTCGGTTTGGCTGTGGCAACAATGTCTGGAACTCAGTTGGCTTTTGAAATGGATGTCACTTGGTTTGCAGCAATCCTTTTAGGCGTAATTACTGCAGTTACAGGCGGACTTCTTCGAGATGTCCTATGCCAAGTTGAGCCAGTGTTGCTGCACAGAGAGACGATTGGAACTTCCTCGATGATGGGCGCGATAACTTTCGTGGCGCTGCATCAATTCAGCATTGGTGATAGCACCTGCGCAATTGTTGGAGGAGCTGTTGTAATACTTACCCGAATCATTTCGATTCAGTTTGATCTTCACTTGCCAAAATTCAACAAGACTTCCTAAGTGGGTTGTGAGGGACTCGAACCCCCGACCCGGTGATTAAGAGTCACCTGCTCTACCAACTGAGCTAACAACCCATTTAAACGCGGGAACGCTTAAATGCAGAGCAGACCTTACCAGCGCGGCGACCCTTGTCTAACCACGCCTCTGGCGCGAAGATAGTGAGATGTCTCGCTGGGAAATACGGATAGCCACACTGATTGGCGCGATAGTTGTCGGGCTTACCCCACCCGCTACAACGGCGGCAGAACAGCAACCAGGGCTGGCTACAGCCGTACTTGAGACTCTTTCAGTCAAGGGCCGTGCGCCAAAGACAGGTTACACACGGGCCCAATTCGGGCAGGCATGGGCCGATGTCGACCGCAATGGTTGCGATACCCGAAACGACATCTTGAAGCGAGAT
>JBJONB010000003.1:0-59903 GCA_046052045.1 Actinomycetota bacterium | reverse complement strand
GGATGCGGTGAGCCAATTAACTCGTGAGTTGGTGTCGCCATAACCCCTCCACGCTATCGTCCAAGTACCCTACGGATGTGAAATCTTCTCGTGCAATTCGGATAATTACATCACTCTCTCTGGGTGTTGTCCTTGTTGCATCGCTGTCGTGGCTCGGTTTAGGTCAGGTAAGCGGACAAATTTCTCGTATTGATGTATTTGGCTCAATTAAAGATCGTCCCGAAAAGACCTCTTCAGCCCTCAACTATCTTGTGGTTGGTTCTGACACACGTGAAGGACTAACGAAAGAACAGATTAAGGCGCTCCGCGTTGGAAGCACTGCAGTAGCAGCTGGCGGTCGCTCAGACACAATGTTGCTCGTCCATATTTCAAAAGCTCGTGATGCGGCTTATATCGTCTCAATTCCGCGAGATACGCTGGTGACGATTCCTGCGCACCGAAGCCAGGATGGCACACGAGATATTCCAGCACGTCCTGGAAAGATCAATGCATCATTTGCATTTGGCGGAGCACCGCTTCTTATACAAACACTAGAAGAGAAGACAAATCTAAAGATTGATCATTACGTCGAAGTCAGCTTTGCTGGATTTACCGGTGTGGTTGATGCACTCGGTGGAATTCAGGTCTGCTCTAAAGTCGCAATCAACGATCCAAAGAGCCACTTAGTGATGAGCGCGGGCACACATGTGCTCGATGGAATTGAAGCCCTCAAATATGTGCGTACCCGTGACTTCGATGGTCGCGGAGATATTGGGCGAATGGAACGCCAACAACAATTCGTTAGCGCTGTTCTGCGTAAAGCAACCAGCAGTGGAGTGCTTCTCAACCCGATCAAACTTACAAAGTTCTATAACGCAACAATTTCAACCGTGAAGATGGATTCGGGAGTGAATAAGAATGATCTCCTTACTCTTGCTAAGCAGATGCGCAATCTCTCTTCTGGAAATATTCGCACATTGACAGTTCCGCTTTCAGATCCAAATGGCCGCCACCCAACAGTGGGCTCTGTTGTGATTTGGGATGATGTATTGGCAACAGATCTCTGGACCAAGATTCGCAACGATGAAGCCTTGCTTGAGACTGTGAAGCCAACCGCGAAAGCATCTGCAAAGGCGACTGCTGAAGCTGTGACAATCGACAAATTTAAGACGAAAACAGCTGCAGATAATCCTTGCGCGCCCGCAAAATAGCCCTGAATTTTCCAGTTTTTAATTGAGCCTGCAATAGACTCCCGCGTATGACTCTGAAGCTTTCAGTAATTGGTTGCGGCTACCTAGGCGCTACCCACGCAGCATGTATGTCCTCGCTCGGTTTTGAGGTAGTCGGTATCGATACCGACCAGGGCAAGGTTGATCTCCTTTCTAAAGGCGAACTCCCTTTCTACGAACCTGGACTCGATACTCTCCTTGCTGCCGAAATGAAAACAGGCCGTCTCTCATTTACAACAGACTTCTCAGCAGTTGCTGATGCCGATGTTCACTTCATCTGCGTGGGCACACCTCAGAGCAAAGATGGACTTGCGGCAGATCTGACATATGTGAAGTCATCTGTTGCTGCCATTGCTCCTCATCTTAAAGAAGGTTCACTCGTTGTCGGAAAGTCGACAGTTCCAGTAGGCACTGCACAGCTTCTCCGTGATCAGCTTGCGACTTCTGCTCCACAGGCAGACCTTGCCTGGAACCCTGAGTTCCTGCGCGAAGGTTTCGCAGTTGAAGATACTTTGACCCCAAACCGCCTCGTGGTAGGCGTTGCAAATGATCGTGCTGAAGAGATTCTCAAAGAGGTCTACAAGCCGGTTATCGATCTTGGAACTCCATGGATTCGTGCGGATCTGCCAACTGCAGAGCTCGTAAAGGTTGCAGCAAACTCATTCCTTGCAACAAAGATCTCATTTATCAACGCAATGGCTGAAGTTTGCGAAGCTGCCGGAGGAGATGTCACCGTTCTTGCTAAGGCAATCGGTTACGACCCACGTATTGGTAGCCGCTTCTTGCAAGCAGGTATCGGATTCGGTGGCGGCTGTCTTCCTAAGGATATTCGTGCATTCATGGCACGCGCACAAGAACTTGGTGCAGATCAAGCTCTTGAATTTTTGCGCGAGATTGATGCAATCAACCTGCGTGCTCGTCAACGCGTAATCGATGTTGTACGAGCAGACCTTTCAGAAGATCTCACTCAATACAAAATCGCTGTACTCGGTGCAACATTTAAGCCCGACAGCGACGACGTGCGTGACTCCCCAGCGCTAGATATTGCTGCTCAACTTCAAGCAGCTGGTGCACAAGTTGTTGTTCACGATCCTAAGGGCATCGAACCTGCACGTAAGCGTTTCCCTAACCTTGATTACCAAGAGAAGGTTTTCGATGCCGTAAAGGGTGCAGATGCAATCTTGCACTTAACTGAGTGGAAGGAATATCGCGAACTAGATCCATCAGTCATCGGTCAGCTCGTGAAGTCAAAGTTCCTTATTGACGGTCGCAATATGTTGGATCGCAATATGTGGCGCGCAGCTGGATGGCGCGTACATGCTCTAGGTAGAACTGACTAAAAACCAGTCTTTGCATTGCGACGGGCGCTCAATTGGGCGCCCTTTGCTTTTGCCTCATCCGATAGATCTGAAAGCTGAGCCTCAATTTTCTTAGCCACCGCTGCATCGGCAGAACCAATGATGCGCGCAGCAAGAATTCCTGCATTCTTAGCGTTATCAATTCCAACAGTTGCAACGGGAATTCCACCTGGCATCTGAACAATAGATAGAAGTGAATCCATTCCATCTAGGTTCTTGAGCGAAACTGGAACACCGATAACTGGCAGTGTTGTAAGGGATGCAACCATTCCCGGAAGGTGCGCTGCTCCCCCTGCACCGGCAATGATTACCTTGTAACCCTTTGACGCAGCAGTTTTTGCGAAGTCGACCATCTCTTCAGGCATGCGGTGTGCTGACACAACATCTGCGCTGTAACTAATTCCAAATGAGTCTAGTGCCTTTGCAGCTTCTTCCATGACTGGCCAATCAGAATCTGAGCCCATGATGATTGCCACATCTTTACGATCACTCATCGATAGCTCCACTCATATAGTCACGTGCATGTTGCACATCTGTGGTTAATTGTAGAAGGTCAGAACCCACTGCTGTGACATGGCCAATCTTGCGCCCAGCGCGGACTTCCTTCTTATATTGATGGAACTTAAGCTCTGGATTACGCGCCATGAGGTGAAGATATGGACGATACATATCCGTCTTCTCGCCGCCCAAGATATTTCCCATCACTGCGATGTCAGCAGTCATTGAAGGATCTCCGAGTGGAAGATCGAGAATCGCGCGCAAGTGCTGTTCGAACTGACTTGTGACAGCTCCATCAATAGTCCAGTGCCCCGAATTATGTGGGCGCATCGCAAGTTCGTTGATGAAGAGCTGATCTCCTTTCACAAACATTTCAACTGCCATAACACCGACCACGCCAACTTCTTGGGCAATATCGAGTGCGAGCTTCTGTGCCTTTTCAGCAAGCTCTGAAGAAATATTCTGTGCCGGTGAAATCGTTAAGGTGCAGATCCCGTCTTCCTGCACAGTTTCAGTCGGTGTCCAAGAAGTTGCTTGTCCATGTGGTGAACGAGCCACCATCACGGCAATTTCAGTATCAAAAGAGATGAGTTCTTCAATCAAGAGCTGTGGAGTGGTCTTCAATACTTCAGCAAGCTCATCTTGCGAATTAATCTTCCATACGCCTCGGCCGTCATAACCACCCGAGATTGCTTTTGCTATCAATGGATATCGCTCGATATCGGCTGTTGATGTTGCAATCTTCCATGTGGGAGCAGGAAAAGCACCCAGCTTCTTTCGCATCTCAGCTTTATCTTGAGAATAGATAAATGCACATGATGGCGGATAAACCTTTACGCCTGTGGCTTCCAACCCCTTAATTACCGATAGCGGCACGAGCTCATGTTCAAATGTGATGACATCGCAGCCCGCTGCAAATTCCTTAAGAGCTTCAAGGTCGGTGTAATCGCCAACGATGTGATGTGTGATTTGAGCACCTGAATCATCAGGGCTTTGCGCAAAGAGAAGGAGATCGATTCCGAGAGCTGTTGCTGGCGCGGCCATCATGCGCGCTAATTGCCCTGCGCCGATAACGCCTACGCGAGGGAATCGTTCATTCACGGTCCTATCGTAGATGAACGATGTCTCCGACTGTTACTCGAGAACCATCTTCGAGAATGAGTTCGCCCGCAGGCGTGACATCAACCGCTTTTCCGTTCTTATGACTGCCATCTGGATGTTCAATTCGAATCTCGTGGCCAATCGTCGCAGAGCGCTCTTTGTACAGATGGCGTAGGTCTTCTCCGTTCTGCCATCTTTCAAATAGCTCCTCAAAAGTAGAAAGGAATGTGGCGAGAATGAAATTGCGATCAAGCACTGAGAAGCTTTGTAACGCTAGCGATGTTGCAGTAACAACTGGAAGTTCTTCTTGAGTCATACCTACGTTGATGCCAACTCCGATAACAACGCCGTCGCCACTTGCTTGCGCGATGATTCCGCCGACCTTTCCATCTCCTAAAAGAATGTCATTGGGCCATTTAAGGGTAGGAAAGATTTCCGGATCTAACTTTGTTAGCGCGAAAATTGCAGAGAGCCCAGTAAGAAGAGGCAAGAAAGACCAATCAGATTTATCGCGGTGCGGTTCGACATACAGTGAAAACATCAGAGCTGAAGATGCAGGTGCATCGAATTTTCTATCGAGGCGACCTCGTCCTGCACTTTGAAATTCAGCGGCAATAACTTCACCGCTTTTTGCTTTTTTATCTGCAACTAATTGAGTTAAGTCATCTTGAGTCGACCCCGTGACTTCAACCACGCTTACTCGCCAGTACTGCGAGATTTTTTCTGAGATCACCGAACTATCTAGCGGTGGTCTTGGCGCAACGGTGCTCACGACTAGTACCTTATGTTCATGAGCCCAGATCTGCATACTACTGCGGGAAAAATCGAAGACCTCCGCGAAAGAATTGATGAAGCTGTCCACGCTGGTTCTGCACGCGCAGAAGAGAGGCAGCACGCCAAAGGTAAGGGCACTGCTCGCGAACGTATTGAGATGCTCGTTGATGCAGATTCATTCACTGAGATTGATGAGTTCGCTCGTCACCGTGCACAGAACTTCGGCATGGAGAAGAACCGCCCATACGGCGACGGAGTTGTAATCGGAACCGCAACTGTTGATGGACGACCAATCGCACTTTACTCACAGGACTTCACTGTTTTCGGTGGATCACTTGGTGAAGTACATGCAGAAAAGATTGTAAAGATTGCCGAGTTCGCTCTGAAGTCAGGAATTCCTCTTATTGGTATTAACGATTCAGGTGGAGCACGTATCCAAGAAGGCGTGGCTTCCCTCAATGGTTACGGCCGAATCTTCCGCCTCAACACCCGTTCATCAGGTGTGATTCCGCAGATTTCTTTGATCCTTGGTCCATGTGCTGGCGGCTCTGCTTACTCTCCTGCGCTCACTGACTTCACAGTCATGGTGAAAGAAACCTCCAATATGTTTATTACTGGTCCAGATGTCATTAAGACTGTTACTGGCGAAGATGTAGGCATGGAAGAGCTCGGTGGTGCATTTACGCATAACACTAAATCTGGAAATGCTCATTACATGGCAGATTCAGAAGCAGATGCAATTGATTACGTGAAGGCGCTTCTGTCATATCTTCCATCTAACAATATGGATGGCTCTCCAGTGCTTCCTCCAACTGAGACTCTCGATAAGAGCGCGTCAGATACAGCGCTCAACACTCTGATTCCAGATAGCCCTAACCAGCCATACGATATGAAGAACCTCATTCAAGCTCTCGTTGATGAAGGTGAATTTCTCGAAGTTCACGCACTCTACGCACCAAATATTGTTGTTGGATTTGCACGTATCGAAGGCCAATCTGTTGGAATCATTGCTAACCAGCCATCACAACTTGCTGGAACCCTCGATATCAATTCATCTGAAAAAGCTGCGCGCTTCTTGCGCTTCTGCGATGCCTTTAATATTCCAATCCTGACACTCGTAGACGTGCCAGGATTTATGCCTGGTACAGAGCAAGAATGGAACGGAATCATTCGTCGCGGAGCAAAGCTTCTTTACGCATACGCCGAAGCTTCTGTTCCACTAGTTACTCTTATTACCCGTAAGGCTTACGGTGGAGCATTTATCGTGATGGGTTCTAAGTATCTTGGTAGCGATATCAACTTTGCTTGGCCTAGCGCTGAAATCGCAGTTATGGGCGCACAGGGTGCGGTCAATATTCTCTATCGCAAAGATTTAGCAGAGGCTAAAGATCAAGATGCAAAGCGCGCTGAACTCATCACCGAGTACACCGAGAAGTTCTCAAATCCTTATCTCGCTGCTGAGCGCGGAACGATCGATAGCGTGATTGAACCTGAAGATTCACGTCAATACATCACAAAGGCATTTCGTACGCTCAAGACAAAGCGCGATACCTTGCCGGCACGTAAACACGGAAATATTCCTCTATAACAATGAAGTTCACTGTTACTGCTGGCCATCCAACTCCTGAAGAGCTCGTTGCACTTCAAGCGGTCTTGGCCAACCATAAAGCCGTTGATATTAAGCCAGTAATTAAACGAAGCGTCTTTGGGCTTCCACAACTGCGCCAACCACTTCCGCACCAAATTACCTTCGGCGCACGAAAGCATCAGTAAATGCCGCGTATCGTCTTAGCATCTCAATCTTCTTCTCGACGTCGCTTACTTACCGATGCGGGTCTCAAGCCAACAATTATTGTAAGTAACGTCGATGAAGAGACAGATTTCTTTAACGCGATGACCCCTGAAGATATGGTGATTGCTCTGGCAATTTCAAAGGCACACACTGTGCGCGAAATGATTGATTACCCAGCAATCATCATCGGCTGCGATTCAACATTTGATGTCGATGGAGTTTCATTCGGTAAGCCAGGGACTCCAGAAGTCGCAGTTGAGCGCGCAAAGAAGATAAGTGGCCGAACCGGTTTGCTGCATACAGGACATTGCATTATCGACACTGAGCGCGGAATTGAGATTGCTGATCGCGTCACTACAAAAGTCACATTTACAGATATGACCGATGAAGAGATTGCAGATTACGTTGCATCTGAAGAGCCACTTCATGTCGCTGGCGGATTTACTCTCGATGGCTTCGGAAGTCCCTTTATCCCTGTAATCGAGGGTGATTACACCAATGTTGTGGGAATTTCGATGCCATTTCTTCGTAACGCAATGAAGCAACTTGGATATTCTTGGCCTCAAGTGAAGGAGATGTCATGAAGCGCGTTCTGATTGCTAACCGAGGAGAGATTGCTCTTCGCGTTATTCGCGCATGTAAAGATCATGGCCTCGAATCTGTTGCGATGTATTCAGAGGAAGATCGCGATGCACTTCACGCAAAGAGCGCAGATTTTTCTTACTCACTTAACGGAACCGTTGCCAAAGATACGTATCTCAATATTCCAAAGATCATCGCACTTGCGAAGGAATCTGGCGCCGATGCGGTACACCCAGGTTATGGATTTCTCTCTGAGAACGCAGATTTTGCTCAAGCAGTAGTTGATGCGGGGCTCATCTGGATCGGTCCCCCACCAGCTGCCATTAGCGCGCTCGGCGATAAAGTCTCAGCTCGTCGTATTGCATCGGCTGCAGGTGCACCACTTGTTGCAGGAACGAAAGATCCAGTTACAGGACATGAAGAAGTTCTCGCCTTTGCGAAAGAGCATGGATTGCCTGTTGCAATCAAGGCTGCATTTGGTGGTGGAGGTCGCGGCCTCAAGGTTGCCCGCACCATGGAGGAAATTCCTGAGCTCTACGCATCTGCTGTACGTGAAGCAATTGCAGGTTTCGGGCGCGGAGAATGTTTCGTTGAGCGCTACCTTGATAAGCCACGCCACGTAGAGACCCAGGTATTGGTCGATAAGCACGGCCATGCCGTTGTTGTCTCAACTCGCGACTGCTCATTGCAGCGTCGTCACCAGAAGCTTGTTGAAGAAGCGCCAGCGCCATTCTTAAGTGATGCGCAGAACGAAGAGCTTTATCGTTCAAGTAAGGCGATCATGAAGGAAGCTGGCTACGTTGGCGCCGGCACTTGCGAATTTCTTGTCGGCCTCGACGGAACAATTTCATTCCTGGAAGTAAATACCCGTCTTCAAGTAGAGCACCCTGTCTCTGAAGAGGTAACAGGTATTGACCTTGTGCGCGAACAATTCCGCATCGCAATGGGTGAAAGCCTCGGTTTTGATGATCCTGTTGTGCGTGGTCACTCGATTGAATTCCGTATCAACGGTGAAGATCCTGGACGCTCATTTTTGCCTGCACCAGGTCGCATTACTTCGTGGAATATTCCAACTGGACCGGGAGTCCGCGTAGATGCAGGTTTCCGTAACGGAGATGTCATCGGCGGAAACTTCGATTCACTTCTTGCAAAGTTAATCGTTACAGGGGCAACTCGCGAACAAGCAATTCAACGCGCACGTCGTGCTCTCGCTGAATTTGAAGTAGGCGGCCTTGCTACTGCACTTCCTTTCCACCGCGCCATCCTGGAAGATCCTGCTTACACAGAAGTGTTTAAGGTTTATACAAGTTATATTGAAAATGAATTTAAGAACGATATTCCTGCCTTTGAATCAGCAGCAGCTGAGATTCAGACTCGCGTTGCTGCTGAAAAGTTGGTCGCAGAAGTCAATGGAAAGCGCTTTGAAATTCTCGTTCATGCGCCAGAACCTGTTGTAAAGCGCCATCGCGCGAAGCAATCATCTGGCGGTGGCTCATCAGGAACTGGCCTTGCCAGCCCGATGCAAGGAACTGTTGTAAAAATCGCTGTCGAAGAAGGACAGAGTGTTGAAGCAGGAGATCTCATCATCGTTCTTGAAGCGATGAAGATGGAGCAACCTCTCAACGCTCATAAGTCAGGTGTGATTAAGAACCTAAAAGCTGTAATCGGTGAGACCGTGGCCAGCGGAACAGTTCTCTGTGACATTATTGAGGCATGACCTCAACTGATCTTCTCTACTCAGATCCATTAGCTGCTGCTACCAAGGCAGCTGCAGAAATCGCAGAACGTACAGGCGTCGCATCTCACGACGTCGCACTTGTTATGGGTTCGGGGTGGGTAACAGCAGCTGATGCACTTGGTGCACCTGCCTATGAATGCGATGCACATGAAATCACCGGCTTCTTTGCGCCAGCAGTTGAAGGTCACTCAGGAAAAGTTCGCTCATATGAAATCGTCGAAAATGGCAAGACCATTCGCGCACTTGTCTTCTTAGGTCGCACCCACCTTTATGAAGGTAAGGGCATGGAACCTGTAGTGCACGGAGTCCGTACAGCAGTGAACGCAGGCTGCAAGGTCGTCATCCTCACCAATGCATGCGGTGGCATCAATACTTCATACAAGGTCGGTCAGCCCGTCATTATTCGCGATCATATTTCACTCACTGCAGCATCACCTCTATCTGGTGCAACATTTATCGATCTCACCGATCTCTATAGCAAGCGCATTCGCGAGATTGTAAAGAAGGAAGATTCATCTCTAGCCGAAGGTGTTTATGTCCACTGGCGCGGACCAACTTATGAAACTCCTGCTGAGATCTTGATGATGCGCACCATGGGTGCCGATCTCGTTGGAATGTCTACAGTTCCTGAAGCAATTGCGGCGCATGCACTTGGGGCTGAGGTTCTCGGCATCTCACTTGTCACTAATGCTGCTGCAGGCGTTACAGGAGAAAAGTTAAACCACGAAGAAGTTATCGCCGCTGGTAAGGCTGCTGCTGATCGCATGGGCGCTTTGCTCAAGAACACTATTCCTAAACTCGTCTAACGAGATTAGCCTTAACCCATGAACAGCACTCTGCGCGCCGAAGTTGAAGCTTGGATTGCTGACGACCCAGATCCAAAGACTGCGGCCGAACTACAAACTCTGCTTGACACAGATGATGAATTGACTCTTAAGAAATACTTCAACGGCTTTCTTCAATTTGGAACGGCTGGGCTTCGTGGCCCGATAGGACCTGGACCTTCATGTATGAATCGCGCTGTTGTCGGACGCGCAGCAGCTGGCATCGCTTCTTATATGCAAAAACGAGGAATGACCAAGGTCGTCATTGGCAGAGATGCTCGCTATGGCTCTGAGGATTACACATTTGAAACTGCTGAAATAATGAGCGGTGCAGGAATGGATGTGTACATACTTCCGCGCCCGCTACCTACTCCAGTTCTTGCCTTTGCAACTTCTTATCTTGCTTGCGATATCGGAATCATGGTGACTGCAAGCCATAATCCACCGCAAGATAATGGTTACAAGGTTTATGTAGGACCCGAAGCAGATGGAGTTAAGTACGCATCATCACAGATCATCAATCCAACAGATGGCTTTATTGCAGCTGATATAGAAGCAGTGACCTCGCTGAAGTCACTCCCCCGCGGCAACAAATGGACTATCTTGGATGAAGAAGTATTAAATGAATATGTGAAGCGCACCAGTGCGCTTGCTCCACGTCCTGGAGATCTCAAAGTTGTTTATACAGCGATGCATGGCGTTGGTACCGAGACAGCTCAGCTTGTCTTTAACAAAGCCGGCTTCTCATCACTCATTACCGTTGAGGAGCAGTGCACTCCTGATCCTGATTTTCCGACCGTTGCATTTCCTAACCCTGAAGAACCTGGCGCCATTGATCTTGCTCTTAAGAAGGCTCGCGACTTTAACGCCGAACTAGTAATTGCCAATGACCCTGATGCTGATCGATGTGCAGCCGCCATTAATGACCCTTCAGTTGGATGGCGCATGCTGCGCGGAGATGAATTAGGCGTTGTGCTGGGCGAATGGATTGCTCGCTCAAAACCATCCGGAACATTTGGAAACTCGATTGTTTCCTCATCTGCTCTTCGCAAAATTAGCGGCCATTATGGAATTGATTTCCAGGAAGTACTCACAGGCTTTAAATGGTTGGCCAAGATTGAAGATCTCGCATTCGGATATGAAGAAGCAATTGGTTACGCAGTTGATTCAGATACCGTCAATGATAAAGATGGGATCTCAGCCGCAATATTCCTAGCGCAAGTTGCCATGGACCTGAAGCGAGATGGCTTAACAATTAGCGACTTGCTCAATCAAGTGTGGGAGCGCCATGGTTTCCACGGCACCGAACAGATCTCAATTCGAGTCTCAGATATGTCTGCCATTACTCGATTGCTGGCAGGTCTTCGCCAAACTCCACCAAAGGAGATCGCAGGGCGTGCGGTGGAATCAATTGATGATTTAGCTGCACCTCAAGATAGTTTGCCTCCAACAGATGGTTTACGGATTTGGCTTGCCGGCGGAATCCGCATCATTGTTCGCCCATCTGGCACCGAGGCAAAGATGAAGTGCTACATCGAAGTAATTACTAAAACTTCAGGCGATTCCGAAGCGCTATTGGATGAACTCCGCGAACCTTTGAAGAAGTTCTTGGCAGGTTAAGCGCCGAAGCGCTCAACAAATTCATCGAGCATTGCTGCTGTTCCGCTAGCGCCACTGCGCTTTACGCCAGCATCCATAAACGAAAGCAACATATCGAGTGACTTCACGCCGCCCGCGCTCTTTACTTCAACCTTGGAAGAGACAGATGCGCGCATTAGTTGTACATCTTCAAGGATTGCACCTGTTGGAGCAAAACCTGTTGATGTCTTCACATAATCAGCGCCTGCTGCCTCGCAGAGCTGGCAGGCCTTAACAATCTCTTCTTTGGTCAGGTAGGCATTCTCGAGGATTACCTTTACCTGGTTGCCGTTTGCCGCAGCAACGACGGCCGCGATTTCTTCGCGGACTTCGTCATGCATCCCTGACTTCATCCAACCGATATTGATGACGACATCGATTTCAGTGGCTCCATCAGCAACTACCTGCTTGGTTTCAAAGACTTTTGTGGCAGTTGCAGAGTTGCCGTGCGGAAACCCAACAACGGTTCCGACATGTACATCGCTGCCGCGCAAAATATCGGCACAAAAAGCAACATCGGCTGGCTTACAGCAGACAGATGCAACGTCGTACTTCATGGCAACTTCGCAGCCCGCCTTCACTTCATCGCGTGACATATCTGGGCGCAAGAGCGCGTGATCAATTGTCTTAGCTACTTGCCGAAGGGTGTACTTAGGATGTGCCATTACTTACTCCTCTGAAATCTTTGCATACGCTGGTTTAACAACACTTTCAATAATTGCAAGGCGCTCTTCAAATGGAATGAATGCGCTCTTAAGAGCATTAATTGTTACTCGCTGTAGATCTTGGAAGGTCCAATCGCATTGGCTAACCATTTCGGTCATTTCGCGCGACATTGATGTTGCTGACATCAAACGATTATCTGTATTGATGGTGACGCGGAATCTAAGCTTGGCAAGGCGGGCAAGCGGGTGGTGCGCGAATGAGTCCGCCACACCAGTCTGAATATTTGATGAAGGGCACATCTCAAGCGGTACACGACGATCGCGGACGTATGAAGCAAGACGTCCCAAACGCGGTGGAGTGTGATTGAAATCGATATCGTCAGTGATGCGCACACCATGGCCTAGACGTTCTGCTCCGCAGAGTTGAATTGCTTCCCAGATTGATGGCAGGCCATAGGCCTCACCAGCATGGATTGTGAAATGTGCATTTTCGCGGCGCAAGTATTCGAAGGTATCGAGCTGATCGCTAGGCGGGAAACCATCTTCAGGGCCTGCGATATCAAAGCCAACGACTCCTTGATCACGATACTTCACAGCAAGTTCTGCAACCTCTTGTGAAAGATTGTTCTGGCGCATTCCGCACAGTAGTGACATCACGCGAATTGTGTTGCCTTCTGCCTTAGCTTCAGCTTCACCCGCGAGGAATCCTTCAAGAATTGCCTCGATTGCCTGAGAAAGTGACATTCCTTTTTCTGTGATGAGTTCTGGTGCCATACGTACCTCGGCATAGACCACGCCATCGCGAGCAAGGTCTACGGCGCATTCACGTGCAACGCGTACGACATCTTCTTTACGTTGCATGACGGCAACTGTGTGCGCGAAGGTTTCAAGATAAAGAACGAGTGATCCTGAATCACATGAGCTGCGGAACCATTCGGCGAGTTCTACAGCATCGTATGTTGGAAGTTCGTGGCCAATCTCTCTAGCGATATCAATAATTGTTTGCGGGCGAAGTCCTCCGTCAAGATGATCATGCAAAAGCGCTTTAGGAAGTCGCTTTACTTGATCGGCTGTTGGCTTCTTAGTTAGGTCGCTCATCCTTCAATTCTTTCTAACACTAGAGGTAGACGATTGACCGTTCCACCTTCAACTATTGTGACAGCGCCTTCAAGAATTTGTAGGGCGCGTTCAAATCGTGGAGCTTCATCTGTATGCAAGGTCATCAATGGTGAGCCTGCCGTGATGTAATCGCCAGGTTTTGCGTGGAGTTCGATTCCGGCACCTGCTTGAACTTTTTCACCTTGCTTTGAGCGACCTGCACCCAATCGCCATGCGCTGACGCCCACCTTCATCGCATCCATTGTTGTAATGATTCCGCTATTGGCTGCCTTCACAACATGTAGTTCACGAGCTACAGGAAGTGCGGCATCTGGATCTCCACCTTGAGCGCTAATCATCCGGCGCCAATGGTCCATTGCGCTGCCATCTTTGAGCGCATCGGCTGGATCTTTACCGACAATGCCAGCTGCATCAATCATCTCGCGGGCAAGAAGAATCGTTAACTCAACAACATCAGATGGACCGCCGCCAGCAAGGACTTCAACAGATTCACGAACTTCGAGTGCATTGCCTGCAGTGAGCCCCAGTGGAACATCCATTGCAGTTACCAGAGCGCGAGTCTTTACACCTGCATCTTTGCCCAGTTGCACCATAGTGCGAGCGAGTTCTGATGCCTTTGCAGGATCAGACATAAAGGCCCCAGAACCTGTCTTTACGTCGAGAACGAGTGCAGATGTTCCTTCGGCAATCTTCTTACTCATAATCGATGATGCAATAAGTGGAATCGCTTCAACGGTTGCTGTGACATCGCGTAGTGCGTAGAGCTTCTTATCAGCCGGTGCAAGCCCTGCGCCCGCTGCACAAATAACCGCACCTGTATCTTGCAAGACTTTGAGCATCTCATCGTTGGTTAGTGATGCCCGCCAACCTGGAATGGATTCAAGTTTGTCGAGAGTTCCACCGGTATGTCCAAGCCCGCGACCTGAAAGTTGAGGAACAGCTCCCCCGCACGCTGCAACAAGTGGAGAAAGTGGAAGAGTGATCTTGTCGCCGACACCGCCTGTTGAATGCTTATCTGCAGTTTTGCGATCGAGCTTCGACCAATCCATGCGTTCGCCGCTATTGATCATGGCATTGGTCCAGCGAGAAATTTCTCGTGAATTCATTCCATTGAGAAGAATTGCCATAAGAAGTGCTGACATCTGTTCGTCAGCAACGACGCCACGGGTGTAGGCGTCGATAATCCAATCAATTTGCGGATCTGTTAACTCATTGCGATCGCGCTTGGCTGCAATGATTTCTACAGCTGCAAATGGTTCAATCATGAAAGGCGTTCGTTCATCTCTTCAGGGCCAAATGCCCATGGAAGAAGGTCGCCAAGGGTTTTAATCCCTTCATTGGTATCCATCTGAAGCTTTGATCCACCGTGCTCTTGTAAGAGCTGACGACAGCGTCCACATGGCATCAAGGGATTTCCAGCAATATCTACGCAAGCAAAGGCAATTAAACGTCCGCCGCCTGTAGCGATGAGATTGGAAACTAAACCGCATTCGGCGCAGAGCGTAAGTCCGTAACTAGCGTTTTCAACATTGCATCCTGTGATGATGCGACCATCATCTACCAGCGCTGCAACACCGACAGGAAATTTTGAATATGGCGCATAAGCCTTCTTCATTGCACCAAGTGCTTCACTTCGCAGTAAATCCCAGTTGATATCCATTAGTGCGAACCACCTCCGCGTTTATAGGCGATGCCATCGGCTGCGGGCGCTCGAACTTTGCCGACAAAGCCCGATACAGCGATGATGGTTGCAATGTATGGAGCCATCAACATAAATTCTGATGGAATAGGAGTTCCAGTAATAGTCAGAAGTCCCTGCAAGTTATCTGCAAAACCAAAGATGAGAGCGGCAGCAACTGCGCCTAGTGGGCTCCAGCGACCGAAGATAAGAGCAGCGAGTGCGATGAAGCCCTTGCCAGCAGTCATCTCCTTGCTAAATGATCCAACTGCGCCCAATGTGAAGAATGCACCACCAAGTCCAGCTACGGCACCTGCGATAAGAACGTTGCGGAAACGAATCTTGTTGACATCGATACCGACAGATTCAGCTGCAGTTGGATGTTCGCCCACAGCGCGAGTACGTAGACCCCACTTAGATTTGAAGAGTGCGACATGGATAAGAATGACAGCTGCATACATCAAATAAACAATGATGTTCTGGCTAAAGAAGATTGGTCCTATGACCGGAATCTTGGCGAGAATTGGAATCTCAATTGGTGCAAAGGTTCCACCAGAGTTCCATGTTGATTGATATGGAATCAGAAGCTTCTTATAAAGGAAGCCAGTCAGGCCAATAACAAGAACATTGAGTACGAAACCAAGAACAACTTGATCGATTCCATACTTGATAGCAAAGACCGCCAGAAGCCAAGCAATTGCCGCCCCTGCAAATGGTGCAACCAATAATCCTGCAATCTTGTTCTGAGTCAGTGATGCGATAACGCCTGACATGAAGGCACCTGCAAGGAGCTGGCCTTCAATTGCAATATTGATAACGCCCGAACGTTCGGAGAGGACGCCGGCCATCGCACCAAAGATGAGAGGCACGGAAAGGAAGAGTGCGCCTTGAAGAAGACCGGTAAATGGGATGAATTTGCCGGCCGCTGCCCAGCAGAGGAATGACATGAGGAAAGATGCACCGAAGAGACCGCTCGCAAAACGAATGGTCTTACGCGCTCTAAATTGAAGAACGGAGAGAAGCACTGCAAGGAGTGCAATTACTGCAAATACAAGAGCTCCCGACTTTGAATCGACGATGCGTTCGCGTGTAAGTACCCACTCGTTGCCTAAGACAAAGTTAAATGTCACTGGAGCGCTGGTCTTAGGAAGAAGGCCGAAGAGAATCAGCGCAAAGGCTCCGAGTGAACCCATGGTGATAATTCCGCGCTTGCGGCGGCGTTCTGGAGCAGAGAGAGCTCGTACTTCTGTAGTGCTCATTAGCCGTTCCATCCCTTCGAAGCGACCGTTTCGCCAGCGTCAACGTTCTTCAATCGGAAGAGAGATTTAATGAGAGCTGGAGCTGCAATAAAGAGAACTACGAGAGCTTGAATCACAAGAACGAGATCAAGCGGGGTTTCAGTACTTGCTTGCATGGTGAGGCCACCAGCGCGGAGTGCTCCAAAGAGCAATGCAGCAAAGACTGTACCAATTGGAGTTGCGCGACCAAGGAGAGCAACGGTGATTGCATCGAATCCAAAGCTTCCACCAACGCCGGCAGTCATCGCAGGTTCTGAACCAAGAATTTGAACCGCGCCGCCGAGTCCAGCAAGTGCACCCGCAATAAACATGACAGATGTTGTTACGCGAGCAACTGAAATTCCTGCAGTGCGTGAAGCCGCAGCATTTGCGCCCACTGCTCGGAATCGGAAGCCCCAAGTGCTTCGATTGAGAAGCCACCAGATAGCGGCTGCTGCAATAAGTGCAACGATAAATCCAAAGTTTGCACGTAGATCTGAACCAAAGAGAAGTGGCAAACGTGCATTGGGGCCTACTTCAGGGGCAAGTGGATCTTGACGGCCAGGACGTAAGAAAGCAGTGGTACTGAGCAACCAGAGCAAGAAATAACCTGCGACGTAGTTGAGCATGATTGTGACGATTACTTCATGTGCCCCCGTGCGTGCTTTAAGGAGCCCCACAAAGCCGCCATAGAGACCAGAGAAGAGCATCGCTGCAACGATTGCTGCAACTACGTGAATTCCAACTGGAAGATCGAATGTGAAACCAACCCAACTCGCACCGATTGCGCCGGCTATAAATTGACCTTGCGCACCGATATTAAATAGTCCTGCACGAAATGCCAGAGCTACAGAGAGTCCAGTAAGAATAAGAGGAGAAGCGGCTACAAGCGTTTCAGAGAATGGGTAGAAACCATGAATGAAACTATCTTGCGCAAGTTGTGGATCAAAGATTGAACCGCGAAAGAGCGCCCAATATGCAGCGCCAGCTGTTGCAAATGCCTTTGAAATCATCTCGAGTGGTTGACTCTTAAGGGCTAGGACATTGGAATCTGAGAATGCGACCAACAAGCCGCTGACAAAAAGCGCCATGGCAAATGAGAGTGCAGGAAGAATTAACTTCTTTAGATTCATGGTTTTACACCTGCCATCAATAGACCTAGATCCTCACGTGAAGTAGTGGCCGGAACAATGGCGATAAATTCACCGCGATACATCACAGCAATTCGATCAGCCAGCGCCGAGACTTCATCGAGTTCGGTACTGAAAAGAAGTACTGCGCGACCAGAATCGCGTTCAGCGATGATGCGCTCATGTACAAACTCAATGGAACCTACATCGAGGCCGCGAGTAGGTTGCGAAGCAACGACAAGTTTGACGGGGCGAGATAGCTCGCGAGCAAGTACTACCTTCTGCTTATTTCCACCAGAAAGAGATGATGCAGGATCTTTTGCAGATTGAGCGCGGATATCAAACTCGGCAACACGCTTTTCAGCTTCTTGAGCAACCACGCTCTTCGAAATAACAGGTCCGCGCGCAAAAGGTGGAAGATCGTGGAGATCGAGAATTAAATTCTCTTCAATACTAAATGAGGCAATCAGCCCATCTTCTTCGCGAGATTCAGGCACAAAGGCGATTCCAGAGTGAAGAGATTCGCGCACTGACGCCTTAGTGATTTCTACTCCATCGAGTGAAATTGAGCCGGTGACATGTTCTTGCAGACCTACGATTGATTCAGCGAGCTCTGATTGACCATTGCCCTGAACTCCCGCGACGGCAAGGACCTCTCCGGCATGTAGTTGGAATGAAACGTTGCGAACCAGAGTGCGACCAGTGTGATCAGAGATGCTCAAATTCTTCACATCGAGCATCACCTTGCCGAGTTCGGGCGCTTTCTTGTCGACATCGAGTGAGACTGGGCGGCCCACCATGAGAGAAGCAAGCTCTTCCTGCGAAGCAGAAGGAGAGGCAGTTCCCACAACCTTACCGCGACGAATAATCGTAATTTTGTCGGCAGCTTCTTTTACTTCACGCAATTTATGGGTGATAAAGACAATCGAAGTTCCGCGATCCTTTAACTTCTTCATATTTCGCAGAAGTTCATCAGTCTCTTGAGGTGTAAGCACTGCTGTTGGTTCATCAAGGATTAGAACCTTCGCGTCGTAAATCAGCGCGCGAATGATTTCTACGCGCTGTTGAAGTCCGACCGGCAGGTCTTCGACAAGTGCATCAGGATCAATATCAAAGTTAAATTCTGCAGATACACGAAGAATCTCTTCACGAGCAGTCTCAAGATCAAGAAGCCCAGGACCCTTTGTCTTCTCATGGCCCAACACAATATTTTCTGCAACGGTAAATACTGGAATCAGCATGAAGTGCTGATGAACCATTCCAATACCTGCAGCTAGAGCATCGAGCGGAGATTGAATATCCACGATTTTTCCATCGACGCTGATAGTGCCTTCATCAGGTGACAGGAGACCATAGACGATATTCATCAACGTAGATTTTCCGGCGCCGTTCTCGCCGAGAATTGCATGGATCTCGCCATCAGCAACAGCGAGGTCGATGGCTTCATTTGCAACGAGGGCACCAAAGCGCTTTGTTATTCCGCGCAATTCCAGTGACATGTGTGTAAATCTACTAGTTTTATTGCACTTTAGAAAGTTAAAAGAAAAGAAAGATGGGCTAGCACCGAAGCGCTAGCCCATCTTTGTAAAACTAGTTTTAGCTAATTACTTAGCTGAAACCTTTCCGCTACGAATATCGTTACCAAGCTTTGTAACTTCAGTACGAAGCTTTGTTGGAACCATACGGATCAAGTCATGGTAAGGAGCAAGGAATGTTCCTGCATTCTTGAGGTTACCGTTGTAGCCAGTTGCTGAGAACTTTCCAGCAGCCTGGTCCTTGATTACAGCCTGTACAGAAGTTCCGACACCCTTAACTACAGATGTAAGAAGAACCTTCTTGTACTGAGGAGCTGCTACGAAACCATCTGTATCAACCCAGATAACAACTGACTTCTTTGAAGTAAGTGAGTTACCTGCAGTTGCTCCACCAAGTCCACCAGCAACTGGGAAGATGACATCTGCACCCTGCTGCTCGAAGTTCTTAGAGATCTGAAGTGCCTTAGCTGAATCTGAGAAGCCACCGACGAATGTTCCGTCCTTCTTAGCTGTATCCCAACCAAGAACTGTTACTGACTTGCCCTTGACCTTGTTGTAGTGAGCTACACCCTTAGCAAAGCCATCCATGAAGATTGTGACTGGTGGAATGTTAAGTCCGCCGTATGTTGCAACCTTGCTGGTCTTTGAAACTCCAGCTGCAAGGTAACCAGCTTGGAAAGCTGATTCATTTGTTGAGAACTGGATTGGCTTAAGGTTTGCAAACTTTGTTCCTGGGTAGACAGAACCGTCTGCACCGTGGTCTTCGCCATCCTGATCAACAATTGCGAAGTTAACAGTTGGGTTTGCCTTAGCGCCCGCAACGATTGCACTGTTGATAAGGAAGCCAACGCCAATGATGATGTTGCACTTCTCGTCTACAAGCTTCTTAATGTTTGGTGCGTAATCTGCATCAGTTGTTGCTGAGAGATACTTAACTGTTACGTTCTTATCTGCCTTCGCTGCAGCCTGTGCGCCTGCCCAAGCAGATGCGTTAAATGACTTATCGTCAACGCCGCCTGTATCGAGTGCAAGACATGCCTTAGTTGCGTTAGCTGCTGTTGCTGCTGGTGCTGCACCGAAAGCAAGTGCCGCAGCAGCGAAAACTGCTACAAACTTAATTGTCTTCTTCAAGGTTTTCCTCCAAGGAATATTGGTTGTTCTGTGTGCGTGAGCCTAGTCTTCTGCGCTCAGATTCGACAAAATGCGAAGCTCTAAAACGCGGTGTGGCTTGTAACAGTTGTGAAAACTCTCAACTAGAACTTTACCTTCTAAGCGGGAATCTTCTCCGCAGTGGCCGCTGCCACATTAATCAAATCGCTCACATTGGCCAATTCTTTAGAACGGACTGTGAATTCAATTCCGCCGCCAGTGATGCCATAGCTACGGCCGTAAATGCCCGCATCTGCATCGAGAATATCTAAGTGCTGCTTCTTAGCAACAGAGAGTGCAATGACATCGTAGATTGCTTTATCCACGCGCTTTACAACGGATGCGATAAGGAATCTCTTCGTAGAATTTGTAACGGTGATGTATTGATCAGGCTCGATATTGATGAGTCCGAGAACTGAACCCTTCTTCTTTGCGTTTCGAGCAACTAATGATTTAAAAATTTCAGCATCTGATCCAAGAGTCGTGGCGAAAATGACGTCTGCTCCTGCATCAAGAACTTGAGTTGTTGCGACCGAGTATGAACCTGAAACATATTTGACTATTGGTACTACTTTTTTCTTAGAAGCAAAAACTCCTGCAGAGAATCCATCTTTAAATAGGTCTGCTTGGTTTGGATTGGCAATCATCGCAACTTTGCCTGTCTTGGAAATCAGAGCTGCGCTATAACCTGCAAGGTAAGCGCCTTGTACATTGGCGAAGACAACTGAAGTCACATTAAGCGCTGCCACGCTGGCATCGTTGATGATGGCAAATTGAGTATTGGGGAACTCGACAGCAAGAGCTTGAAGCGTCGGCGCGTAGCCGTTTCCAATGACGATGATTGGGTTGCAATTCTTAGAGATCAGCGAGCGGATGCGCTTTTCGCGATCTGCGCTACTGCCATCAGTCACAACTGCATCAAGCTTAAAATCAAATTGTCGCTGAGCCTTTTCTAATCCTGCGGCTGCTGCGTCATTAAAGGACCTATCGCCACGTCCACCAATATCGTAGGCAACGCCAACGCTGAGAGTGGTTGCCGCCTGTGCTGGCGCAGAAAGCAATGACGCGCCAAGTAAAAGTGCAACGAAGGCGGCGCGAATCTTCATTAGAGGACCACACCCAGATTCTTGTAAGTGTTATCGATTGTCTGCTGAGCGACAGAACGTGCTTTTTCAGAGCCTTGATGCAAAATATCGAGAAGGTGCTTTTCATCTTCAAGAAGTTCGACGGCCTTTGCTCGAATTGGGCGAAGGTATTCGACAACTACTTCAGCGACTGCTGATTTGAAGTCTCCATAGCCCTTACCTTCAAACTCGTTTTCAAGATCTGCGATGCTTTTGCCTGAAAGCGCTGAGTGAATAGTGAGAAGGTTGCTGATGCCAGGCTTTTCAGCGACGTCATATTTAACTTCGCGACCTGCGTCAGTCATTGCACTCTTAATCTTCTTAAGGTTTGCCTCTGGGGTATCCATAATTTCAATCACGCCAGCGACTGCACCCGATGATTTACTCATCTTCGCGGTTGGCTCTTGAATATCGTTGATCTTCGCCGCAGTCTTAAGGATGTATGCCTCAGGAAGTTGGAAGGTAATTCCGTAACGTGAGTTAAAACGCCCGGCTAGATCGCGAGTGAGTTCGATGTGCTGACGCTGATCTTCACCGACAGGCACGTAATGCGCTTGGTAGAGCAAGATATCTGCAGCTTGCAACATTGGATATGTAAAGAGTCCTACGCGAGCAGAATCTGCGCCAGCCTTGGAAGATTTATCCTTGAATTGCGTCATGCGGCTTGCTTCACCGAAACCAGTCATGCATTCCATAATCCAACCCAATTGGTTGTGCTGTGGAACTTGTGACTGAACAAAGAGAGTTGATTTCTCTGGAGAAATGCCGAGGGCCAAAAGCTGCGCTGCAGATGCAAGTGTCCGCTTACGTAAAAGTGCTGGATCGGTTTCGACTGTTAACGCGTGGAGATCAACGATGCAGTAAAAAGCATCATGGCCTTCTTGGAGCTCAACCCACTGCTTTACCGCGCCCAGATAATTGCCCAGGTGGAAAGAGTCACTAGTTGGCTGAATGCCAGAGAGAACGCGCTTCATGGTTGTAATTCTCGCACGCTCTAGTAGTTGCGCGAGATCAATAATCGTCCAGCGCGCTTACCTTCCATAGAGAGCACTGTGATTCGGACGCCGTTAACCCCAACAATGTCGCTGACAACAGGGATGCGACCCAGATAATGCATAACGAAACCACTTGCGGTCTCGTATGGGCCATCCGGTAATTCGATGCCTGTTTCTTCCAGTAAATCCTCGAGTGAGATCAGTCCATCAACCTCAAAATCACCCGTGCGGGATTCGAGAGAAACTTCAGTCTCATCACCGTCATATTCATCACGGATGTCGCCAATCAGAGTTTCAACGAGATCTTCAAGGGTGACAATGCCATCGGTGCCACCGTACTCATCGAGAACGATTGCAAGATGCTGGCGCTGGCTTCTCATCTCGGTGAGAGCAGGCAGAATTCCCTTTGTGCCGGGTAGATACATGATGTTACGTGAGAGCTCTTGAATCTTTGCATTTGAATTTGCAAGTGAAGTATCAAGTAAGTCACGAACATGGATAAATCCAATAACTTCATCTGATGAGCCGCGTACAACGGGATAACGTGAGTGCGCCTTTTCGATTGCGAGCGCAATCGCTTTGCCCACGGTAAGGGAGGCGTCCATGAAATCTACTTCGGTGCGCGGCACCATGACTTCATGAACTTGTCGCTCTGATGCATTGAAGACTTCTTCAACAATGTCGCGCTCTTCATCAGTCAGTGCCGCATGTCCTGCAACCAAGTCCAGAAGTTCTTCTTCAGAGATCTGGCTTCGCTGTTCTTTAGGATCAATACCAAAGAGGCGTACGACGATATTTGTGGAATGCGAGAGGATCCAGATGATGGGGCGGAAGAGATGTGCCACGAGATCGATAAATCCTGCAGATGCGAGCGCAATCTGTTCAGTGCGAAATAGCGCAAGGCGCTTTGGTACTAGCTCGCCGAAGACCAATGAGAAGTAAGCAATGATGAGAGTGACGCCAATAAGGGATGTGGTGTTTGCAGTCCGTGTAGAGATTCCTAAATCTTCAAGCCAAGGAATGACATATACACCTAACTTTTCAGCACCGAGGGCAGCTGATAGAAAACCTGTGACGGTAACGCCGACCTGTAGCGCGGCTAACAGTCTGTTGGGATTGCTAGCAACGTGAGCGACCTTGGCGCCTCGCTTGCCACGGGTCGCTAATTGTTTGATCTGGCTTTCGCGCAGAGAGATTAGTGCGATTTCAGCAGCAACGAAGAGGGCTCCGAGAAGGATGAGCCCAAGGACAAGTCCAATGGAGGGAAGGATTGATCCCGCGGGGTGGCTTTCCATGATGTGAGAAGTCTAGCGACTGCCCTTCCTAAACGCTCCCTCGTGCCATAACCTTTCCCACGCTGGCCAACCGGCCAGCACCTTCATCCTCGGACCGTCGGGCACGTACCTGCCCGGATAAGGAAATGTAAAAAATGGCATCAGTTGTATTCGAAAATGCATCACGCATCTACCCAGGCACAACAGCTCCTGCAGTAGACAAGCTCAACCTCACCGTCGCAGATGGCGAGTTCCTTGTTCTTGTTGGACCATCAGGTTGCGGTAAGTCAACATCACTTCGTATGTTGGCAGGCCTTGAAGAGATCGACGGTGGTCGAGTTCTTATCGGAGATCGTGACGTCACAAACGTTGCACCAAAAGATCGCGACATCGCGATGGTCTTCCAGTCATATGCGCTTTACCCACACATGACTGTTGCAGAGAACATGGGCTTCGCTCTTAAGATCGCAGGCGTTGATAAAGCAGAGCGCGAAAAGCGTGTCCGCGAAGCAGCAAAGTTGCTTGACCTCGAGCCATACCTAGAGCGCAAGCCAAAGGCTCTTTCCGGTGGTCAGCGTCAGCGCGTTGCAATGGGTCGTGCGATTGTTCGCGAACCACAGGTGTTCTTGATGGACGAACCACTTTCAAACCTTGATGCGAAGTTGCGCGTTGCAACTCGTACACAGATTGCTGCGTTGCAGCGTCGCCTCGGAATTACAACTGTCTACGTAACACACGACCAAGTTGAAGCTATGACCATGGGTGACCGCGTTGCAGTTCTTAAGGATGGCTTGCTACAGCAAGTTGATACACCTCGTAATCTTTACGATAAGCCAGCAAATGCATTCGTCGCAGGCTTTATCGGATCTCCTGCAATGAACCTCCTTACCGCTCCTGTTTCAGGCGGAAAGGCTCAGCTTGGAGATCTCAACATCGATGTTCCAGCATCAGCTGGCTCATCTGTAACAGTTGGTATCCGTCCAGAAGGTTGGGTCGCTGCTTCAACTGGTTTCCACGTACTCGTAGAAGTTGTTGAAGAACTTGGTTCTGATGCATTCGTATACGGAAAGCCAGCGGATTCAAACGTGAAGTTTGCTAACTCAGTCGATGAAGGCGCACAAGTAATTGTTCGCTGGGATCCAAAGAATCCACCAAAGCCAGGCGAGACAATCACTGTTGCTAACGTTGCAGGTGCAGTACACCTCTTCGATGCAACAACAGGTGCTCGTATTAACTAAGAACTTAACTAGAAAAACCCCGCCGATTATTCGGCGGGGTTTTTTATTGCGCGATATCTAAAGTGCCGCGAAGGATATGCACATTACCGCGTCCGAACTTTCTCCAAGCATCTGTATGAACAAGAGCGGTATTTTCATCTATTCCCAACAGAGTTGCATCGGAAAAAGTGTTAGCAATAAACGATGCAACGCGGTCTGGTAGCCAACCCAGCATCTTGTCGTAATGGGGAATGACTTCAATGCCGGTAAGTAGACCTAGACCTTCGGAGTGATGAGACTTTCGAATTCCCATGATGGTGCCACCAAATGCCATAGCCCCTGCTGAGCATCCGGCTAATGAAGTTCCCGTCTTCCACTCAGTAACTATTTTATTCCAGAGCGGAGAGCCATTGAAGATTTGAGCGACGCGATGTGGGTCTCCCCCAGAGAAATAGATCAGACCCGCATCTTTAATCGCATCAACAAAGTCCGGGTTGAAAGCATCTTCGCGTTCGTGGATGGGTAAATAAATACATTCACTACCGATGCGATCTGATTGCTCTTGACCTAGACGCTTCCATTTTTCACGGCTGCCTTCACCTTCATGTGAGGAGGCTGTTGGAATCTGAACAAAGGTATTTCGTTTACCTCTAGAAATAGCACGATGCAGGAGCTCGGTTTCTAGCTCCTGCATCTGTACTGAATATTCACCAGAACCAACGAGCGCAATCGCGCCAGCGTTCTGGTCCATAGCTGTATTTAAGCCATTGCCTTCTTGAGGTTTTCATCGATTGAAGCCAAGAACTGCTGCGTTGTTTGGTACGGCGCATCAGGAGCGATAAGGAGCGCAAGATCCTTAGTCATCTTTCCTTCTTCAACTGTCTGAATACATACCTGCTCAAGAGTCTTTGTGAACTTAGCAAGCTCACCATTGTTATCAAGCTTTGCACGGTGAGCTAGGCCCTGTGTCCAAGCGAAGATTGATGCGATTGGGTTGGTAGATGTTTCTTTGCCAGCCTGGTGATCACGGTAGTGACGTGTCACTGTTCCGTGAGCAGCCTCTGATTCGCAGACCTTTCCATCTGGTGTCATCAAGACAGATGTCATCAAACCAAGTGAGCCGTAACCCTGTGCGACGGTATCTGACTGAACATCTCCGTCGTAGTTCTTACATGCCCAGACGTAGCCACCTTCCATGCGAAGTGACATAGCGACCATGTCATCGATGAGGCGGTGCTCGTACCAGATTCCTGCTGCTTCAAATTGAGTCTTGAATTCAGCTTGGTAAATCTCTTCAAAGATATCCTTAAAGCGACCGTCGTATGCCTTAAGGATTGTGTTCTTAGTTGAAAGGTAGACAGGGAACTTGCGAAGAAGTCCGTAGTTCAACGAAGCACGAGCGAAGTCGCGGATTGAATCATCGACGTTGTACATCGCCATCGCTACACCTGAAGATTTAAAGTCGTAAACTTCAAATTCCTGTGGCGCTGAACCGTCTTCAGGAACATATGAAAGTGTGAGCTTTCCTGGACCCGGAACCTTGAAATCTGTTGCGCGGTACTGGTCACCGAATGCGTGACGACCGATAACGATTGGTTGTGTCCAGTGTGGGACCAAGCGCGGAACATTGCTGATGATGATTGGTTCGCGGAAAATTACGCCGCCGAGGATGTTGCGGATTGTTCCGTTAGGAGACTTCCACATCTTCTTAAGGCCGAACTCTTCAACGCGAGCTTCGTCAGGAGTAATCGTTGCGCACTTGATACCGACGCCATGCTTCTGGATTGCCTTAGCTGAGTCGATGGTGACCTGATCATCAGTTGCATCGCGGTGTTCCATACCGAGGTCGTAGTACTCAAGATTGACGTCGAGGTAAGGCAGGATCAACTTATCCTTGATGAATTGCCACATGATGCGGGTCATTTCATCGCCGTCGAGCTCTACAACTGTTCCTTCTACTTTGATCTTTGCCATTATCTTCTCCGGTTTTTGTTGTGATTAATTAAAGAGTCTGTACATCTGCTTGCTTAGCGCGGACTGCTTCGGCAGCTTCTTTGAGTGAAGCAACTTCTGAATCAGTGAGCTTGCTTTCGACAACCTTGCGAATACCGGTCTTGCCGATTTCAGCTTCAACGCCGAGATAAACGCCTGAGATTCCGTATTCGCCGTCAACCCATGCACACACTGGCATGACATCGCCTGAATCTTCGATAACTGCCTTAGCCATGCGAGCTGCTGCTGCAGATGGTGCGTAGTAAGCAGAGCCTGTCTTAAGGAGCGCAACAACTTCTGCTCCACCATTACGTGTGCGGTCTACGAGTTCGTCGATTTCTGCCTGTGACAACTTATCTGAAAGTGGAACTCCGCCAACTGTGCAACGACTTGGAACTGGGACCATGGTGTCACCGTGTGAACCAAGGGTAAGAGTCTTTACTGATGCAACTTCAACGCCAAGCTTTTCAGCTACAAAGTTGGTGAAGCGAGCTGTATCAAGCATTCCAGCCTGACCCATTACGCGGTTCTTTGGAAAGTTAGTTGCAATCTGCGCAAGGGCTGTCATCTCATCGAGTGGGTTTGAAACCACGATGATGACCGCGTTTGGTGAGTGCTTTGCAATATTTTCAGCAACACCACGGACGATGCCAGCGTTAACGCCAATCAAATCCATGCGGCTCATGCCAGGCTTACGTGGAAGACCTGCAGTAATAACAACGACATCAGAGTTAGCTGTCTTTTCGTAGCCAGCACCTTCAGGAGTTGTTGTTGCACCAGTGATCTTTGTTTCGAAACCTTCGATAGAACGAGATTGATTCATATCGAGAGCAAGTCCTTCAGGCTTTCCTTCGAGAATATCTGTGAGCACAACTTCATCGAAGATGTTGTATTCAGCTAAGCGAAGAGCTGTTGTTGAACCATAGAAACCTGCACCTACAACGGTGACTTTCTTTGCCATGAGAGTGTCCTTTATTCCAGTTCCGAATTATTCTAAAAATTATCTTGACGTCGAGAGAACTCTACAACCCCTTCGGAAGGGCGATAGCCAGACCAAAGAGCACGATCGCGATTGCGAGCGGGAGGTAGCGCTCAATTCTGCGCTTATTCCACTGCGAAAGCGAAATCACGCCGGTGCCCGCTGAGATGAGAAGGGCGCCCGTGCGGACAAATCCTGCAATACCGAGAATAACGCCGAGTGAAATAGCAATGTACGCGGCGCGAAGCTGAAGCGTTGTTATCTCTCGCATGCATCAACCACATTCATCAAGAGCATTGCTCGAGTCATTGGACCAACACCGCCTGGCATTGGTGCAACGAAAGATGCAACGTTCATTACACCAGGATCGACATCACCAAGGAGTCCGGCATCAGTGCGTGAAATTCCAACGTCGAGAACTGCAGCGCCTGGCTTGATCATCTCTGCCTTAAGGAAATGCGCCTGACCGATTGCAGCAACGACAATATCTGCGCACTTTGTGTGAGCAATTAAATCTTTTGTACCTGTATGAGTAAGTGTCACTGTTGCATTTTCTTGTTTGCGAGTCAACAACAAACCGAGCGGACGACCGACAGTGAGGCCACGACCAATAACAACTACTTCTGCTCCGGCCAAAGGAATCTTGTAATGGGTAATGAGTTCGACGATTCCACGAGGAGTGCAAGGAAGCGGTGCTTCATACCCAGCGACGAGGCGACCCAGATTCATGGGGTGTAATCCATCTGCATCTTTATCAGGATCGATGGCTTCAAGAATTACTTGCGTATCAATGCCCTTTGGAAGTGGCAGTTGAACAATGTATCCGGTGCACTCTTTCGCAGCATTGAGATCTTTAATGGCTGCAAGTACATCGGCTTGTGTGGCTGTTGCCGGAAGATCAACGCGGATTGAATTGATTCCTACTTCTTGGCAATCACGATGCTTTCCGCCGACGTAGGAATGCGAACCAGGATCATCGCCAACGAGAACGGTGCCAAGGCCTGGAGTGATTCCTTTTGCCTTAAGGGCTGCAGTGCGAGCAGCGAGATCCTTTTTGATGGAGGCAGCTAGCGCCTTTCCATCAAGTATCTGTGCGCTCATGTGGCAATCCTATTCGTTGATTTAAGCGTGGGAGAAATGTCGAGTGCCGGTAAAGAACATCGCTACGCCTGCCTTGGTGGCTGCGGCAATAACTTCTTCATCTCGGACGCTTCCACCAGGCTGAACAATCGCTGCGACACCCGCTGAGGTAAGGATTTCAAGGCCATCGGCAAATGGGAAGAATGCATCAGATGCTGCAACGCTTCCAGCAACACGATTGCCTGCGCGATCAACTGCGAGCTTTGCTGAATCAACACGATTGACCTGACCCATTCCAATTCCAACTGCAGCTCCATCTTTAGCAAGCAGAATTGCATTGCTCTTTACTGCGCGCACTGAACGCCATGCAAATGCAAGATCCTTAAGAACATCTGCTGATACCGGCGCACCAGTGACTTGCTTCCAATTCTTTGGATCATCGCCTTGAGCGTTAATTAAATCTGTCTGCTGCACAAGGACGCCGCCAGATACGGGGCGAAGTTCAAGCGGTGAGATAGAAGTTGTCGTGCATGTGAGAATTCGAATTGATGGCTTCTTCATCAGAATTTCTAGAGCTGCTGGTTCATACTCTGGAGCAATGATTACTTCAGTAAATACTTGAGAAAGCGGTTCTGCCATAGCGACTGTGACTTTACGGTTCGCTGCGACAACGCCACCAAATGCTGAAACAGGATCACATGCATGTGCCTTTGCATAGGCATCTGCAATATCTGATCCCACTGCTACTCCACATGGGTTGGCATGCTTAATGATGGCCACGCATGGTTCAGAGTGATCAAGTGCAGTACGCCATGCTGCATCGGCATCGGTGTAATTATTAAATGACATCTCTTTACCGTGCGACTGAACAGCGTTGACGATTCCTGCTGGTCCTCCGCGATAGATCGCCGCTTGCTGATGTGGGTTCTCGCCGTAACGCAATGAGTTCTCGCGTTTCCAGATGAGACCGAGCCAATCCATATCTTCAAGTTTCGCGCTGACTGTGGAACCGAGCCAACTTGCGATGGTGAGGTCGTATTCAGCAGTAGTGCGAAAAACTTCAAGAGCTAAAAGCTTTCGTTCTTCATCGGTGAATCCACCAGCCTTGATGGAAGCGATGACATGGTCGTATTGGTCTTCATTGCAGACAACTGCAACAGAGCCATGGTTCTTTGCAGCACCGCGAAGCATGGAAGGACCACCGATATCGATCTGTTCGATGCACTCTTCAAATGAAGCGCCAGACATAAGGGTTTTATAGAAGGGATAAAGGTTGATAACAACAAGATCAAAAGGCGCGATATCGAGATCGGCAATTGCTTTCAGGTGTTCTGGGTTGTTCTGATCGGCCAAGATTCCTGAATGAATCTTTGGGTGCAGAGTCTTTACCCGACCGCCCATGATTTCTGGGAAACCTGTGTAGCTACTTACTTCTGTAACAGCAAAGCCAGCATCTTGAAGGGTCTTAGCAGTTGAACCAGTTGAAAGGATTTCAACACCGGCATCAGTAAGGCACTGTCCAAGTTCGAGGAGGCGATCTTTATCGTAGACGCTTACAAGTGCACGTCGAATGGGTTTGCGATTAGCCATTGATCTTCTCCAGGGTTGGTAAGAGTTCTGCAATGGTCGCAACTATGAGACCCCGTTCGACAATCTTAATGCGTTCATGAAGTGACTCTTGGGTATCTCCAGGCAAGATCTCTACGCGTTCTTGCGCGATGACTTTCCCGGTATCGACGCCTGCATCGACCCAGTGGATGGTTGTACCGGTCTCAGTTGCTCCTGCAGCTAAAGCATCGCGCACTGCATGTGCCCCTGGAAATAGAGGAAGAAGAGCGGGGTGGCTATTGATGATTTTGAATTTACTTGTGATTCGCTCAGAGAGAATTCGCATAAAGCCTGCGCTTACAACGAGATCTGGTTTGAGAGCAGCGATAAGAGTTTCTAGTTCACGGTCCCATTCAGCGCGATCAGGCAACATTGGAATGGTAAATGTTTCGATACGCGCCTTATATGCACGATCTAGTACTGCAGCATCTTTCTGATCCGAAATTACCGCGACGATATCTGCATCTAGTTGGGCATCGAAGATGGCTTGGGCCAAAGTTCCACTTCCTGAAGCCAGGATGACAATGCGCTTCATCGATTACTGCGATTCATGACAACAGTTGTTGCCGCAGCACCAATCCCAATTTCGAGCGCAGCCGAGAGAGCAAACTTCCAAATAGAGACTCCCATGGCTCCCATCTCAACTGTAATGAGAGAGCCGCTGGCAAGATATCCAAGACCAATCAAGCAAACCACTGTAAATGCATAGCTTTGGATGAGAGCAGTTATTCCGTAAACAAGAGACCAACGTGCAAGCAATACGCCAAGTCCAATAAAGAGAAGAATTCCGAGCAACGCCCATGGATGCTTCTGTGTAGGTAGTACGCCGAGAAGTGGCAGCGCTGGGATTTGGCCAAGGTCATAAGAAAGCGGAGAAATGATTGTTCCTGCACCCACTGCCAAACCAGTTCCAGAGAAATAGGCAGCGAGAGCAACTGCTGCATTAGGTAGGTAGAGAAT
Source organism: Actinomycetota bacterium (assembly GCA_046052045.1). GTDB lineage: Bacteria > Actinomycetota > Actinomycetes > Nanopelagicales > Nanopelagicaceae > Planktophila. The sequence continues at coordinate 28,608 of JBJONB010000003.1, read as the reverse complement.
GTTGAGGAAGAGAAGAAGAATTCCGCCAAATATTCCTGGTTCGAGAGAGATTGAAATGTTCTTCACAAGTGAGAAGTTGGCAAAGATCAGAATAGAGAGCGCGATAAGTGATGTTCCAAGAATGAGTGCGGTGATGCGAGCTGCAATGCGCAACGGTCTTGATGGGTTTACGCGGTAGCCAGCTGTGAGAGTCGCAATCAGCGCAATCAGAAAAGTAATGACAGGAGCTAAATACCACTGCGGTGTGACTGCGGTTGATTTACTTAAGAAAGCTAACGCAGTAGCAAGTGCCATGTAGAAGCTAGAGAAAATGACGCGTACTGCATTAATGTCATGGAAGTCGCCCTGAAGACGATCAACAGCGCGATTAAATGCTGAGCGAATTGTAATAAATGGCAGAACTACTCCCCCGATGGGTAAGTAGGTGAGATAACCGGCTAACCCTGTTGGCGGAAGTGAGAGCTGAAATGGAATGTGGTGCGCCCCAAGCCAAATCCACACTGCGCCACGAATGGGATCAGTTGTGCTGCCACTTGCACTTCCAGCTGTAGCCCAAGCAATCAGTGCAATAAATGAAAATGGGAGCAGCAGAAAAGCGACGCTACGAATTACATGAGACAACGAGACCGAGAGGACGCGTTGCATTGGAGAATTAACGACCTAGGATGTCGCGCATTAACTGCGCAGTTTCACTTGGGGTCTGTCCGACCTTTACTCCGGCGGCTTCGAGCGCATCTTTCTTAGCCTGCGCTGTTCCTGAAGAGCCAGAAACGATTGCGCCAGCGTGGCCCATCGTCTTGCCTTCAGGTGCGGTAAATCCTGCAACGTAACCAACTACTGGTTTGGTGACATATTCAGAGATAAATGCAGCTGCGCGCTCTTCAGCATCTCCGCCGATTTCACCGATCATGACAATTGCAGTTGTCTCGGGATCATCCTGGAATGCGCGAAGGCAATCGATATGAGTTGTTCCGATAACTGGGTCTCCACCGATACCTACTGCTGTTGAGAATCCGATATCGCGGAGCTCGTACATCATTTGGTAGGTAAGAGTTCCTGACTTTGAAACAAGTCCGATTGGTCCGCGCTTAGTGATATCTGCCGGGATGATTCCAACATTTGATTGTTCAGGGCTAATAAGTCCTGGGCAGTTAGGTCCGATTATCTGAGTTGTTCCCTTTTGTAGTGAATATGCATAGAAGAATGCAGAGTCATGTACAGGAATTCCTTCGGTGATGACAACAACGAGTGGCATCTTGGCATCGATTGCATCGATGACCGCTGCCTTTGCAAACTTAGGTGGAACGAAGACGACAGAAACATTGGCTCCTGTTGCAGCCATTGCTTCGGCAACTGTGTTGAAGACAGGAAGTGTTGTGCCATCGATATCGACGCTCTGGCCACCTTTACCTGGTGTCACTCCACCAACAACTTTGGTACCTGATGCCAACATACGACGGGTGTGCTTAGTTCCTTCAGAACCAGTCATTCCCTGAACGATTACCTTGCTCGATGCATTGATAAAGATAGACATTACTTTGCCGCCAATTCTGCAGCGCGTGATGCTGCTCCATCCATAGTTTCTGCTTGCTCAACCAATGGGTGGTTTGCAGCGTTAAGAATTGCGCGTCCTTCAAGGACATTGTTTCCATCGAGACGAACCACGATTGGCTTAGTCGCCTTTGGTCCAAGTAGCTCGAGGGCTTGAACGATTCCATTTGCAACAGCGTCGCATGCAGTGATTCCACCGAATACGTTAACAAATACGCTCTTTACATCTGGATCGCCGAGAATAATTGAAAGTCCATCTGCCATAACCTGAGCCGATGCACCGCCTCCGATATCGAGGAAGTTAGCTGGACGCATTCCGCCGAACTTTTCTCCAGCGTATGCAACAACATCGAGAGTTGACATCACAAGTCCTGCACCGTTTCCGATGATTCCGACCTGACCGTTATCAAGCTTGACGTAGTTAAGGCCCTTCTCCTTTGCAGCTGCTTCAAGAGCATTTGCAGTGTCATGATCGACGAGGGCTTCATGATCTGGCTGACGGAAATCAGCGTTTTCATCGAGAGTGACCTTGCCATCGAGTGCAACGACGCGACCATCTTCGGTCTTAACAAGTGGGTTAACTTCTACGAGAGTTGCATCTTCAGATTGGAAAGTTTCCCAGAGCTTGACCAATACATCAGCAACTTGATCTGCAACATCTGCAGGGAACTGAGCCTGAGCAACAATCTCTTTCGCCTTATCAAGTGAGATTCCATCAACTGCACTTACTGGAACCTTTGCAAGTTTTTCTGGAGCTGTGCGTGCAACTTCTTCGATATCCATTCCGCCGGCAACAGATGCCATAACAAGGAATGTGCGGTTTGAGCGATCGAGAAGAATTGAAACGTAATATTCATCGACGATAGGTGCTGCTTGAGCAATCATCACTTTGTGAACTGTGTGGCCCTTGATATCCATTCCGAGAATTGCGCTTGCCTTTTCAAATGTATCTGCAGGATCTACTGCAAGCTTTACTCCGCCTGCCTTTCCACGGCCACCAACTTTTACCTGCGCCTTAACAACAACTTTGCTACCCATCTTCGCAGCAGCATCACGTGCCTGCTCGGGAGTAGTTGCAACCGCGCCCTGAAGAACAGGAACAGCGTGCTTTTCAAAAAGATCGCGGGCTTGGTATTCGTAGAGATCCACGTAGGCTCCTTAAGAGAGGGGGGCGAATAGAGCCCAATCCTAAGTGTTTATTTACAGAGCTGTGACAGGGGCATAGCGCAGCAAGAGGCGCTTATCGCCGTACTGGCCGAAGTTTATGGTGGCCTCGGACTTATCACCTTCGCCCCCAAGGGCTACGACGGTTCCTAATCCGAATGTGTCATGTGACACACGCTGTCCGACCTCGAGAACCATCGCTGTTGATTTCTTGCCGGTGGCGCGAGGTGGTGGCCCTGATGGAAGCCGAGATTTACGAACTGCAGATGAAGTTGTGAAAGTGCTGCGTCCTTCATTCTTCCACTCGATGAGATCAGATGGGATTTCATCGAGGAAGCGAGAACCTGGGTTGTACTTCGGAGTTCCGAAAGTTAATCGATATTCAGCGCGCGAAATGTAGAGACGCTTTTCCGCGCGAGTTAAACCAACATAGGCAAGGCGACGTTCTTCTTCAATCTCTTTTGGATCATCAAGGGTTCGTGCATGCGGAAAGATTCCGTCTTCCATGCCGGTAAGAAATACTGTTGGGAATTCGAGTCCCTTTGCGGTGTGCAGGGTCATCAGAGTTACGACTCCCCCGTGGTCTTCACCATCGGGGATCTCGTCTGCATCGGCAACTAATGAAACTTTCTCAAGGAAGCCAGATAGCGAAATGACTTCATCTTCACCAAGTTCTTCAAATGGGCGCTCTTCATATTCCATTGACGCTGAGACAAGTTCCTTAAGGTTTTCTACGCGGACTTCATCTTGTGGATCTTTACTGGTTTCAAGCTCTGTCAGTAAACCAGATTGCTCGAGAACGGCTTCGATGATGACAGATGGCTTGGTCTTTGCTTCTACAAGAGTTTGAAGTGCTACCAATATGGAAGTGAATTTCATGATGGATTGCGCAGCTTTATTTGGAACCGAGGTTGCCTCCGATACGCGCAAGAGCGCGTTCCAGAATGAGATACCTTGGGCCTGGGCAAAGATTTCTACTTCTTCTAGCGCACGATCGCCGATACCGCGCTTAGGTAAGTTAATGATGCGGCGAATAGAGACTTCATCATCAGGGTTTGCCAGCACGCGAAGGTAGGCAAGTAAATCCTTTACCTCTTTGCGTTCGTAGAATCGAAGGCCTCCAACGACTTTGTAGGGAATGGCAGCGCGCATAAAGATTTCTTCGAAGATACGAGATTGGGCGTTGGTGCGATAGAAGACCGCTGTATCGCCTGGATTGGAGTGGCCCATATCTTGAAGCGATCGGATTTCAGATTTAATGAATTCAGCTTCGTCGTATTCAGATTCGGCAACATATCCAACAAGTGGCGCACCTGAGCCAGCATCTGACCAGAGGTTCTTCTCTTTACGTGACTCATTCTTAGTAATGACGGCGTTAGCTGCGTTGAGGATATTCTGGGTAGAGCGGTAATTTTGCTCAAGCAAGACCGTTGCAGCGTTGGGGTAATCGACTTCAAATTGCAAGATGTTTCGAATAGTGGCACCGCGGAAACCGTAAATGGATTGATCGGCATCTCCTACGACGCAGAGTTCGGCCAATGGGAAACCATCGCCTTCAACGCCGGTGAGCTCTTTAACTAATTGATATTGAGCATGGTTGGTGTCCTGATATTCATCGACCAAGATGTGGCGGAATCGAGAACGAAAGCGTGCCTTTGCTTCAGGGAATTTCTGTAAGACCTGAACTGTCTTCATAATCAAATCATCGAAGTCCATGGCATTTGCTTGCTGCAAGCGCTTCTCGTACATGGTGTAGACGTCGGCCACAATGGTTTCAAATTGATTGGTGGCATGGCTTAAGTATTCGTAAGGAGTCTGTAGTTCGTTCTTTGCATTAGAAATCAAATTTTGGAATTGGCGAGCTGGGTAACGCTTTGGATCAATATTGAGGGTCTCCATAACGCGAGAAATGAGCTTCTGTGAATCTGCTGAATCGTAAATACTAAATGTGCTGCTGTAACCCAGGCGTTCGACTTCTTGGCGCAGCATGCGCACGCATGATGAGTGAAATGTTGAGACCCACATTGATTTTGCGATTGGGCCAACGAGTTCAGTGACACGTTCTTTCATCTCGCCGGCAGCCTTATTGGTGAAGGTGATCGCCAAGATTTCGTAGGGGCGGACTTCGCGTCGAGCCATGATGTAGGCGATTCGACGAGTAAGTACTCGAGTTTTGCCGGAACCAGCGCCAGCAACTACGAGAAGAGGAGAACCAGCATGAGAAACCGCCTTCTGTTGCTGCGGATTGAGTCCGTCGAGCAATGGGTCGGTCGTGGTCATGGCGGGGAGTCTATTAGGCTTGTACGTCATGGAGCCGATATCAGATTCAGAGATCAAGCGCGTTTTAGTTGTGAATGCACATCCCGATGATTCGGATTTCGGAGCTTCAGGAACTATCGCCCAATGGGTTCAGCAAGGTATCCAGGTCTCATACGTGCTCTGCACCAATGGAGACCAAGGCGGCGAAGAATCCGGATATACAAAGGAAGAGATGCCGGCAGTTCGTCAACGTGAACAACGTGCAGCATGTGCAGCCCTCGGAATCAGCGATGTCACATTCCTGAATTACGTCGATGGACATCTCGAGCCAACTATCGCGCTTCGTAAAGATATTGTCAGGCAGATTCGTCGTGTACAACCAGATCGCATCATCTGCCAATCACCCGAGCGCAATTGGGAACGAATTGGTGCAAGCCACCCAGATCATTTAGCTGCAGGCGAAGCAACAATTCAGGCTGTCTATCCTGATGCGCGAAATCCTTTTGCTTTTACAGATTTGCTCGAACAAGAAAACCTTCAGCCATGGAAGGTAAAAGAAGTGTGGATGCAAGGCCATGCCAATCCAGATCACTTCGTGGATATCACCGATACTTTCCACTTCAAGATTGCTGCTCTTAAAGAGCATGCATCACAGACTGGCCATATGGAGAATCTCGAAGAGATGCTCCGCGAATGGGGTCAGCGCAATGCAGGAGTGGGACAACTACCTGAAGGTCGTATTGCTGAAGCTTTTAAGATTGTAAATACAAACTAATTAATTTAAATAGTTTATTTAACTAGTCTATTTAGCTGACGCTTTTACAATCTCAACCATTTGAATTGGGAAACCATCTGGGGCATACATCGCCTGCTCGCCACTCATTTGATAAGCGCCCACAGCGCCAATTTTCTGAACGAGATCTAAACCCTTGGTGATCTTTCCCCAGATTGTGTAATCAGGTCCGAGCTGAGTGTCTTGGTAGACCAAGAAGAACTGTGAACCATTGGTCTTAGGCCCTGAATTCGCCATTGCCACTGTGCCTGCTGGGTAATTCTTAGCGCCGACTTTTGGAAGGTTCTCATCGACATAACCCTTCCATCCTGTTGGTGAGCCACTTCCGCTTGCAGTTGGGTCGCCACATTGCAGAACAAAGATTCCTTCTGTTGTGAGGCGATGGCAGAGTGACTTGTTGTAGTAACCGGCATTGGCAAGTGTTGCAATTGATGTCACCGTGACTGGCGCCTTGGAACCCAAGAGCGATATAACGATTGGTCCGCAATTAGTTGTTAAGGTCAAAGTCTTAGCGGGGCTCTTTGCAGCAATAGTTGGTTGCTTAACCTTTGCAGGTGCATGGCCCTTCGCGGTGCTCTTTGCGCAACCTGGAACTGAGATAGGGCGCTCTGCAGATTGTGCAGGTGAAGTCAGAGACAAAGTTGCAAGAGTAACAATTGCTGCGATCGAAAGTACTTTCTTCATTTCTATATTCCTATTCCCACTCAATAGTGCCAGGTGGCTTACTTGTAACGTCAAGGACCACTCGATTGACTTCGCGGACCTCGTTGGTAATGCGTGTTGAAATCTTTTCAAGTACCTCGTATGGAACGCGTGACCAATCTGCAGTCATCGCATCTTCACTCGATACGGGGCGCAAGACAATTGGGTGGCCGTAGGTACGACCATCGCCCTGCACGCCAACGCTTCGAACATCGGCGAGCAAAACAACAGGGCATTGCCAGATATCGCGATCGAGGCCAGCAGCCTTGAGCTCATTACGTGCAATCAAATCTGCTTCGCGCAAGATATCGAGGCGCTCGGCTGTTACTTCACCAATGATGCGAATTCCAAGGCCTGGGCCTGGAAATGGTTGGCGCCAAACGATTTCTTCTGGAAGCCCAAGTTCAATTCCAACCTGGCGAACTTCATCCTTAAAGAGGGTGCGTAGCGGTTCGACTAATTTAAATTTCAGATCATCAGGCAAGCCACCCACGTTGTGGTGTGACTTGATGTTGGCAGTTCCTGTTCCACCGCCTGATTCAACAACATCTGGATACAAGGTGCCCTGTACTAAGAATTCAACGTCTCCCCCAGCGGCAATATCGCGAGCTGCCTTTTCGAAGGAGCGAATAAATTCGCGACCAATAATCTTGCGCTTCTCTTCAGGGTCTGTGACTCCAGCCAAAGCGTTGAGGAATTGATCAACTGCATCAACGACAACGAGTTCGACACCAGTGGATGCAACAAAGTCGCGTTGTACTTGCTCTGATTCCCCGCTACGAAGTAGACCGTGGTCTACGAATACACATGTGAGTTGCTTGCCGACTGCACGCTGCACGATTGCTGCAGCAACTGCAGAATCAACGCCTCCTGAAAGACCGCAGATAACTCGCTTATCGCCAATTACTGCCTTCGCCTTTGCCACTTCATCTTCAGCAATGTTCTGCGTGGTCCAGGAAGGCTTACATCCTGCAATGTTAAGAAGCCAGTTCTTCAAGATAGCTTGACCATGTTCTGAGTGAAGAACTTCTGGGTGGAACTGAACCCCAGCTAACTTTCCTGAAGCATCTTCAAAAGCTGCAATTGGCGTATCTGAAGTAGAGGCTGTCACGCTAAATCCACAAGGAACTTCAGAGACCGCGTCACCATGTGACATCCAGACTGATTGCGAAGAAGGAAGTCCTGCGAACATCTTTGATCCAGCTTTTACTTCTAGCGGTGTGCGACCGAATTCTGATTTACCGGTCTGCGCAACAACACCGGCAAGGGCTGCAGCCATTGTCTGGAATCCATAACAGATGCCGAAGACTGGAATGCCGAGCGCGAAGATTGCAGGATCTACTTTTGGTGCGTGATCTGCATAGACCGATGAAGGTCCGCCGGACAAAATAATTGCTTCAGGATTCTTTGCACCTACTTCAGCCGCAGTGATTGAAGATGGCACGATTTCAGAGAAGACATTGGCTTCGCGAACACGACGAGCAATGAGCTGTGCATACTGTGCGCCGAAATCGACGACAAGGACGCCGTGCTTATCGGCCATGCTGCATGATGATTTCTACGCGCTGGAATGACTTCACATCTGAGTATCCGCAGGTAGCCATTGCACGACGTAGTGCGCCAAATAAGTTCATTGAGCCATCAGATGTATGTGATGGCCCGTTGAGTACCTCTTCAAGAGTGCCGACGGTTCCGACATTAACGCGCTGACCGCGTGGAACATCTTGGTGATAAGCCTCGGAGCCCCAGTGCCATCCGAGTCCTGGAGATTCAACTGCCTTTGCAAGAGCTGAACCCATCATGACCGCGTCGGCGCCGCATGCAATTGCCTTTGCGATATCGCCAGACTTCCCAATAGATCCATCTGCAATTACGTGAACATAACGTCCACCTGATTCATCAAGGTATTCACGGCGTGCTGCAGCAACATCTGCAACTGCTGTTGCCATCGGCACCTGGATTCCGAGAACCGTCTGTGTGGTGTGTGCAGCTCCGCCACCGAATCCGACGAGAACGCCCGCAGCACCTGCACGCATCAAGTGAAGTGCACCAGTAGTTGTTGCAACTCCCCCGACAATTACAGGCACATCCAGTTCATAGATAAATTTCTTAAGGTTGAGCGCTTCATTTTCAGCAGCAACGTGTTCTGCAGAAACTGTAGTACCGCGAATAACGAAGATATCGACGCCCGCATCGATAACTGCTTTGTGGAGTTCAGCTGTGCGCTGTGGTGAAAGTGATGCTGCAACAGTGACACCGGAATCACGAATCTGCTTAATGCGCTCTTTGATTAATTCTGGGCGAATAGGTGCTGCATAAATTTCTTGCATACGACGAGTTGCATGCTTATCTGGCATTGAAGCGATTTCACCTAGTGGAATACGTGGATCGTCATAACGAGTCCATAGTCCTTCTAGGTTAAGAACGCCGAGGCCACCGAGCTTGCCGATTGCGATTGCTGTTTCAGGGGAAACAACTGAGTCCATCGGAGCTGCGATAAGTGGAAGATCAAACTTGTAAGCATCGATCTGCCAGGCAGTGCTGACATCTTCAGGTGTACGAGTACGGCGGCTTGGGACGATAGCGATATCGTCGAATGAGTAAGCCTGGCGGGCGCGTTTTCCGGGTGCGATTTCGTAATCCATAGTTATTTCTTCTTGCTGTAGTTAGGGGCATCGGCCACATGCAAAACATCATGTGGGTGGCTCTCCTGTAAGCCAGCTGCAGTAATTTGAATCAGGCGACCTTCGTGGCGCAGAGTTTCGATATCAGGGGCTCCGGCATAGCCCATTCCGCTGCGGAGTCCGCCAACAAGTTGGTGGACAACATCTGCAACAGGTCCGCGATATGCAACCTTGCCTTCGATTCCTTCGGGAACGAGTTTGTCTTCTGAAAGTACATCGTCTTGCATGTAGCGATCTTTGGAGTATGACTTCTTCTCTCCGCGCGATTGCATTGCACCAAGTGAGCCCATTCCGCGATATGCCTTGTACTTGCGGCCATCGATTTCAACGAGTTCGCCAGGTGATTCTTCACAACCAGCTAGAAGTGAACCAAGCATTACCGAATGAGCACCAGCAACAATTGCCTTAACGATGTCACCTGAATACTGAAGTCCACCATCTGCAATAAGTGGAATGCCAGCCTTGTTACATGCCTTCGCTGCTTCCATGATTGCAGTTACTTGTGGAACGCCAACACCTGCAACTACGCGAGTTGTACAGATAGATCCTGGACCAACGCCTACCTTTACCGCGTCCGCCCCTGCATTGATAAGTGCCTGTGCGCCCGCACGGGTTGCAACATTTCCACCAATGATTTCGATGGTGGAAGAAAACTTCTTGATGCGTTCGATTGCTTCGAGCACTGCGCGGTGATGTCCGTGCGCGGTATCAACGACAACTACATCGACGCCCGCTTCGATTAACTTCTGTGCACGCGCAAAACCATCTTCGCCCACACCAACTGCTGCTCCTGCGAGGCCAACGTTCTTCACTAGCTTTACGTGAGTTACTTGCTCGTCGACCGGAAGGTTGCGGTGGATGATTCCGATTCCGCCAGCCTTTGCCATAGCGATAGCCATCGTTGATTCAGTGACGGTATCCATAGCTGAAGAGACGACCGGAACGGCCAAAGTGATATTGCGAGTAAGGCGAGTTGATGTGTCGACCTCTGAAGGGACTACATCGGATGCGTCAGGAAGAAGCAGGACATCGTCATATGTCAGGCCAAGGAGCGCGACCTTTTCTGAATCGATCATCGTGGCTCCCTTTGATATCAACGAGAGCGCAGTCTACCTGCTGTATTAAGCGCCTAAAGCCTGCGAAATCTGCTCGCATGCGTGCTCGAGGCCTTCGGCACGGATGACTTCATCACAAGCTATCGAGTCCCAGCCAGGCCCGCCCACCACAATGCGTGGGGCCGGGCGAATTGCTGGAATATCTTGCCAATACTTGCTTTCAGCATTCTTAGGCAGTTGGGCCCACAAAAAGATCGCCGGAGGTGCGCATCGTGAAACCATTGCTGAGAGCGCTTCAAGTGGAGTACGTGCACCTAAAACGCTGGTTTGAATATTGCGTTCGCAAAGCGCGGCAGCGAGCGCGTATAAGGGAAGTGAGTGCAACTCTTCGCCAACTGCTGCAAGTAATACTGGCCGCGAATTGAGTGGCTTCTTCAACTCGACTACACGGTTATGCATTGTTCGCTTCAGGATTTCAGAGAAGAGGTGCTCGACCTCTATTCCCTTCTGATTGTTCTCCCACTCTTCACCGATGAGAAAGAGCGTTGGCACAATGACATCTGACCATGCGCCTTCAACGCCATATGTATCAATCTCATGGGTCAGAGTGGTTTCGACAAATTCGCGATCTAGGCTTTGTAGCGCCTTATAAATTGCATCAACGACATCTTCACGAACTTCGAACTCTTTAACAATTGTTTCGATCTTTACTGCGCTCTTGCAATTACGTGCCTGCTCAGCTGCTTCGGCTGGCGCAACACCAGCGACGATAAGGCGGCGCATCATGGTGAGCTTGGCTAAATCCTTCGGGCAGTAACGGCGGTGCTCGCCCTCAACATGCTCGGATGGGCCCAGGCCATAGCGTCGGTCCCAGGTGCGCAAGGTTGCTGGTGCTACGCCGATGCGGCGGGCCACAGCCGCCACCGTGAGCTTCTCTTCAACCTTCTCCGCCATGGGGCTATCGTGGCGTGAAGTGGCTCATCTCACCACCTGAAAATCGGACATTTCGCCCATTGAACAACACGTGGCGCGATAGGTACTTGAACAACTTATGAATCGGTTGTACCTTTTGCAAACACAAGAACGAAGGAGAACCACATGGCTGAACTATCACGTCTACCGCAACCTATTGCTGAGCAATGGGAATGGCAGTACGAAGGATCGTGCCGTTCGATGGACTCAGAGATGTTCTTCCACCCAGACGGAGAACGTGGCCCACGTCGTCGCAACCGCGAGAACGCTGCGAAGGCTGTCTGCGCTTCATGCCCAGTCATCCAAGCCTGCCGCGCACATGCACTTGCAGTCCAGGAGCCATACGGCATTTGGGGAGGTCTCTCAGAAGATGACCGCGCAGTGATTTTAGAACGCCGCGGAATTCCGCTTATCTCGCACGCTTCATAATTTTTCCTCCTAAGGGAAATAGAAAATCCCCCGCATCTCCTAAGAGATACGGGGGATTTTCTTTTACTAATTACTAATTAGTGGCTGTGTCCTCCGGGACCATGTGAGTGCCCGTGTCCGCTTGAAGCTGGCTCTTCATTTGCTGGACGCTCGAATACAACAGCTTCTGTTGTAATGAACATTGCAGCAATTGATGCAGCGTTAGCGAGTGCCGAACGAGTCACCTTCACTGGGTCGATGACGCCATCTTTTGCAAGATCGCCATAGACATCAGTTGCAGCGTTGAAACCTTCGTTGTGCTTCATAGCGCGGACCTTTGCAACTACTACGTAGCCTTCAAGTCCTGCGTTTTCAGCAATCCAGCGAAGTGGTTCGTCGCATGCCTTGCGGACAAGTGAAACACCGACTGCCTTATCGCCTGTGAAGCCGAGGTTATCGTTAAGTGCATCTGCTGCGTGCACAAGTGCTGCGCCTCCGCCGATAACGATTCCTTCTTCAACAGCTGCTCGAGTTGCAGAGATAGCATCTTCAAGACGGTGCTTCTTCTCCTTCAACTCAACTTCAGTGTGTGCGCCAACCTTGATTACGCAAACTCCACCAGAGAGCTTTGCAACTCGCTCCTGAAGCTTTTCGCGATCCCAGTCAGAATCAGATTGTGAAATCTCTGCACGAAGTTCGCCAATGCGTCCTGATACTGCTGACTTATCACCCGCACCATCAACGATTGTGGTTGTCTCTTTTGTGACCACGATGCGACGAGCGCGACCGAGATCTTCGAGAGTTGCAGCCTCAAGCTTCATGCCAACTTCTTCAGAGATAACAGTTGCACCTGTAAGGATTGCAATGTCCTGCAAGATTGACTTGCGACGATCTCCGAATGCAGGAGCCTTAACAGCTACCGAAGTAAATACTCCGCGCATGCGGTTTACAACGAGAGTTGAAAGCGCTTCGCCTTCAACATCTTCAGCGATGATAAGAAGCGGCTTTCCTGCCTGAGAAACCTTCTCAAGAAGTGGAAGAAGTTCAGCTAAAGCTGAAACCTTGTTGCTGACGAGAAGGATGTAAGCATCTTCAAGTACAGATTCCATGCGATCTTGATCAGTTACGAAGTATGGAGAAATGTAGCCCTTATCGAACTGCATACCTTCGGTGAATTCGAGTTCTAGAGCGGTTGTTGATGCTTCTTCAACAGTGATGACGCCATCTTTGCCGACCTTGTCCATCGCTTCTGCGATGAGGTCTCCGATTGCGCGATCCTGTGCTGAAATCGTTGCAACATCTGCGATCTGCGCCTTGTCTTTTACGACTGTTGCGTTCTCGCGAAGACGTGCTGAGATTGCCTCAACAGCTGCTTCGATTCCCTGCTTGAGATCCATTGGCTGTGCGCCGGCAGCAAGGTTACGAAGACCTTCCTTGACCATTGCCTGAGCAAGCACTGTTGCAGTTGTTGTTCCATCACCAGCGACATCGTTGGTCTTTGTGGCAACTTCCTTAACGAGCTGTGCGCCCATGTTTTCTACTGGATCTGAAAGTTCGATCTCCTTAGCAATTGTCACACCATCGTTTGTAATTGTTGGTGCGCCAAATGACTTAGCGATGACGACGTTACGGCCCTTAGGTCCGAGTGTTACCTTGACGGTATCCGCGAGTTGGTTAACTCCACGTTCCATTGCGCGACGAGCGTGCTCGTCGAATTCCAACATTTTGCCCATGGATTACTTCTCGATTACTGCGAGGATGTCGCGAGCAGAAAGGACGAGGTACTCCTCGTTGTTGTAACGAACTTCTGTTCCGCCGTACTTGCTGTAGAGAACGACATCGCCGACCTTTACATCCATTGGTACGCGAACGCCATCATCGAAGCGGCCTGGGCCGACTGCAACAACTGTGCCTTCCTGTGGCTTCTCTTTCGCTGTATCTGGGATAACAAGACCTGATGCAGTTGTTGTTTCAGCTTCAGTTGCCTTAACAACGATGCGATCTTCGAGCGGCTTAATGGCTACTGCCATGGTTGTACTCCTTTGAGATTCGAGTTTTAACTTCGACTTATTCACTATATTCGGGGCTCACCTGCTTTAGCAGTGTCGACCCTAGAGTGCTAACGCCAAGCCTATGGGCGTGTATTCCCGCTAGCAAATCGGATTAGAGGCTGACCTGCTCGACTTTCAGGCTCGAATCGGCGTCAAAGGCGCCCTGGGTGGCCGGTCTGCCCGCACTCACCATCAGGCTGCCCAAGGAGGCGACCATTGCCCCGTTATCGGTGCACAAGGCCGGGCTAGGAATACGGAGCTGGATGCCCGCCTTTTCGCAGCGCTCTGTGGCCACGGCGCGAAGGCGAGAGTTGGCGGCAACTCCCCCGGCGATCACGAGTGAATCAATTCCGGAGGATTTACAGGCAGCCAGGGCTTTGAGAAGTAGAACATCGACGATCGCTTCTTGGAATGAGGCCGCAACATCTGCGCGCACATATGAAGGGGTGCTTTCAAGGTAACGGGCTACTGCTGTCTTAAGACCAGAGAATGAGAAATCGTATGGACGCGTTGCCCAGTCATTTGATGTTGTTAATCCACGTGGGAAATCTATGGCGCTCGCATTACCCGAAACCGCTTCGCGATCAATTGCGGGTCCACCTGGAAAACCTAATTCAAGTATGCGAGCAATCTTGTCGAATGCTTCACCTGCTGCATCATCCATCGTTGCGCCCAATTTTGTAATCGAGTGCGTGATGTCATCAACTTGCAGAAGTGATGAGTGGCCACCACTGACAAGAAGTGCGATGGTCGGATCAGTCGGTTGATCATGCGTTAAGTAGTCGACAGAAACATGGGCAGCTAAATGGTTAACGCCATAAAGCGGACGACCAAGTCCTTGTGCCAAACCACTTGCTGTAGCAACTCCGACGAGGAGAGCGCCTACTAAGCCAGGCCCTGCAGTGGCAGCAACGGCATCAATATCTGAAAGTGAAATCTGTGCATCTTCAATTGCGCGTTCAATACTTGGCAACATTGCTTCTAGATGTGCGCGTGATGCGATTTCGGGAACTACTCCCCCAAAGCGAGCGTGTTCATCAACACTTGATGCGATGACATTGGCAAGCAAGGTGCGCCCACGGACAATTCCGATGGCGGTTTCATCACATGAAGTTTCAATTCCAAGGACTATGGGTTGCATTAGGCAAAGTCCTTTCGCATCACAAAAGCATCTTTACCCGGACCGTAGTAATCCATGCGAACAGAGATCTTCATGTAACCCAGCGATTTATAGAGCTCGATTGCGGATTCGTTGGTCTGCTCTACTTCAAGCATCATCGAGCTAGCTCCGCGCTCTTGTGACCACTCTTCGATCTGGCGCATAAACTCTTTAGCAATGCCCTGCCTGCGATATTCAGACAGAACTGCCACAGTAAGAATGTCCGCTTCGACGCCAGGAGCGGGGAGAAATACACCGCAATAACCAACAATTTTGTTGTCGGCCTCAGCGACAGACATATAACGAGTGGTTGGAATACCCGCGAACTCTTCTTTGAATTGCGCTGTACTCCAAGGCGAGTAAGGAAAGAGCTGCTTCTCATAGGAAGCAAGAACTGGAATATCTAACGCGATAGGTTGGCGATAGGTAATCATGGTCGCTCCGCGGTTGGAACAGCATCGGGCCGACGCAAGTACAACGGCTCAGTCACATTCTGTGAGCCACTTAATTCGACGAGTTTTCTCATATCCGGATATTGATCGATGATGAATCCATCAACTTCAGCAGGTTTACTTACTGAAGGGCCTTCGATACGCACACCATCTTTATAGCGAGCCCAGTAAATCTCCTTGCGACGAGCATCAATCGCAACCGTGTATTCACTCTGATCAATGGCAATAGCATCCAATGAGCAGACACCGACCACAGGAATATTGCGCGCTAAGCCAAAGGCGTGAGCAAAGGAAATACCCACACGTAAACCAGTAAATGGACCTGGTCCCATACCTACAACAACTTGCTTGGGAGGAGGCGAAACTTTGAGCGCTTCTGCCACCAATTGAGAAAGCGCTCGACCATGATCAGTCGCACCTTCATGGAACTTTTCGAAGAGAACATTTTCGCCATCGATAATTCCAACAATTGTGCGTGACGTAGATGTATCTATCGCAAGAGTTAAGGTCATGCGTCAAACCCCTGCCAGCGCGCTCCGATTGCAGTGATGGTCACGTCACGAACATCGTCGGTGCGATCAATAACTATTTCAAGACGCTCTTCACTTAATCGAGCCGACTCTTCTCCGCCCCATTCGATAACTGTTACAGCGCTTTCGCGTGGTGAATCTAAATCAAGATCATCTAAGTACACAGCAGCATTTCCACCCTCAAGCAATCGATAAGCATCGACATGGATCAAAGGCAGCGGAGCTTTATGAATTCGAGAGATAACAAAGGTGGGAGAAGTGACATCGCTGATACCGAGTGATTCACCAATTCCCTGAACCAGAACAGTCTTACCTGCGCCAAGTGGGCCATTGAGAAGGATGAGATCACCAGCTACGCATTGAGAACCGATGCGCTTTCCAAGTTCATGCATCTCGGCGGCTGTAGCGATCTTCACTGACCAAAGGTAGTTGATTGGGGATAGTTGAAGGAAAAGAAGAAGGGCCCCAGGTTTCCCCGAGGCCCTTCTTCGCTTAATTACTTACTGCTCGTTGTAGTACTTGAGCAGTGGAGCGCGGAAGTTCTTATCCACGCTGAGTCCACCTGACTTGCGGGCAGCTGTTGCAATTGCTCCGCCTGTAGGGAACTTGCCTGTTGTTCCAGCTGAAACCATCATCTTCGCAACAGTGAGGTAATTCGCTGTCGTGAATGTGCAGTGGTTTGTGCCTGGAGCTGCAGGTGTAGTTGTGATTGGGCTACCTGCAGAGTCGAAGGTTGTGTATGCCTTTGGAGTCATGCTCCATAGAACTACAAGCTTCTTTGTAGGAGCCTTGTATTCGCGTGACTTCTTAGCTGCTGCAATTGCTGCATCGCGTTCTGCAACAAGCTGAGCTGCATATGCATCAACAACGCGCTGTGTAGCGCCCGCTGGTGTAATTGGATCAGCCACACCAGTCATCATGATTGTCGGGACATTGATCTTTGCAGTTGTTGCAGCCATCTTGCTCATCTTTGCCATCGCATCTGGGTTGCCCTTAGCGCGAGGTGCACCTGGGTTGGCAGGATTGAGAGCTGCGAGCATTGCACCAATTGCAGTGTTACCTGAAAGTGCTGCGTTATAGATAACTGCTGAATCTTCAACACGTGCTGAGTAATCAGTCTTTGTGTTGTCATAGACAGCGCCACCAACCTGGAGTTCTACATCCTGTGTTGCAAGGATTGCAAGAACTGCAGCTGATGCTGCGTTCTCTAGAACAGCAAGTGCTGGGCTAACTGCCAATGGGAATGTCAGCTTCAAAGCTCCATCTGGACCTGAAATTGAATCGAAGTGATCAGATTGAGTTGGAAGACCTGCCATCAAGCCAACGAGTAGAAGTGCTGAACGTGAAGGAACGCCTGCAGCTTGCAGTGCCTTACCAGTCGCACTTGAAGTTGCTGGCCATGCACCTGTTGAGATTGAGTTCTTGAGGCTTCCGAGAACAGTAAGCACCTTGACGATATCGCCAATTGCTTCAGCATTTCCTGCAGCTCCTGGAGAGTAATTGCCACCCTTGATTGTTGGATCAAAGAATGTCTTGATTCCCCAAAGAACATCGCCAGCAGCTGTGAGCTCTGGAGCGATGTTATCTGCCATACACATTGGAGCTACTGCATCAACGAGCGTTGGGTACTTCTCAGCAAGAGTCTGAGTGATGATTCCGCCAAGAGATGATCCCCAAGCAAGAACTTTCTTTGTAGTTGGGAACGCAGTCTTAAATGCGCCAACCAACTCAACGTTTGTAGTCACAGCAGAATCTAAGTTCCAGCCCTGACGAGCGAAACCTGAACCCATAATTGCCATTCCATTTCCGAGGAAATAGCTAGCTATTGCAGGGTTTCCGCCAGGAATAGGTTCTGGTGTATTTGTGACCTTGTATCCCGCTGGAACTGAAGGAAGCATGCCAGCTGGTAGATCAATGTTGTAACGGTATCCATGTGAGTAGAGAGCAACAGTTCCATTGAAGTTTGCTGGAACCATCATTACGTATGGAGCACCGTCTGAAGTCATTCCCTGACATGTTTGTACAGGAACCTTCTTGTCACAGATAGGACCGACAGCTGCTGCATTAGCAGGCGCTGCGATAACTACTGTGGCGACAAGTGATGCTGAGGAAAGTAGCGCTAGAAAGCGTGACTTAGTTGATGAGATTCTCATTATTGTGGAAGTCCCTTCGCTGGCATTGCTGGACGCTTCCATGTTGATTTAACAACTGCGCCAGAACCTGAATCGGTTGTGTAGAGAACGTACTTGCCATCAACTGGCTTGAGATCTCCTGTTGGAGAGTACTTTCCGAACCAGTATCCGTTGTATCCAACGTGGCTGGTCTTTGAGTAATTAAGTGGCAAGAGTGCAGCTGAAGCAAATGACGCACCCTTTGAATCGATTGCTGCCATGAGTGATTTGCGAGTTGGATTAGTTCCAGCTGCCTTAATCGCCTGAGCTGCTACGAATGCTGAGTTCATTCCGATAAGAACGTTGTTATCGAATGCTGAACCTGGGACTGCCTTTGCGTAGATATCTGAGAAGAGTTTTACGTATTCATCAGAAGTATCTGTAGTCGCTGGAGCAAATGAAGCGCCAACAGCGTTGTATAGAACGCCTGCTGGGACACCTGCTGCCTTAATTGTTGTTGCATCTCCACCAACAGATCCGAGGATCCACTGAGGTGCGTACTTAAGCGCTGCTGCTGTACCGAGGCCAGCTGCTGTTGCACTTGATACGCCGAAGAGAATTACAACTTCAGCCTTTGCAGCTGAAAGCTTTGTTACCCAGCCTGCTGCTGTTGCAGCGCTCTGTGAACCAGATGCATAAGGAACCTTCACTGCGAAGTTAATGCCTGCGGAGGTAAATCCCTTGAGGGCATCTGTTCCGAAGTCGTCATCCTGATACACGAGGCCAAGTGTCTTGCCCGCAAAGTTATCCTTGATGTACTCAGCCATGATCTTTGCTTCCATTACATATGAAGGCAAGATTGTGTAAGTAGTTGGATATTTCTTTGTATCTGCAAATCCACTAAATCCTGTATTTACGAATAGCACTGGCACGCCGCGTCGAGCAGGGTTAACTGCAGCTGCAACAGCCTTGTTATTCGCAGTTCCGAGTGGAGAGATAAGAGCCATGACCTTGTCTTGCAAAATCAACTTGTTTGTCTTAGCAACTGCCTGTGTAGGAACATACTGATCGTCTTCAACCTTCAGTGTGATCTTGCGGCCGTTAACGCCACCGTTTGAGTTGAGATAATCGAAGTAAGCCTTCATTGCGCCTGGAATCTTGTTATAACCAGGTGATGCAGTACCTGTCATTGGGAGAGTAATGCCGAGTTTAATTTCGGAACTAGTTACTCCTACTTCTGCTGCTTGCGCTGGGACTGTTGCTGCTGTGAGAGCTGCGACTGCAAGCACCGCGCTAGCTGAGATCAGCGTGCGGCGATTCATTCGAGTCATGTCTTTCCTTCCATCGAGGGTTCCTACGTAGTTGTACGTAAGAAGTTATTTTTTCACCCGATGTTCCCGACGGGCACGCATCTGTTCGACAGGCCCGTTTGGGACAAACAACACTGTCAAAATCAATAACGTGCTTACCAGTAGACCAGGCAAGTTATTAGTCACTGCTTCTGATGAACCGAAACGGCTTGCGACCGCCTCGGCAATATCAGGGACAGCAACCAATATCACTGCCCCAATCATTACCCCTCCGAGGGTAGTTACGCCAGAGAGAACCGCGCCTGTCAGCAAAGAAAATGAGAGCGCTAGTGGGAAGGCTGAGGGTGAAACGGTGCCGATAGTCATCGCCAATAGAGCACCCGAAAGGCCTGCCAAACCTGCACTGAGGGTGAATGCGAGGGTTTTATTGCGGGTTAGATTAATTCCAGCCAACTCTGCAGCAACATCATTTCCTCGGACTGCCTTCCAACTACGCCCATAGCGAGATCTCATAACATTTTGTAACCAAAATATTGCGATCAAAGTAGCTAAAGAAGCAATCCAAAAGAACCACTTATATTGTGTGAAATCTTCGCCGAAACTTAGCGGTGGGAATCCCACATCAAAGAGCAACCCTTGTTCGCCACCTAAGAATCCAAATTGATTTGCAATGGATGGGAGTCCGACAGCAAGGGCGAGTGTTGTTCCAGCCAAATACGGTCCGCTCAGTCTCGCTGCAGCCAAACCGAGAAGTGCGCCTGCCAGAGCTGCAGTAAGAATTGCCATCGAGAAACATAACCAAATCGGTGCGTTTAATTCGATGCGCATAAGTGCTGCTGCGTAACCACCAACTCCAAGGAGCGCACCTTGGCCAAGAGAAACTTGACCGGAATAACCAGTAAGCAAAATGATTGATGCAATTCCTACGACATAAACCGCGACAGTCGCTCCTTGATAAACGCGAAGCTCATCTACTGCTCCGCTGAGGAAGTAAATGCCAATGCCGAGAAGTATGAAAATAAAGAGGCGCTTTTTATTAGAGAGTTTATGCACGACGCCCCGCCTTTACACCGATGATTCCTTGAGGGCGGATGAATAGAACCAAGAGCAAGATAACAAATGGTGCAATAAAGAAGAGTGATCCGCTTATGTACATAAGTACAAAAGATGTCACTAGGCCTAAGAAAATTCCACCAATGACTGCACCAACCAAGCTATCTAGCCCACCGATAACTGCTGCAATAAAGCCCGAGATAAGCAACAACGAGAATTCCAAAGATTCAGGAGAGAATGAGCCGTTTCCATTGGAAGTAAGTAAGAGACCAGCGACAGCACCGGATGCTCCGGAGAGCGCCCAGCCCAATGTGCGAACAAAGTCCACTTTAACCCCAGCAAGACGGGCAATTTCGGGTGCGTAGGCAGATGCTCGAAGAGCGAGTCCAATATTTGTCTTCTGGAAAATTAGCGAGAAGAGGATCACAAGCACTGCAACTGAAGCGATGATTGCTAATTTCATTGGCGAGAAGACCAAAGTGCTGGTCCCAATTGAGAAACCAGTATTTGAAAGTGGCGGCTTAATAACCGCATCTTGTCCACCCCAGTACATGGTGATGAGAGCCTTCACAATTCCAAGTAAGCCCAGGGTCGCAATAATTGGCGCAACGCTTGCAATAGGACCCGAGCTTGTATGTTTGAGTAGAACTCTCATAAAAGCAATCTCGATAAACGCACTAATTGCGGCTCCGGCCAACATCGCGCAGATGAGTGCAATCCAGTAATTATTGAACAACTGGACTGCCTCATAACCAATATAGGTAGAAGCAAGAGCAAGGCCAGCTTGGGCAAAGTTAATAACGCGAGTCGAACGCCAGACAAGAACGATTGCCATCGCCATCAGTGCATAAATTGCACCAGACGTTAACCCGATAAGAGTTGTATTGAGTATCTGAATCATTAGTACCCCAAGTAAGCAGCGCGCACTGCTGGGTCGGCGATGAGGTCTGCTGCGCTTCCTGAAATTGCAACGCGTCCTAGGTTAAGTACGACTGCTGAATCCGAAATCTTGAGAGCGCCCATTGCATTCTGTTCGACAAGTACAACGGTGAGATTCATTGAGTCGACGATTCCACGAATAGTTTGGAAAATCTGTTCGATGACGAGCGGAGCAAGGCCAAGTGATGGCTCGTCGAGAAGAAGTAACTTGGGCTTAGACATAAGCGCGCGACCAATTGCGAGCATCTGGCGTTCTCCACCAGACAAAGTATCTGCGCGTTGTGCAAGACGTTCTCCGAGTCGCGGGAATAGATCAATTACTTGTTGCTTGCTTTCAGCAGCTTCCTTCTTATTGCGACGCCAGAGCGCACCTAAATCTAAATTCTCTTCGACGGTAAGTTCAGCAACAACTGACTTTCCTTCAGAGACATGTGAAACACCTTGGCGAACATGGGATTCAGGTTTGCCATGCAAGAGGTTGTGATCGCCCCAATGCGCAGTTCCTTCTGTCGCCTTATTAAGTCCTGAAAGGGTGCGAAGTAGTGTGGATTTACCAGCGCCGTTTGCACCGATAACAGCCGAGAGCTTTCCAGTTTCCACGGTAAATGAAACACCGCTAATGGCACGGATTGCGCCATGGTCGACGATTAAATCTTTTACTACGAGGCTCACTTATGCCCCCGTTCCGAGATAGGCAGCAATCACTGCCGGATCACGACGAACAACATCGGCTGAGCCACTTGAAATAACTTCACCGAAGTTAAGTACATAGAGACGATCGCAGACCGACATCACAACATCCATATGGTGCTCAACAATGAGCACTGACATATGCGCTGTGAGGTTTCGGATAAGACCATTCATCCATTCGATATCTTGAGGTCCAAGGCCACCTGCTGGTTCATCGAGCATTAAGACTTTAGGTTCGCTAACAAGTGCGCGAGCGATAGCAACGCGCTTTGTATCAGGATAGGCAAGAGTGCTTGCGCGACGATCTGCCAGAGCGCCGGCATACACACGCTCAAGCGCTGCCATTGATCTCTCCGCAAGCTCTGCTTCGTCACGGGTGTTCTTTCCAAAACTTGCTGAAATCAATCCGGTCTTCGCAAACTTCTGCGCACCGATCATGACATTTTCTAGAACTGTGAGATCAGGAAATAAACCCACACCCTGAAGAGTGCGAGCGATTCCAAGGTCTGCTAATTGATCTGTTCGTGGCCAAGAACGTTCTTCGCCTTCAAAAGAGAATGTTCCTGAATCCGGAGTTACTAATCCGCAGATTGCGTTGAAGAGAGTTGTCTTTCCGGCGCCATTAGGTCCGATGACTCCAACGACTTCGTTCTTTTGAAGATCAAGATAGACATCATGGAGAGCGCGTAGCCCACCAAAGGAGACAGAGACGCCTTTGGCTTGCAGGAGAGGTGAATTAGTAGACATGGGCTGCGTAGATTCTAGGCACACGAGGACCGATTCGTGTCACTATCTCGTAGTTAATTGTCTGTGAAGCTGCGCCCCAATCATCGGCGGTGAACTCACCATGCGAGCCATTGCCGAATATCACAACCCAATCACCGGATTGCGCCTTTGATTGCGCACCTAAATCGACAACAAATTGATCCATAGAAACACGTCCAATGCTGAACGCTTTCTTTCCCGCTGACCAGGCCCCTGCTCCATGAGCAATGCGAGGAATTCCATCTGCATAACCCATAGCAATCACACCAAGTTTGGTGTCAGCTGAAGTGCTTTCGGATGCTCCGTAACCCACTGGAGTATTCGCAGGAACATCTTTAACCAGATACATGGCAGCGCGAAGTTGCATCGCAGGTCTTAAAGCAAGGCTCTGAGAATTTCCGAGTGTCTTCACATCAGGAGAAAGTCCATACATCGCAATTCCGGTACGAACCATGTCAAAGGCAGCTGCGTGATTCTTTATTGTTGCAGCAGAATTAGATAGGTGGCGAATAACGTTGGTGAATCCAAATGAGTGGACTCGTTCAACCATTTCGTTAAATCGAGTTAGTTGTGCTTCGTTCTGCACTACGCCGGGTTCATCAGCGCGAGCAAAGTGGGAGAAAATTCCCACAACTTCTACGTTCTGTAAATGTTCTGCAGCCAGTTGATCCCATTCACCGAGGAATCCCCCACGAGTCATACCGGTATCAACTTCAAGATGGACACGAGCCTTTTTATTTTCAGATGCGGCTGAAATCTCTTGTAGCGCTTTCAGTGAAGCTGCCGCGATATCGATATCGAGTTCGATTGCCTTCTTGAAATCAGATCCTGGTTGCACTAACCAGGCAAGAATCGGCGCTTCAATGCCAGCTTCACGAAGTGCAATCGCTTCTTCAAGGAGAGCGACACCTAGATAATGAGCGCCTGCAGAAATTGCAGCCTTCGCAACAGGAACAAGTCCATGTCCATAAGCATCAGCCTTCACAACCGCGAGCAGCTTTGTTCCGGCAGTCTTCTTCAATAACTCAACGTTGTGCTTAATCGCACTGAGATCAACGATTGCTTCTGCTCTCATCGCTCAACCACCACCATTGCAGATGCGATTCCGCCATCGTGTGAAAGAGAAAGGTGCACCTGGGCACCATCTACAAGATCTGCGATCTCGCCACGGAATAAGAACTCAGGTTTTCCGTTAGGTGCGCTGATGACTTCTGCTTCATGCCATTGCAATCCGTGACTTGGGCTTAGCGCTTTATAGAGAGCTTCCTTTGCTGCAAAGCGAGCAGCCAGTGATTGAGAAGTTAACTTGCGTTCAGATTCGGTAAATAACTTTTCACGCAGAGATGGGGTGCGTTCAAGGGATTCGAGGAATCGGGCAATATCCACGACATCGATGCCGATTCCATCAATCATGGGAGTGAGTGTATTAGGCGCTAGTGAAGTTGGCTATCAGATGGAAAGAAGCGATCTATAGCGATGATGAGGACTAAGAGCGCACCACCAAGTAATAGGCCGCCGAATAAATCAAGGAACCAATGTGTATTGCGAAGAAGAGAGACGACGCAGACTGTCAGTGAAAGCAGGCCCACACCAGCACTTGCTAAACGACCGTTATAGCGATCGACATGTGCATAGCGATAAATGAGATAGGCGACAACGCCCCAGATAAAGATTGCATTAGAGGCATGGCCACTTGGATATGACATTCCACCTGCGTGCAAAATATCGAGACCATCGCGAGGCTTTGTGCGACCTAAACCGTATTTGAATGCACCTACAACCACGTTAAGAGATAGGAATGACAGCAGACCAAGATTGATTGGTCTCCAGGTCTTAAAGCGCTTGGAAATATAGAGCGCAACAATTAACAGTGCGATTCCTGAAACACTTCGAAGGCCCAAGTCATCGAGGCGGCGAACGATGAATCCAACGGTTCCGGTAAAGCGTGGATGTTCAAGATTATTGAGTTCGCGATCGATGCGAATCAGAAAACCATTAGTAAGCACTTGGTAGGTGATGTACAGATACCCTGCAAATAAGCCTGCTGACCATTTAAGTGCACGACGCATCTGTCGCTGGCGCTGATCTAAAACTGTTGGCATCTCTTACTCGACTGTTACGGATTTAGCTAAGTTTCGTGGCTGATCGACATCTGTTCCGCGAGCGACTGCAATCTCGTAAGCAAATACCTGCAGTGGAACGGTTGCAAGAACTGGCTGGAAGAGAGGCGATGCCACAGGAATGCGAATGATGTGCTCGGCGCCAATTACTTCAGCACCTTCTGGAGCAATCACAACAACGCGCGCACCACGTGCCTTCACTTCCTGAATATTGCTCAGCATCTTCTCATCGAGTGCGTGCTCATCCTTGGTTGGAAGAATTGCAATAACTGCAGTGCCTTCTTCGATCAACGCGATAGGCCCGTGCTTAAGTTCGCCACCTGCAAAACCTTCGGCGTGAATGTAGGCAAGTTCTTTCAGCTTAAGAGCGCCTTCAAGGGCTACGGGATATTCAATGCCGCGTCCCAAGAAGAGCACGGTGTTGTTCTTTACAAATTTGCGAGTGAGTTCGCGAAGCGGTTCGATGGTTTCAAGGATTTGTTCCACCTGTCCCGGAAGTTCGAGCATCTCGTTATAAAGGCTCTTCACCTGCGCATCTGTAAGTGTTCCGCGCACTTGGCCGAGCTTGAGGCCAATCAGGTAGACGGCAACAATCTGAGTAAGAAATGCTTTTGTTGATGCAACAGCGATTTCAGGTCCTGCATGTGTGTACAGCACAGCATCTGATTCGCGAGGAATGGTTGAAGAGTTTGTATTGCAGACTGCAAGGACTCGAGCACCCGCGGCCTTTGCGTGGCGCACAGCCATGAGGAGATCCATGGTTTCACCAGATTGTGAAATAGCGATAACGAGAGAATCTTTATCAACAATAGGATCTCGGTAACGGTATTCAGAAGCAATTTCTACATCGACTGGAACCTTTGCCCACTTTTCGATTGCATACTTTGCGACCATACCCGCGTGATAAGCAGTACCGCATGCAATAACTGAGATGCGCTTAATCTTCTTGATTTCATCATCGCTCATATGAAGTTCATCGAGCAGAACTTGGTTGTTATCGCTCAAGCGACCAATCAATGTGTCAGCAATCGCTTTTGGTTGATCAAAAATTTCTTTCAGCATGAAGTGCGCAAAGCCACCCTTTTGAGCAGCTGCAGCATCCCAAGTGATTTCATACTCTTTCAGTGGAAGAGCTTTGCCATCGAGATCGCAGATAGCGATGCCTTCAGGGCTAATGGTGACTACTTCATCTTGGCCAAGTTCGACAGCGCGCTTTGTGTAATCGATAAAGGCTGCAACATCGGATGCGAGGAAGTTCTCGCCATTGCCAAGACCTGCAACAAGTGGTGAGTTTCGGCGAACTCCGACTATCGTTTGTGGCGCATCGGCATGGATTGCGAGAAGAGTAAATGAACCACGAAGGCGACGAACTGCAGCGCGCATTGCGGCGGTGAGGTCACCGCCATGTTCTTTGCGGAGTTCAGATAAAAGGTGAGCTACGGATTCAGTATCTGTTTCAGATTCAAACTTATGGCCGCGCTTTTCAAGTTCTGCTTTGAGTTCTGAGTAATTTTCGATGATGCCGTTGTGAATAACTGCGAGCTTGCCTTCGTTATCTAAATGTGGATGCGCATTGCGATCTGTGGGTCCTCCGTGGGTAGCCCAGCGAGTGTGGCCGATTCCTGAATGAACTGTTGGAAGATTGGCAGGAAGTGCGCCTTCAAGGTTTGCTAACTTTCCTGCACGCTTTTCTACAAAGAGAGATGTTCCGGTACCGAGTGCGATACCTGCTGAGTCATAGCCGCGGTATTCGAGACGACGCAGACCTTCAACGATGGGAGTGAATGCAGATTGTGGTCCTGTGTAACCCACGATTCCGCACACGAATTAATTCCCCAGTTCTGCCTTAACCACTGCAGCAAGTGATGCTGCGATTTCTTGTGCAAGGTTATCACTCGCGGCTTCGACCATGACTCTAATGAGTGGTTCGGTACCTGAGGCACGGAGTAAGACTCGACCATCTTCGCCCAGAGTTGATTCTGCCTTTGCAACCGCATCTGTAATTGCCTGAGAAGTGCCGAGCTTCTCTTTAGCAACGTTAGGAACGTTGATTAAAACCTGTGGGAATCGCTTCATAGTTGCCGCAAGTTCTGCAAGTGACTTCTTGGTACGTACTACCTCTTGGGCTAACTGAAGTGCGGTGAGTATTCCATCTCCTGTATTTGCGAATTCGCGCATGATCAGGTGACCTGATTGTTCGCCGCCCAATGAGAAATCGCCTTCAAGCATCTTCTCAAGAACATATCGATCGCCCACAGCAGTTGTGATTACTTCAATGCCTGCTTCTTTCATAGCGTGCATAAATCCAAGGTTGCTCATCACTGTTCCAACGATCGTGTTGGACTTAAGTGCGCCGCGTTCTTTAAATCCACGGCCCAAAATTGTCATAATTGCATCGCCATCAATGACATTACCTTGTGCATCTACTGCAAGGCAGCGATCGGCATCACCATCGTGTGCGATTCCAAAGTCAGCGCCTTCGGCAACAACGCGTGCCTGTAAATCTTCGAGGTGGGTTGATCCGCAGTTCTCGTTGATATTCCAACCATCAGGTGAGTGATGAATTGCAACAACGGTTGCTCCAGCCTTTTCGTAAGCTTGTGGGCCAACTACTGATGAAGCGCCATTTGCGCAGTCGACAACAATCTTTAAACCCTTAAGTGGAGTTGAAACGGATGCGAGCAAGTGGTTGAGGTAGCGATCACTCGCTGTCTCATCAAAATTAATGCGACCAACGCCGCGACCTGTGGGACGTGTCCATGGCTCGCCCATACGCTTTTCAATCGCTGCTTCAATTGCATCATCAAGCTTTCCGCCACCGCGTGAGAACAACTTAATTCCGTTATCTGGCATTGGGTTGTGGGATGCGGAGATCATGACGCCAAGGTCTGCACCGGATTCACCGACGAGGTAAGCAATTGCTGGAGTAGGTAGAACTCCTACGCGATAAACATCGATACCTGCGCTAGCAAGACCAGCAGCAACGGCTGCTTCTAGGAATTCACCAGATGCGCGTGAATCTTGACCAACGATTGCACGAGGGCGCTTTCCTTTATTAGATGATGATTCAACGAGGATATGTGCTGCAGCTACTGCAACATCGAGAGCTACTTCAGCAGTGAGGGTTTCACTATTTGCTAAAGCACGAATCCCGTCTGTTCCAAAGAGAGCCATAACAACTCCTTTACTGCAGGAACAAACGGGATATCGAGAATAAAAAGAATTAACGCTTTGAGTACTGTGAACGCTTACGTGCCTTCTTAAGGCCGTACTTCTTACGTTCGATAACGCGTGCATCGCGCTTGAGGAAGCCAGCCTTCTTAAGTGCTGGACGGTTTGCCTCTGTATCGATCTCGTTCAATGAACGAGCAACACCGAGACGAAGTGCGCCAGCCTGACCTGAAACTCCACCACCGTTGATGCGTGCAAATACATCGTATGTATTTTCAGCACCTACTGTGCGGAATGGTTCAGAGACGAGCTGCTGGTGAACCTTGTTTGGGAAATACGCTTCGAGTGTCTTGCCGTTAACAACCCAACGACCTGTACCTGGTACGAGACGAACGCGAGCAACTGCTTCCTTACGGCGACCTGTACCAGCACCTGGTGCTGTGATTGCCTTGCGGTTAGTTGCAGCTGCAGGAGTTGAAGAAGAGTAAGAAGTTGGTGTCTCTGTCTCGTCTAGCTCGTTGAAAGTTGTATCTGACATATCTTCTTTATCCCTTACTTAGCGATCTGTGAAACTTGAGTGAATACATATGGTGTTGGTGCCTGTGCAGCATGTGGATGCTCTGGACCTGCGTAAACCTTGAGCTTTGATGCAACCTGTGCGCCAAGACG
>JBJONB010000002.1:0-76808 GCA_046052045.1 Actinomycetota bacterium | reverse complement strand
GAACTTCAGCTAACCCGCGACTTGCAAGCATCTGTGCGACAGCGCGACGACGCTTCTGTGTTGGAGTAAGAGATGCATGCTTTGGACGTGGCGGAAGGATTGACGGAATCTTGTCGTAGCCAATCATACGGGCAACTTCTTCAGCGAAGTCTGCTGATGTAAGAAGGTCTGAGCGCCATGATGGAGGATCAACTTCAAAAGTCTGCTCATTTACATCGCAACCGATGGTGCGAAGAATCTCGGCAATCTGCTTTGGTGTTACTTCAACTCCAAGGATGCGAGAAATAAAGGCAGGGTCTACTTTCACGACAGGTGCGAAGCGAGGCTCGCCATCAATGACCGTAGCAACATGCTGCGCAGAGCTATTCTCAGTGAGTAATTGAACAAAGCGAGCTGACGCGAATTGAGCCAGTGATGGATCAACACTTCGTTCGAGTCGACGAGAAGCTTCAGATGACAACTTATGGCGACGTGAATTCTTTGCGACGCATACTGGATCAAAGCGAACCGCCTCTAGAGCAATCTCTGTTGTGGTTTCGGAGATTTCAGAAGATGCACCGCCCATAGTTCCAGCCAAGGCAAGCGGTTGTGAGTCATCGCAGACCATGAGGTCATCGGGATCAAGTTGGCGCACTTGGCCATCAAGAGTGGTAAATGGTTGCGCTTTACCTGCGCGTTTGATGGTCAATCCACCTTGAATCTTCGACTTATCAAAGGCGTGAAGCGGCTGACCCAGTTCGAGCATCACATAGTTGGTGACATCGACTACGAGAGAAATGGAACGCATTCCCATCTTCTCGATGCGACGGCGCATCCATAGTGGAGTAGTTGCTGATGGATCAAAATTTGAAAGTGTTCGCAAGTAGAAAACAGATGCTGTACTTGGATCGGCGATCTTTGCGCTTACGCCTTTTCCGGTCTCTGTGAAAGTAAGTGTGCGAAGCGCATCGACCGGATCGGTAAATTTCAGGCCGAGTGAAGCAGCTACCTCACGAGCTATTCCACGAATGCTGAGTGCGTAACCTCGGTCTGGATTGACGGCAACATCGAAGATGACATCGTTAATCATCAAGCCGGCAATAGCATCATCGCCGATTCTTACTGCTCCTTCTGCGAAAGTCATGATGCCTGAGTGATCGTCACCCAAGCCGAGTTCGCGCGCCGAACAAATCATTCCGTTTGAAGTTTTGCCGTATGTTTCGCGTGCACCAATAGCGAAATCACCAGGTAGTACCGCACCAGGAAGGGCCGCAACGATGAGGTCACCTATTACGAAGTTGGTAGCGCCACAGATAACGTAACGAGTCTCCTTCTCGCCACAATCGAGACCAACGTAGCGAACCGGCTTCTTAAACTCAGTGAGTTCTTCGATACTGAGAACCTTTGCAAAAACCAGAGGTCCGGTGAGGTCAGATCCTTGCTTGATGATCTCTTCTACTTCAAAACCAACACGAATCAGCGCATCAGAGATTTCCTCAGCAGTAATTGATGCTGGAATCTCAACAAATTCCTTAATCCAAGATAACGGTGCGCGCATTTAGAGTCCGACCCCAAACTGTCGAGTGAAGCGGAGATCGCCTTCGACAATGTCGTGCATATCGGTGATTCCGTGACGAACCATCAGCGTGCGCTCGAGACCCATGCCGAATGCGAATCCTGTGTACACCTCTGTATCGATTCCACAGGTTGCAAGAACCTTTGGATTGACCATTCCGCAACCGCCCCATTCGATCCATCGTCCGTTGAAGAAGATATCTACTTCAGCGCTCGGTTCGGTAAATGGGAAGAACGAAGGACGAAGTCGCGTAACAACTTCAGGACCAAACATGTGCTGAGCAAAGTTATCGAGAGTTCCTTTGAGATGGGCCATCGTGATGCCCTTATCAATGACAAGACCTTCAACTTGGTGAAAGACGGGGCTATGAGTTGCATCGAGTTCGTCGGCGCGAAATGTGCGACCAGGACAGATCATGTAAATCGGAGGTTCTTGAGTAAGCATTGAGCGAATCTGAACTGGTGAAGTTTGTGTACGAAGAACTACACCGGAATCGATAGGCTCGATGAAGAATGTATCTTGCATGGTTCGAGCTGGGTGATCGGCCGGAATATTGAGGGCATCGAAGTTGAGCCATCCTGATTCAAGTTCAGGGCCTTCTTCTACTGAGAATCCTTGTTCGATAAAGAAATCTGAGACTTCGTTCTTAATGATTGAAATGGGATGGAGTCCCCCGCGATGCGTGCGTTGAACTGGCAATGTAATGTCAACGACTTCTTCAAGAAGAACCTTGGCATCGCGCTCTGCTTCAAGCCTTTCTGTTGCTGATGCAAGCGCCTTTGCGATTTCACTCTTGGCATCTCCTATGAGCTTTCCAGCGGATGCCTTTTCTTCAGGTGACAATGAGCCGAGTGCGCGGCTAGCCAAAGAGACCGGGGCCTTGTCGCCTGTATGTGCAAGACGAACAACTTTGAGAGCGTCGAGATCAGATGCGGCAGCAAAAGCCTTCTGGGCATCGGTTATCCACGATGCAATTTCTGCCGGATTCATGGGGGTAATTCTAACCTGCGACCTTTGAAGAAAGGGTGAACATTACGATGGAAGCGGCTGCAGATAAATTCAGGCTTTCAGCACGTCCGGCCATTGGAATAGTTACTTCAGTGACATCCGCACCGAGATCGGCAGCGCTTACTCCCCTGGCTTCATTTCCAAAGATTGCGATGCAATCTCCTGGAATTGTGAGATCAAGAATTGAAGTGCGGGCATGTGAAGAAAGTAGAAACTTTTGAATCCCTGGGAATTGCTTTTCGACGCGGTCGAATGCAACGCCTTCATAGACCGGGATGTGCCATAAAGAACCAGCAGTTGAACGCACCACCTTTGGTGAAAACAAATCGACTGAATCAGGGGAAGTAATGATGGCCGAAATCCCCATCGCATCTGCTGTACGTAAGATTGTTCCGGCATTTCCTGGATCCTGGATTTCATGCAGGTAGATAAAAGTAGATGATCCTGTGGCGCTGAGTTCGGCGATATCTGATTCTGGCTTGTAGCAAAGTGAGATTAGGCCTTGTGGGGAAACGGTATCGGACATCGCCTTCATGACCGCATCGCTTACTTCAACAATTTCTACGGAATCGAGATCTAACTCAGAAATCTTCGAGAGACCATTTTCGGTTGCATAGAGAATTTTCAACTGCGGACCGCTGCTTGAGGTCAACGCTTCGCGTGCGCATTGCACACCTTCGGCAACAAAGAGTCCTTGTTCGCGACGTTCTCTTGCGCCTTTAGAACCAATAAGAGCCTTCACTCGCCCAACGTGCGGCGAATGAAGGCTCTCAATCATTGGTATGAATTACTTAAGCTGCAGGAAGGTTCTTGCGTGCAACATCCACGAGAACCTTAAATGCTGCTGGATCGTTTGTTGCGATATCTGAAAGAACGCGACGATCTACTTCAAGTCCAGATGCCTTAAGGCCCTGGATGAAGCGGTTGTATGTCATTCCGTTTTCGCGAGCTGCAGCGTTAATACGCTGAATCCATAGCTGACGGAAATCGCCCTTCTTGTCCTTGCGGTCATTGAAGGCATAAACCATTGAGTGCGTTACTTGCTCCTTCGCCTTTGTGAAAAGACGTGAACGCTGACCGCGATATCCGGCTGCGCGCTCGAGGGTTGTGCGACGCTTCTTTGCTGCGTGTACTCCGCGCTTTACTCTCATTGGTCGACTCCCTTACTTCAAACCAAGCATGCGCTTGGCTGTCATTGTGACTGTTGCTTTTGCTGATGATTCTTGGCTCAAACGACGAGTAACGCGTGATGACTTGTGCTCCAAAAGGTGGCGCTTGCCTGCACGCTCGTGCATGATCTTTCCTGAACCTGTGACGCGGAAGGTCTTCTTCGCACCACTGTGGGTTTTCATCTTTGGCATTTATCTTCTCCTGTTACTTCGTCGTTGTTAAAAACTCGGTACTGCTTAAAACTATTGTGCAGCTGCTTCTTCAGCAGCCTTTTCCTTGGCAGCTCGCGCCGCTTTCTGTTCAGCTACCGCTTCGGTCTTCTTCTTCGTCGGTCCTAGGACCATCGTCATCTGTCGACCTTCTTGCTTAGGAGCGAACTCCACGAATGCAATCTCTTTTACATCTTCTGCAAGACGCTGCAAGAGTTTGAATCCAAGCTCTGGACGTGTTTGTTCACGGCCACGGAACTTCATCGTGATCTTCACCTTGTCGCCACCCTTGAGGAACTTCTCGACTGCTGAGCGCTTTGTCTCGTAGTCGTGATTTTCGATCTTTGGCGTCATGCGCACTTCCTTCACCACGATGTGGGTCTGGTTCTGACGTGCTTCGCGAGCCTTCTGTGCTTCCTGGTACTTGTACTTTCCGAAGTCCATGATTTTGCACACTGGTGGATTAGCTTCGGGTGCAATCTCTACGAGATCGAGTCCGATTTCATCTGCCATAGCTAGCGCTGCTTCGATATCTACAACTCCAACTTGTTCACCGGTGTAATTGATGAGACGAATTTGGGGTGTGCGGATACGGTCATTGATGCGCGGTTCTGTTGTGATTTCTGCTCCTATGTTTGTTCTTGAGTATCCAAGTCGCTGCATGAAATTGCGCACCGCACATAGGAAGCAATTGGCCCGCAAGGACCGAATTACTTACCGACGAACCAATCCGCCTAAGCAGTAGAGGTGGGAGCGGTGAGCTCCTCTTGCAGTAGCTGGGCTACTGGTCTGGGATAAAGGTTACCTGAGGGGGCTGGGAATGAAAAATCCGAGCGTAACTAGGCACCCATGCCGTGTAGCCCGCCATCGACGTGGATGATCTCGGCCGTGGTCTTTGGGAACCAATCGCTTAACAAGGCAACGGCAGCCTTCGCTGCAGGAACTGGATCTGTGACATCCCATTCAAGTGGACTGCGATCGTTCCAAACTTTTTCAAATTCATCAAAGCCTGGAATCGACTTTGCGGCCATGGTGCGAATTGGGCCTGCGGCAACGAGATTGATGCGAACATTTTCAGCACCTAAATCGCGAGCTAAGTAACGTGAAGTTGATTCAAGTGCTGCCTTTGCAACGCCCATCCAGTCGTATTTTGGCCATGCAATTTGTGCGTCAAAATCAAGACCGACAACAGATGCGCCATCCTTAAATGTTGGTCGACATGCCATGGTCAACGACTTCAAAGAGTAGGCCGAAATGTGAACTGCAGTTGAAACATCTTCCCAAGCAGTATTGAGGAAGTTGCCGCCAAGGGCTGCTTCAGGAGCAAAACCAATCGAATGCACAACGCCATCGAGATGCGGAACATGCTTTCGCACTTCTTCTGCCAGGCCATCAAGGTGTTCTTGATTGGTGACATCAAGTTCGATGATTGGTGCAGGTTGTGGAAGGCGTCCGGCGATACGAGTTGTCAGGCTTAGTGCGCGACCGAAGCCAGTGAGTACGACGTTGGCGCCTTCCTCTTGAGCAATCTTGGCGATATGGAAAGCGATTGATCCATCGGTGAGAACACCGGTAACCAGGATATTTTTTCCTTGGAGGATGCCCATATTTAGTGACCCATTCCTAATCCGCCATCGACAGGAATGATGGCACCAGTGATGTAACTTGCTTGTGGGGATGCAATAAATGCAACAACGTCTGCAATCTCTTCAGCTGAACAGAATCGACCTAAAGGAACTTGGGCTGCAATATCAGAACGTCGCTTCTCATCAAGTTCGGCCGTCATATCTGTCTCAACAAATCCTGGAGCGATAACGTTTGCAGTGATTCCGCGACTTCCAAGTTCGCGGGCAAATGAACGAGCCATTCCGACGAGACCTGACTTTGAGGCCGAGTAATTCACTTGACCAGCAGCCCCTACTCCACCAACAACAGAACCAATAAAAATTAGTCGTCCGCGCTTTAACTTGAGTAAACCTTTAGTCGCTCGCTTTGAAACTCGGAATGCTCCGGTGAGGTTTGCGTTGATCACGCTCTCGAAATCTTCATCGCTCATTCGCATTACAAGGGTGTCTTTAGTAATGCCCGCATTAGCAACGATAATTTCTGGTTGACCAATCTCGGCTTCAATCTTTGCAAAGCCCGCATCAACACTGGATGAATCTGTGACATCCATCTGGACTGCATCGAAACCAGTAGGCGGAGTTCCGCTTCGATATGTGATGACAACTCGGTGACCTGCAGCCTTAAGCGCGGTAGCGATTGCTAAACCGATTCCACGATTTCCGCCCGTTACAAGTGCGATTGATGTCGAGTCGCTCATGAGAGAAAACTACCCTACTGTTGCGCTATGGCTAAAGAAGATGACGTTTACGACATCACAAGTGCGCCTAAAGGCTTAACTACTGACCAGTCTACGAGACAACGTCGCTATTTCTTTTCAATGATGTTGCGTACTGCGTGCTTTATTCTCACCGTCGTTCTCCCAAGCCCATATCGCTGGATCGCTCTTCTCGGTGCCGTAGTGCTTCCCTATATTGCAGTAGTAGTTGCAAATGCCGGCCGTGAAACCGTACTTCCAGGAGCAGCCATCTTGAAGAAGAGGCCGCGAGGAATTGAGTAAGTCTCAACAGAAAGAGAAGTTCTCGCTTCTCAAATCGTTTGTAGCCCTTCTCTTAATCGCAGCTTGTTTATGGGCCGCACAGTGGCAATTCCATCGTGGAGTTGACCGACACACACGAAACTCAATCATCGAGACTAACTCTTCGCTTCCGCCTATTCCTCTTACTCGAGTTCAATCTGAGCCAACCAAGCACGAATGGAAACCTGTATCGGTATCAGGTCGATTTGATGTGAGTAAACAGATCTTGCTTCGCAATAGGTATTTCGAAGGTGTCTACGGCTTTGAATTACTCACGCGATTTACATCAGAGGATGGAAAGAGTTTCTGGGTTGATTGCGGCTGGGTCAAAGCCGGCATCAATGCTATGACTGCACCAAAACTCCCAGAGCTTCCAACTGGTCAGATCGCAATCGTGGGTCGCTTGCGTCTTGACTCTTCGCTGCCTCGAGGCTCCTTCTTCGCACTTCCTGCCAATAAGAGCGACGGGTTGATATCGAAGGCCAATGCTCAATCAAATTCAACATCGGAAAACTTCTATATAGATTTACTTGAAGGATCTGAAAGCTCACTTACTCCGGCCGTTCCTGCGCAACTGCCTGAACTTTCGGATGGACCACACATGGCCTATGCACTGCAGTGGGTGTTCTTCGGTGGCCTCGTTGTTTATGGCCGGTACTTAATTCGCCGTGAGGTCCTGTCGGTTAAAGAGCTCTGAGTAAAGGCCGTTAGTTGTAATCAACTCTTCGTGCTTGCCCCGTTCGACGATAAGACCCTTCTCAAGAACCAGTATCTGATCGGCTTCCATCACAGTGCTCAGTCTGTGCGCAATAACAATTGATGTGCGACCTTTGAGCGCTTCCTTAAGTGCTGCCTGAACGAG
Organism: Actinomycetota bacterium; assembly: GCA_046052045.1. Lineage (GTDB taxonomy): Bacteria > Actinomycetota > Actinomycetes > Nanopelagicales > Nanopelagicaceae > Planktophila. Next base: position 69,363 of record JBJONB010000002.1, on the reverse strand, counting down.
GGATTCATTCTCAGAATCAAGGTGAGCAGTTGCTTCATCGAGAATGACTATCGCAGGGGCCTTAAGAAGAAGTCGTGCAATCGCTAGACGCTGCTTCTCTCCGCCTGACAGACGATGTCCTCGTTCGCCCACCATTGTGTCGAAGCCATTTGGCAAGGATGAGACAAGTTCCCAGATTTGTGCCGCCTTGCACGCTTCAATCATTTCAGCTTCAGTTGCATCTTCTTTTGCATAGCGCAGGTTTTCGGCGATGGTCTCGTGGAATAGATGCGCATCTTGCATGACTACACCGATGGAATCTCTCAGTGATTGGACGGTGAAGTCACGGATATCTTGACAATCAATTTTGATTGCACCACGGGTTACGTCATACAACCGCGGGAGCAAGGCGCTCATGGTTGTCTTGCCGGCACCTGATGGACCAACTATGGCTGTCAACGTGCCTGCGGGAGCTGTAAATGAAATGCCTTTAAGAACTTCACCGCTATCGATAGTTTCTGGTTTAGCTGCGGATTCGAGAGATGCGAGTGAGATCTCTTCCGCTCTTGGGTAGGTGAAGACAACATCTTCGAAATCAATCTGCAAATTCTTCTTACTGAGAACTTTTGCGTTCGGTTTATCGGTGATCATGGGATGTAGGTCGAGAACTTCAAATACTCGTTCAAATGAGACAAGTGCTGTCATTACGTCGATACGAACATTTGAGAGCGCTGTAAGTGGCCCATAGAGACGAGCCAATAGAGCAGTAATCGCAAGCAAAGTTCCAACGGAGATTGATCCACTGATGGCAAGGTGGCCACCGATGCCATATGCAAAAGCAGTGGCAACAGCTGCAACGCTGGTAATTCCAACGAAGAAGACTCGGTTAAGCATCGCCGTCTGAATTCCGATGTCAGCGACTTTTCTTGCTCGTGTGCGGAAGAAGTTCTCTTCCTTCGCTGGCTTTCCATAGAGGTTGACTAGCAGTGCGCCAGAGACATTGAAGCGCTCTGTCATTGTGCTCGACATGGTGGCATTGAGATTGAAGGCATCACGAGTCAGAGCCTGAATTCGCTTTCCGACCCATTTCGTTGGAAGTAAGAAGACGGGTAAGAGCAAGAGTGAAACAACTGTAATTTGCCAAGAAAGTATCAGCATTGTCGTAACAACCAGGACGAGTGAGACCACATTGCTGACAACGCCAGAGAGAGTTCCGGTGAAAGCTTGTTGAGCGCCCATGACATCAGAGTTGATACGCGATATGAGGGCACCTGTCTGCGTGCGCGTAAAGAATGCAATCGATTGGCGCTGAATATGAGCGAAGACTTGAGAGCGTAGATCGTAGATAAGTCCTTCGCCGATTCGCGCTGAATACCAACGGCCGAAGATATTAAAGAAGGCGTCGACGACGGCAAGAAGTCCGACGGCAAGAGCTAACTTAGTTACTAGACCAGGATCTTTTGGAATGACACCTTTATCAATGAGTTCGCGCAGTAATAGAGGTGATGAAATAACCAGAAGCGCCTCAATCACCACCGTTATGAGGAATATAGTGATTTGGGATTTGTAGGGACGACCATAGGAGATTATTCGTTTGATTGTCCCCGGCTTTAACTTCTGAGATTTAACCGATGGATCTGCAGTCATCGACCGAAAGGTCATCCAGACTGCATGTTGTGACATAAGAAAAGTTTAAGCGGATCAGACAGTGAAGCCGAGAGCGCGAAGTTGTTCGCGACCATCGTCTGAAATCTTGTCAGGACCCCAAGGTGGCATCCATACCCAGTTGATCTTCACATCGTCGGTAAATGGAGCAAGTGCCTGACGAGTTTGATCTTCAATGACATCTTGAAGTGGGCAAGCAGCCGATGTAAGAGTCATATTGAGAACGGCGATGTTGTTATCGTCGACCATCATGTCGTAGATAAGCCCGAGGTCAACAACGTTGATACCGAGTTCTGGGTCGACAACATCTTTCATCGCCTCGTTGATATCTTCAATCTTTGCAACCATGTGGTCATCCTACTTTCTTTTTACGGTGCTCGTTAATTCTGCTTAGCCAGCGCCTGAACACTCGCATCTTTAAAGGCCATCCACCCAAGGAGAGCGCACTTAATACGCGCTGGATATTGCGAAACGCCAGCGAGGGCTACGGCATCTTCGAGAAGGTTTTCATCTCCCTTTTCAGTGCCCTTGCTCTGCATTAAGTGCATAAAGGAATCAGCAATCACTTGTGCCTGAGTGAGGTCTTTGCCGATCAAGAGATCAGTCAAGATTGAAACACTTGCCTGAGAAATAGAGCAACCGACTCCATCCCAAGAAACGCTCTTCACTGTTTGGCCATCGAGCGTCACATTGAGAGTGATTTCATCACCGCAACTTGGATTAATGTGGTGCACCTGAGCATCGAAGACTTGATTGAGCTTCTTGTTCTGTGGATTCTTGTAGTGATCAAGAATTACCTCTTGATAGAGATTATCTAGTTGCATTAGCGACCAAAGTATTTCTGTGCGCCTTGTACGCCCTCAACGAGCGCATCGAGATCATCAGTTGAGTTGTACAGGTAGACAGATGCGCGGGTAGTTGCTGGAACTCCAAGTTTGCGAGTGAGAGGCCATGCGCAGTGGTGGCCTGTACGTACTGCAATTCCTTGGCTATCGAGATACTGACCCAAATCGTGTGGGTGAATATCTCCGAGAGTGAATGAGACAGCTCCCCCACGTAACTCTGTTGTCTTTGGTCCAATGATTCGCAGATCTTTAATCTCTGAGAGCCCTTTGAGAAGATAGGAAGTGAGTTCAATTTCGTGGTTATGAATCTTATCCATGCCGATCTTCGTCAAATAGGTAAGTGCTGCGCCCAAACCAACTGCTTGCGCCATATTAGGAACACCCGCTTCAAATTTCTTTGGAGCCTGGGCCCACGTTGCGGATTCCATAGTGACGTTTTCGATCATTGAACCGCCCGTAAGAAAGGGCGGAAGATCAGCCAATAGTTCTGAACGGCCCCAAAAGATTCCAATTCCCGTAGGTCCTACTGCCTTATGTCCAGAAAATGCTAAGAAATCAATATCGAGTGCTTTCACATCAACTGGCATATGCGGAACTGACTGACATGCATCAAGCACAACAACAGCGCCAACTTCGTGTGCACGGCGTGTGATGTGATCAAGAGGCACAATCGTTCCAAGAACATTTGATTGATGGGTAAGGGCTACAACCTTGGTCGTTGAATCAATGACTGAATCGATATTCGATAGATCAAGGCGACCCTCATCGGTAACTGAGAACCACTTGAGCTTGGCACCCGTGCGCGCTGCTAGCTGTTGCCAAGGTATGAGGTTGGCGTGGTGTTCCATCTCGGTGATTACAATCGAATCCCCAGCTTTGAGGTGGAAGCGATTTCCAGGAGCTGCGTTACCCATTGCGTATGAAACTAAGTTAAGCGATTCGGTAGCGCTCTTTGTGAAAACAACTTCATCGACATGTGCGTTAAGGAAGTCGGCCACGATGGTGCGCGCACCTTCATAAGCATCGGTTGCCTCCTCGGCTAATTGATGGGCACCGCGGTGTACTGCAGCGTTATGAAGGCGATAGAAATTGGATTCAGCTTCGATAACTACATTTGGTTTCTGGCTCGTTGCTCCAGAATCCAAATAAACCAGGCGCTTGCCATCGCGGATTGTCCGATTGAGAATCGGAAAATCCTTAGCGATAGCGTGAGCGTCAAATGTCATAGTTAAGCGGTGACGTACTCCGCATAACCATTAGCTTCGAGCTTATCTGCAAGCTCTGGTCCGCCTTCTTCAACGATGCGGCCATTTGCAAATACATGCACGAAGTCAGGCTTGATGTAACGCAAGATGCGTGTGTAGTGAGTGATCAAGAGAATGCCGTGGTTGTTGGCAGCCTTTGCGCGGACAACACCTTCAGAGACGATTCGCAGCGCATCGACATCTAGACCTGAGTCTGTCTCATCAAGGATTGCAAACTTCGGCTTGAGGAGCTCGAGCTGCATGATCTCGTGGCGCTTCTTCTCGCCGCCTGAGAAACCTTCATTGACGTTACGTTGCGCAAAAGATGCATCCATCTTGAGTGATTCCATTGCGCTCTTTACTTCGCCAACCCACTCGCGAAGCTTTGGAGCTTCTCCGCGAAGTGCTGTAGCTGCTGTACGTAAGAAGTTTGAGACTGATACGCCAGGAACTTCTACTGGGTATTGCATCGCTAAGAAAAGACCCGCTTTAGCGCGCTCATCAACTGACATCTCGAGAACATCTGCGCCATCGAGTGTGACTGTTCCACCTGTAATTGTGTATTTAGGATGTCCGGCGATTGAGTAAGCAAGTGTTGACTTGCCTGAACCATTTGGTCCCATGATTGCGTGTGTTTCACCTGACTTGATGGTGAGGTCTACGCCTTTAAGGATTTCAATCGAACCTTGTTCGGTATCGACAGATACTTTCAATCCGCGAATTTCTAGAGTGCTCATATCTATCTCCGTTACATCTCTACCGTGACGGAGTCTCCGTCGACAGTTACTGAATAGGTCTTTACTGGGGCTACTGCAGGAGGTGTTAACGCCTCTCCTGTGCGTAGATCGAACTCAGCTCCATGAAGCCAGCATTCGATCTTGAAATCTGTGACATCGCCTTCTGAAAGGGATGCATCGGAATGGCTGCAGATGTCGTTAATAGCAAATACTTCATCGCCTACGCGAGTAACGCAGATGGATTCGCCATTCTTTTCAATGCGAACAGGCTTGCCCGATTGGAGTGATGAGAAAGTGAGATCTGACATCTACTTACCTGCCTTTGCAAGTTCATCATCAATGCGAGCCATGATGCGCTCCTGAACTTCTTCGATGCCGATTTCAGAGACAATCTCATTAAAGAAGCCGCGAACAACGAGACGACGTGCATCATCCATATTGATTCCACGTGACATCAAGTAGAAGAGTTGTTCATCATCGAAGCGACCAGTTGTAGAAGCGTGACCCGCACCTACGATTTCACCAGTCTCGATTTCGAGGTTAGGAACTGAATCCGCGCGTGCTCCATCAGAGAGCAACAAGTTGCGGTTGAGCTCATAGGTATCAGTGCCTTCAGCTGCTGCGCGGATAAATACATCGCCAATCCAGACAGTATGTGCCTTATCGCCAGCAAGTGCGCCCTTGTAGTTAACGCGTGACTTTGCATTTGGGACCTTGTGGTCAACGAACATGCGGTGTTCGAAGAATTGGCCGGCTGTTGCAAAGTAAACACCTGAGAGATCACATGATGCACCCGGTGCAATAAAATCAACAGTTGGAAGTAGACGAACGACATCTCCCCCGACAGTTACGACGATTGATTTAAATGTGGCATCGCGATCGACGATTGCATGGTGACGCGCTGCATGAATGGTCTTTGAGCCCCACTCTTGTAGAGCAATGAGAGTCAGGTGAGCACCTGGTTCGACCACGATTTCAAGGTCTTCAGCGAGGTGCATATCGCCTGAGTTTTCGATGACAACTACTGATTTCGAGTGGTTGCCAGCTTTGATCAGTACGCGTGAGAGTTCTGCTGAATCTGTGCCGAAAGCTGCGCGATTAAGGAAGATGGGTTCTGCAATCTCCGCGTTGGCAGCAATTGCAAGAACTGCGCCTTTGCTTGTGAACTGGCGAATACGGTTAACAATTGCATCATCGCTCTCGGTAACAGCTTCGATATCCTGATGTGTAAATGTTGCCCCTGTTGGCAGTGAACCCTTAACAGCAAGTGAATTACGTTCGACAGCAGTTGCTGTTCCATCGTGCATTCCACCTAGACGCTTGAGCGGTGTAAAGCGCCAAGCTTCTTCACGGCCCGTAGGCGTATGGTTTTCAAGAAGGTTTGATTGCAATGTAGACATTATCCGACTGCGCCTTCCATCTGAAGTTCGATGAGGCGATTGAGTTCGAGTGCGTACTCCATAGGAAGTTCGCGCGCGATTGGTTCGATAAATCCACGAACAATCATCGCCATAGCTTCATCTTCATTGAGCCCACGTGACATGAGATAAAAGAGTTGATCATCAGAGATCTTCGAAACGGTTGCTTCGTGACCCATAGAAACATCATCTTCGCGAATATCTACATATGGATAGGTATCTGAACGAGAAATTGTGTCGACAAGAAGTGCATCGCACTTAACTGTGCTTGCAGAGTGGTGAGCGCCTTCTTGAACCTGAACAAGTCCACGGTATGAAGTACGTCCGCCACCGCGAGCTACAGATTTAGAGATAACTGAAGATGATGTGTAAGGAGCTGCGTGAACCATCTTCGCTCCTGAATCTTGGTGCTGACCAGGGCCTGCAAATGCGAGTGAAAGTGTTTCACCCTTTGCATGTGGACCCATCAACATAACAGCTGGGTATTTCATGGTGACCTTCGAGCCGATATTTCCATCGACCCATTCCATGGTTGCACCTTCTGCACATGTTGCGCGCTTTGTTACCAAGTTGTAAACGTTGTTCGACCAGTTTTGGATGGTTGTGTAACGAACACGTGCACCCTTCTTGACGATGATTTCAACAACAGCTGAGTGAAGTGAATCTGACTTGTAGATAGGTGCTGTGCAGCCTTCTACATAGTGAATGTATGAATCTTCGTCCGCAATAATCAGCGTGCGTTCGAACTGACCCATATTCTCTGTATTAATACGGAAGTAAGCCTGCAATGGAATATCTACATGTACACCCTTTGGTACATAGATAAATGATCCGCCTGACCAAACAGATGTGTTGAGTGCTGCAAACTTATTGTCGCCAACAGGAATAACAGAACCGAAGTACTCCTTGAAGAGTTCTGGATGCTGCTTTAAGCCGCTATCTGTATCAAGGAAGATAACGCCTTGCTTCTCAAGATCTTCACGGATTGAGTGATAAACAACCTCTGACTCATACTGAGCTGCTACACCTGAAACAAGGCGCTGCTTTTCAGCCTCTGGAATTCCAAGACGGTCGTATGTGTTCTTAATGTCATCAGGCAAGTCATCCCATGTTGTCGCCTGCTTCTCAGTTGAGCGCACGAAGTACTTGATTGTGTCGAAGAAGATTCCGGAGAGATCTGATCCCCATGATGGCATCGGCTTCTTATAGAAGAGATCTAAGCCCTTAAGGCGAAGGTCAAGCATCCACTGTGGTTCGCTCTTCTTAGCTGAGATGTCACGAACAACTTCTTCGCTGAGTCCGCGCTTAGCGTTAGAGCTGGCCTCATTATTATCTGACCAACCGTATTCGTAATTTCCGAGGCCTTCGAGCTCTGGGTGTGCTGTTGTCATGAGGACGCCTTTCCAGCGGTTAGTTTTTTAGATTGCTTGGTGAGGTTGGGGATGTAAGTAGTGCAAACGCCATCGCCATGAGCGATAGTTGCTAAACGTTGTACGTGTGTTCCGAGAACACGGGAGAAAGCTTCGGTCTCTGCCTCGCAGAGTTGTGGGAATTCGGCTGCAACGTGCGCGATTGGGCAGTGGTGCTGACACAACTGCTCGCCTAATGGACGGCTTTCGATGCTTGTTGCGTAACCTTGTTCAGTAAGGAAAGTTGCAAGTGCCTCTGATTTATTTGCACGTTTTGCAAGAGCGAGCGTGGCTTTGCGTTCGATATCGTCGGCGCGAGATTGGGCAAATGCTTTGACTAAATGTTCGCCAGACTGTGCTGACATAAATTTCAACGCAGCAACTGCAAGATCGTCATAAGAATGTTCAAACTTTTCGCGACCAGAATCGGTCATGACAAATACCTTGGAAGGTCGCCCGCGCCCACGGCTAATTGCCTGATGTGGTTCGCGAGCTTCAAGAATTGAGTCAGCGACCAATAGGTCGAGGTGTCTGCGGATCCCAGCGGGAGTCAGCCCAAGGCGCTCCCCCAGAACGACTGCTGTAGAAGGGCCATTTTCGAGGACCGAGCGAGCGATAGCTTCGCGGGTGCTGAGGTCGTCGATTTTCACAACAGTATTGTGTCGTAATTCGCTGAGCCTCGCCAATCCAAAAGGTCCGCGCCGTGTGGCTACGGGTCATAGGCTACGAGCGTGAGCCGAAGCAGATCGTTAGCAACCCGAGCCCTTCCAGCGCTCTCTGGATTACTCCTCTTTCTTCAATCTGCCCTCGTTATTACTGGAGGCGCAGTTCGAGTAACTGGTTCTGGACTTGGATGTCCCACTTGGCCTGAGTGCACACCAGGCTCATACACACCGGTTCCTGGACAGGCTGAAGGTGCGTTGCACGCATGGATTGAATTTGGAAATAGATTACTTACCTTCGCGCTCCTCTTTGCAGCACTTGCAACCGTCATCGCAATCCTCCGAGCTGGACGCCGCGATCTCAGATTCCTTGGAGCAACACAAGTGCTTGGAATTCTCGGTCAAGGCGTTTTGGGTGGGATTACAGTTTTAACTGATCTCAACCCGTTAGCAGTTGGTTCGCATCTGCTTCTCTCCATTCTTCTCATCGCGGCAGCAACATCTCTACATTCCCGACGTCATCATCCATATGTGCGTACTTCATCTACGCAAGTTCGAATTTCACGTCTATCACTTGCACACATCAACGTCGCATTTATCGCAATCAGTATCGGAACCTTGGTTACTGGTAGCGGTCCTCATGCCGGTGATGTTGATGCGCCCCGTTTAGATTTTGCAATCTCCACAATCACTCGCTTTCACAGCCTTTCAGTTTGGTTATTGATGGGTATAACGATTGTTTTCCTTTCTTCAAAGAGTTTAAATTTCGAGACTAAGCGTTGGCTAAGAATTTTTCTCGTTCTTGCAATTGCACAAGGCGGTCTTGGTTACATTCAATATTTCCTCGGAGTTCCCGAAGGGCTTGTAGTCCTTCATTTACTTGGTTCAGTACTCGTGTGGATCGCAGCGTGGCGCATCCGACTTTCAGTGGTTCGTAAAGCGGCATAAGGAGAAGAAGATGACAGAGATCAATGGTTGGACCGAACTAGACGATCGCGCAGTTGCATATGCTCGCGCACTTGCTATGGATGCGGTTCAGAAGGTTGGCAACGGCCACCCAGGAACAGCGATGGCACTTGCTCCAGTTGCATATAACCTCTTTCAACGTCATCTCATCCACGATCCATCAGACCCACAATGGCTAGGTCGCGATCGCTTCATCTTGTCTTGCGGTCACTCTTCAATGACGCTCTACACACAGCTCTTCTTCAGCGGTTACGGACTCGAGATGGAAGATATTCAGTCATTCCGTACGTGGGGATCGCTCACTCCAGGACACCCAGAGTTTGGCCACACTGCAGGCGTTGAAATGACAACTGGCCCATTGGGTGCAGGCGTTGCAACATCAGTTGGTTTTGCAATGGCAGCACGTTACGAACGTGGCTTGCTCGATCCTGAAGCACCAGTGGGCACATCTATTTTCGATCACTCAATCTGGGTTATCTGTTCTGATGGCGACCTTCAAGAAGGTGTATCAGGAGAAGCATCATCTCTGGCTGGAACACAAGCGCTCGGAAATCTCAACGTTATTTATGACGACAACAGAATTTCAATTGAAGGCGATACTCACGTTTCATTTACAGAAGATGTTGCAGCTCGCTACCGTGCATATGGCTGGCACGTTATTGAAGTTGCAGCACTTGCTGATGGAAACGTTGATCTTGAATCTCTCGACAAGGCGATGCTGGCAGCTAAGGCTGAACTGACAAAGCCATCACTTATTCGCATGCACTCAACTATTGCGTGGCCAGCCCCAAAACTTCGCGGAACAGCAAAGTCACATGGCTCAGCCCTCGGCGATGAAGAGATTGCAGCAACAAAGAAGGAGTTGGGTCTTAACCCTGACGAGAAGTTCGCAATGCCGGCAGATGTCTTTGCCCATGTTCGTTCGGTCAAGGACCGCGGTGCTGCGGTTCGCAAGGAATGGGATGGAAAGTTTGCTCAATGGCAGAGTGCGAATCCTGAACGTGCATCACTTCTGAAGCGACTTGTCGCTCGCGAACTTCCAGCAGGTTGGGAAGCAGCACTTCCAGTTTTTGAATCTGGAAAAGATGTGGCAACTCGTACCGCTTCAGGTCATGTCATTAATGCAATTGCCAAGGCTCTCCCAGAGTTCTGGGGAGGTTCTGCAGACCTTGCTGATTCGAATATGACAACTATCGAAGGCGGCAATTCATTCTTGCCAGCAACGAGTGATATGAAGAACGCAGACCCATACGGTCGCATCATCCACTTCGGTATTCGCGAACATGCAATGGGTTCGATTCTCAATGGAATTGCACTTCATGGACTCTCGCGTTCATTCGGTGGAACTTTCGCCGTCTTTAGCGATTACATGCGTCCATCTGTGCGACTTGCCGCAATCATGGATATTCCATCAACATTTGTATGGACTCACGATTCAATTGGTGTTGGAGAAGATGGTCCAACTCACCAGCCAATCGAACACTTTGCTGCACTTCGCGCTATCCCCAACTTTGCTGTGCTTCGTCCGGCTGATGCCAATGAAGTTGCTGAAGCTTGGAAAGCTGTCATTAAGCGAAATAAGCCAGCTGGATTCCTGCTCTCACGTCAGAATCTTCGTACCGTCGATCGCACAACGCATGGCGCGGCAAGCGGCGTAGAAAAAGGTGCTTACATCCTCAAAGAGTCATCAACTGCTGCAAGGGTGACAATCATTGCGACGGGTTCTGAAGTTGGCATTGCACTCGATGCGCAGATCGCACTTGAAGCAGAAGGTGTGGCAACACGAGTAGTGAGCGCTCCATGTCTTGAATGGTTTAACGAACAGCCTGCCTCTTATCGCGAATCAGTTATTTCGACTTCGACTCTTCGAGTCAGCATCGAAGCTGGTATCGCACTCGGATGGCGTGAATATGTGGGCGATTCAGGAATCATCGTTTCACTTGATCATTGGGGTGCATCGGCTGCAGCTGGCAAGCTCTTTACTGAGTTCGGACTTACATCAGAGCGCGTAGTGGCAGATGTAAAGAAGGCTCTTGCGTAATGAAGATTTCAGGTCCATCGCTTTCTGCAGTTGATCGCGAGAGCGATATCTATCGCAAGCTTCGCGAAGCTCACCCACGAATTGCTAAGAAAGATTCGCAGACGTGGGGTTCGAAGGCAGCTGCTGAAGCTGCAGTTCGCCTTAACTGGGTAGATCTACCTGAAGCATCGCAAGAGCTACTCCCCCAGATTGCTGATCTAGTGACGAAGTTCTCTTCATATGCACGAGTAGTTCTCTGTGGCATGGGTGGTTCATCTCTCGGACCTGAAGTAATTGCACTTACCAATAAGAAAGATATCTTCATCCTCGATTCAACAGATCCCAACTATGCGCAGCACGCCATTGGTAACGATTTAGCCAAAACAGTTGTTGTTGTAAGTTCGAAATCTGGGTCAACAATAGAAACTTCTTCACAGCGCGCACTCTTTCAATCGCAATTTGAAAATGCTGGACTTAGCCCTGTCGACCACATGCTCTTTGTCACCGATCCTGGCTCTCCGCTTGATATCGAAGTTCGCGCTGGTGGATATTCGGTGATCAATGCAGATCCCAACGTTGGTGGACGTTTTAGCGTACTGAGCGCATTTGGCCTACTTCCATCTGCTCTCGTTGGAGCACCCATTGCTGACTTGCTCGCAGATGCTCGGGCAGAAAAAAGTGCCTTTCTCACAGATGATCAGGTGATACTTGATGTTGCATACCTGCTCGTTACCCAAGCAGAGCAATACATTGCTTTCACTGATGCAGGTTCAGCGGTTCCAGGGCTGTCAGATTGGATCGAGCAGCTCATCGCTGAATCAACCGGTAAAGATTCGATTGGGCGCTTACCTATTGCTACTGAAGATGGCGCTCGTGCCAAAGTTGGCGGATCTTTCACCGTTGCGTATGCAGGAACTTCTACGGATCTCACTGTTGAGGGTCCCCTTGGCGCTCACTTTATTTTTTGGGAGTGGGTCACTGCTCTTATTGGAGCAGCGCTCAAGATTGATCCCTTCAATCAACCAAATGTTACTGAAGCAAAAGAACAGACCGCGGCTTGTTTAACTGAATGGAATAACTCTGTACCAGTTCTCACTCCTGCATGTGCTGAGAAGTCAGTTGAAATCTTTGGAGATGGACAATCTCTCAAAGATGCACTTGCCACATTTATTGAAGATGTAAAAGATGGTGGGTACATCGCAATCATGGCCTATCTAGATCGTCGCGATGATGTAAAGATTGCAGAGCTTCGTTCAATACTTGCCGAGAAATCTGGACATCCAACTTCATTTGGTTGGGGTCCACGTTTCATGCACTCGACAGGTCAATTCCATAAGGGCGGCCAGAAGAATGGCTCATTCCTTCAGATCACTGGTGAGACTTCCATTGATTACGAGATTCCAGGTCGTAGCTACAGTCTTCGCACTCTTCTCTTTGCTCAGGCAATCGGAGATAACCGCGCGCTAGCTACAAGAAAATACCCGCTCCTTCGTCTGCATCTGCAGAAACGAAGTGCGGGTATTGATGAAATCTTGGCAGCTGCCCGATCTCTATAGAGATCGATTACTCGATATCGTCTCCACGAAGTTTGCGAAGAGCATCTTCTAGAATCTTCTCGCCTTCTTTATCTGAACGACGCTCTTTTACATAAGCAAGGTGAGTCTTATATGGAATATTGACTACAGCGCTTGGTGGATTGTTCTTATCGCGACCTGCAGGAAGACCGCACTTAGGGCAATCCCACTGATCGGGAATAACTACAGTTTCTTCAACTGCGAATGATGGACGAACTTCATGGCCATTGGCACACCAGTACGAAACTGTTGCGCGCTCAATCTGATCTCCGCGCTCAGCTTCGCCCATTGGGCCGGCGCCGACACGACTTCCGCGAATTGCACTTGCCATGGATTAACCCTTCAAAACAAGTGAGAGGCTAACAACGCCAGCGAACCAGAGTCCGCCTACGACGATTGTGATTCGATCAAGGTTTCGCTCGACCACAGATGATCCACCGTAGTTTGATGAGACGCCGCCACCGAATAGATCGGAGAGGCCTGAACCTTTGCCCTTGTGAAGCAAGACGAGAAGAATCATCAAGACGCTTGTGATGACAAGAAAGATTGATAGAGCTAAAGCCATGCGTAAAACTCCTCTAGAGGTAGGGGTACAGGATACCCGAATGAACTGGAAAGCCTTAAATTAAATAGGAATTAGATACGAACTACGCCTGAGCGTGGAACTTAACGATCTTCGCCAGCTCTTCAGGGTCAAGGCTTGCTCCCCCAATGAGGGCGCCGTCGACATCGGCCTGCTTCATGATTTCGACGATATTTGCAGACTTCACAGAACCACCGTAGAGGATGCGCATATTTGATGCGATCTCGGATGAACCGATCTGCTCTACTTCTTCGCGGATAGCTGCACATACTTCTTGTGCATCTTCAGGCGTAGCTGTCTTGCCTGTGCCGATAGCCCAGACAGGTTCGTAAGCAATAACAATCTTCTTGAGGTCTGGTTTATGGAAGCCTTCAAGGCCTGCACGAACCTGACGGATTACATGTGACACATGTGTTCCTGATTCGCGGATTGCTAGTTCTTCGCCAACGCAGAAAATAGGTGTGAGTTCGTTTGCAAGGGCAGCCTTAATCTTGCGATTGATGAGTGCATCATCTTCATGATGGATTGCGCGGCGCTCTGAGTGACCAATAACAACGAATGTGCAGCCAAGCTTTGCAAGCATTGAGCCAGAGATATCGCCAGTAAATGCGCCTGAGCTTTCCGGCGAAAGATCTTGTGCACCATACTGAAGACGGAGGCGATCACCATCGACCATAGTTTGGATAGAACGAATATCTGTAAACGGAGGAATGATTGCAACGTCTACTGCGTCGTAATCCTTATCTTCAAGTGAGTAGACAAGCTTCTGTGCAACTGCAATCGCCTCGAGGTGATTGAGGTTCATCTTCCAGTTACCAGCCATGAGTGGTTTACGCATTGTTACTCCTTCGTCGTTGTTACGTGAAAATTAAAGATTAGAGATCTAGCGCTGTCAGACCTGGAAGTTCTTTACCTTCGAGGTATTCAAGTGATGCTCCCCCGCCAGTTGAAATGTAACCGAATGCAGAATCTGCAAAGCCAAGTGCGCGAACAGCTGCTGCTGAGTCGCCACCGCCGACTACGGAGATTCCAGGAACTTCAGTCAGTGCCTGGGCAACAACCTTTGTTCCATGTGCAAAGTTTGGAAATTCAAAGACGCCCATAGGACCGTTCCAGAAGACTGTCTTACATGTCTTGATTGCTGCAGCAAATGCCGCTGCCGTTTCAGGTCCAATATCAAGACCCATCTGATCTGCAGGGATTGCATCAGCCCTTACCAAAGTTGGTGTCGCATCTGCAGAAAATGTTGGAGCAACGACAATATCCGTTGGAAGCAAGAGCTTCACTCCGGAATCTTCAGCCTGCTTGATCAGACCCTTGACGGTATCGATGAGGTCGCGTTCTACGAGTGAGGAACCAATCTCTTTGCCTTGCGCTGCAAGGAAGGTAAAGAGCATTCCGCCACCGATAGCCATGACATCAACTTTTCCAAGAAGGTTTGAGATGACGCCAATCTTGTCTGAAACCTTAGAGCCACCAAGAACTACCCCATATGGGCGAACTGGATTGATGGTGAGCTTCTTGAGCACTTCAACTTCAGCTGCAACCAAAGTTCCTGCTGCATGTGGGAGAAGCTTCGCTAAATCAAATACAGAGGCGTGCTTACGGTGCACAGCGCCGAAACCATCGCCAACATAGAAGTCAGCAAGTTTTGCAAGCTCTGCAGCGAGTGCAGCGCGCTCTGATTCATCCTTAGATGTCTCGGCTGCGCTGAAACGGATATTTTCTAGAAGGAGAACTTCACCCGCGGCAAGTGCCTCAGCTTTTGCTGTGACATCTTCACCAGTGATTGCACCTGCAAATTGCACAGGCTTTCCAAGTAGTTCAGAGAGACGAACTGCAACAGGTGCAAGTGAAAGTTCAGGTTTTGCTTCGCCTTTTGGTCGACCTAGATGAGCTGCAATAACAATGCTTGCGCCTTTTTTAAGGAGGGCATTGATCGTCGGAAGTGAAGCGCGGATACGGCCATCGTCAGTGATCTTTCCTTCTTTCAAAGGAACATTGAGATCGCAACGCAAAAATACGCGCTTACCAGCTACATCTAGGTCAGCCAAAGAAGACATTAGAGGGACTTACCTACATATCCAACAAGGTCAACGAGGCGGTTTGAGTAGCCCCATTCGTTGTCATACCAACCAACAACCTTCACTGTTGTTCCGATTGCCTTTGTAAGACCTGCATCGAAGATACATGATGAAGGATCTGTCACGATATCTGAAGAAACGATCTGATCTTCTGTGTATGTAAGGAATCCCTTGAGTGAACCGTTTGCTGCTTCCTTCATCGCTGCATTGATCTCAGCAGCAGTTGCTTCCTTCGCTAGTTCAACTGTGAGGTCTGTAGCTGAACCTGTTGGAACAGGAACGCGCATTGCAAAACCATCGAGTTTGCCCTTGAGCTGTGGGAGTACCAAAGAGATTGCCTTTGCAGCACCTGTTGAGCTTGGGATGATATTTGTCGCTGCAGCACGTGCGCGGCGGAGATCCTTATGTGGGAAATCGAGGATTACCTGATCGTTTGTGTACGCGTGAATTGTTGTCATGAGTCCGCGGACGATTCCGAACTTCTCATCCAAAACCTTTGCCATTGGAGCAAGGCAGTTAGTTGTACATGAAGCGTTTGAGATGACGTTGTGCTTCGCTGGGTCGTAGTTCTCGTGGTTTACACCCATCACGATTGTGATGTCTTCATCTGTTGCAGGTGCAGAGATGATGACCTTCTTAGCTCCTGCTGTGATGTGCTTCTGCGCATCTGCAGCCTTTGTGAAGTGGCCTGTTGATTCAATAACGATATCTGCCTTGACTGATGCCCAAGGAAGGTTTGCAGGATCGCGATCTGCAAATACCTTGATGGTCTTTCCGCCGACAGTAATGGTGTCTTCTGTGTGTGAAACTTCTAGTCCAAGGCGTCCCAAGATTGAGTCGTACTTGAGCAAGTGAGCAAGAGTTGCATTATCTGTGAGGTCGTTGATACCTACGATATTGATATTTGGGTTTGTGAGCGCTGCGCGAAAGAAGTTGCGGCCAATACGTCCAAAACCATTAATTCCGACATTAATCATTATGAGAACCTCTTCTAGAAAGTGAAATGCCCCGCATATAGGTGGCTATCAGTTACACCACAACATTGGGGGCTTGGGTTGAAGTCTATCAGCCTGTGGATTGCTACCGGCCGGTCAGTGAGCGTGCGAAGGCTCACTTTCGATGCGAGTTGAGTATTACTCGCCGAGCAGATCTGGAGAAAGTCCCGCTTCAGTGTCAGGAATACCGAGCTCTTGTGCGCGCTTATCTGCCATAGCTAGGAGCCGGCGGATGCGACCTGCGATTGCATCCTTAGTCATTGGCGGGGTCGCAAGTGAACCGAGCTCTTCAAGGCTTGCTTGTCCGTGAGAAATTCGAAGTTCGCCAGCTTCTTTCAAGTGATCTGGAATCTCTGGACCGAGGATTTCCATCGCGCGTTGCACTCGAGCTGCAGCTGCAACTGCAGCACGTGCAGAACGGCGCAAGTTTGCATCATCAAAATTGGCGAGGCGATTTGCTGTTGCGCGCACTTCACGACGCATGCGACGTTCTTCCCAAGCAAGGACACTTTCATGTGCGCCGAGACGAGTGAGTAGAACGCCAATCGCATCTCCATCGCGGATAACAACTCGATCTACGCCTCGAACTTCACGCGCTTTTGCAACGATATTGAGTCGACGCGCTGCGCCAACAAGAGCGAGAGCTGCTTCTGGTCCTGGGCAGGTAATTTCAAGAGATGAAGAGCGACCTGGTTCGGTCAGAGAACCATGTGCGATAAATGCACCACGCCAAGCTGCTTCAGCATCGCAGACATTTGCAGCAACAACTTGTGGTGGAAGTCCGCGAACCGGGCGACCATTTGCATCAATCAGGCCAGTCTGGCGAGCAAGAGCATCTCCTGCCTCAATGACTCGAACTACATATCGCGATCCTTTACGTAGTCCGCTTGATGAGAGCACCGCTAAATCACTGTCGTGTCCGTAAATATCGGCAATATCTTTCTTAAGGCGACGAGCGCTCTGTGAGGTATCAAGCTCGACCTCAATAACGACTTTTCCTGCGGCGATATGTAGCCCACCAGCAAAACGTAAGAGCGAAGAAACTTCGGCTTTGCGACAACAAGGCTTGGTAACAGAGAGACGACTGAGCTCGTCTTTAACCGCTGCTGTCATTGCCATGGGGGTTATCCAACCAGTATTTCGGAGTCAATGTGTGAGAAAAGTTGACCTAATTTTTTCACATCATGGTGCAGAGGCGACCCTGCACTGCGTAAATCGGCGACCACCAACTCTGAACCTATGGTTGAAAGATGCGCACGCAATTCATCCTGCCCATCGGCCGAGCTGTCGATAGCTACGCAATCAAAGTGAAGTTCTGGGGCATATTCAGACAAAATACGAAGGTGTTCGAGTGGTGAATAACCTGCGTACTCCCCTGCTGACTTATCAGCAGTATCGAGATTAAGCAGCAGAATCTTCTTTGCATGAGATGCAACGATGGCATCACGTTGTGCGGGCACCAGAAGATGCGGAATGACACTCGAGAACCAAGAACCAGGTCCCATCGTTATCCAATCAGCATCAGCGATTGCGGTGAGCGCTTCTGGGTATGCAGATGGATTTTCAGGGATGATGCGGATTGATTTAAGTCTGCCCTTGGTTGTCGCGACTTCAGCTTGTCCCCGAACAATCTTTGTACCAATTGAATTCTCAAAAGTCGCTTCAATATCTAAAGGTGCCGATGCCATAGGTAGCACGCGTCCAATCACTTTAAGAAGTGCGCCCACGCGATCTAGGCCAGCGACGGTATCTTCATCGCGATCCCATAGCGCTGCGAGTAAGAGATTGCCGACAGCATGACCATTGAGCTCGCCTTCACTGGTAAAGCGATATTGCATGATTTCAGCCCAACTTCGACCCCAATCATCATCGCTACAGAGCGCAGCCAGTGCCATTCGTAAATCACCTGGAGGAAGAATTGGAAACTCAGTACGAAGACGACCGCTCGATCCACCATTATCTGCAACGGTAACTACTGCAGTGATGCTTGAAGTAAAACTACGGAGCGCGGTGAGAGTTGCGGCTAAGCCATGTCCCCCACCGAGCGCTACGACCTTTTTATCTGAACTCATTCCCGTCCTACATCGCGGTGTGTTGCATGTGCAGTAATTTCAAGATCCTTAGATGATGTCGTCAGCTGTCGAGCTATTTCTTCGGCGATTGCTACAGAACGATGCTTGCCACCTGTGCAACCAATAGCAATCGTTACGTACTTCTTTCCTTCTCGGAAATATCCAGGAATCATCTTCTGGACGACGCTCACGTAACTCTTTACGAAATCTTCGACTCCATCGCTGCTGAGGACTTTGTCCGAGACGGGTTTATCTAAACCATTTAATGGACGAAGTTCAGGGATCCAATGTGGATTGGGAATGAATCGACAATCCAGAACGAGATCTGAATCAACGGGAATTCCATATTTGTATCCGAATGAGAGAACGTTGACGCGAAGAGTTGGAAGCATTCCTGCTGCAAAGATTTCGGAGGTGCGCTTTTCTAGTTGATGGACGTTGAGGTTTGAAGAGTCAATCACAACATCGGCTTGTGCGCGGATTTCTTCAAGCTTGGCACGTTCGCGTGCAATTCCGTCAACGATGCGATCTTTTGCCTGTAGCGGATGTGGTCGACGCGTTGATTCAAAGCGCTGTACGAGCGCTTGATCTGATGCATCGAGAAAGAGAAGGCGGTATGGAGTCGCTGAACTCTTAAGCTGGGATAGCGCGTTATTGAGTTCGTCGAAGAATTTTCCGCCGCGAACATCAACGACAACTGCAAGAGCAGCATGGGTATCGAGGCTCTGTTCGGCTAGTTGCGGCAAAAGCGCTGGAGGCAAGTTATCGACGACATACCAACCGAGATCTTCGAGTGCGTGGGCCACTGTTGATCGCCCGGCACCTGACATGCCTGTAAGAATCAGAAGTTCTTGAGTCGCCATACCTAACATTCTGCCTTAGGTGTCAAGTATCTCCCCTGTTGCCATATCAACGCCCGCCAGTTCACTGCCAGATTGGGACAAATTTTGTAGGTGGGTATAGATGATGGAGGCGATTGTCGCTCCAATACCCGGTGTTGATGCAAGTTCTTCAGCTGTCGCTTTTCGCATCGCCGTTACCGAACCAAACCTATCAAGGAGCGCTGCACGCCTAGTTTCTCCTAATTGAGGAATCTCGTCGAGCAGAGATTCGAGCATAACTTTTGAGCGACGGGATCTGTGGAAAGTGATGGCAAATCTATGCGCTTCATCGCGAATACGCTGGAGAAGATACATACCTTCTGAAGTGCGCGGCAGAATGAGCGGATCCTTATCTCCTGGCATCCAGACTTCTTCAAGTCGTTTAGCTAATCCACACAAGGCAACATCGGTAATTCCAAGTTCATCCAGTGCTCGTTGTGCAGAGGCAACTTGTGGAGCGCCACCGTCGACAACGATGAGTTGTGGTGGGTATGCAAATTTGCTGAGCTTGCCACCCGTCTCAGCAACCTCACTTTGATTAACGTTTCGATCGGCAAGTAGTCGTTTCATGCGGCGCGTAATCACTTGATGCATCGCGCGGGTGTCATCTTGGGCTGTATCGGTATCGATAATGAATCTACGGTATTCACTCTTCTTCGCTAGACCGTCTTCGAAGACCACCATGGATGCAACGACAGAAGTACCGGAAATGTTTGAGATGTCATAACACTCAATGCGAAGTGGCGTCCGAGCAAGTTGGAGCTCTTCCTCTAATTCAAGGAGGGCCTTTCCAGAGACAGCGGCATCTGTCGCTCGCTTGCTCAAGTATTGAACGAGTGCGTAATGAGCATTGCGTTCGACTGTTTGGAGAAGTTCAACCTTCTCTCCTCGTTGTGGAACTTTGATAGAAACTCGGGCGCCGCGAAGCGAGGTCAACCACTCTTCTAGCGCTATTCGATCAGCAGGTTCGGCGTTGAGATAAATTTCTGAAGGAATATCTGTGGGTGCGCTCTGACTGTAAATGGAGAAGAAGAGTGAACCGATTTGGTCATCGCCTTCAAGAGCGCGTTCTTGATCGACAATCCATGAACGCGATCCCTTAATCGAGCCGCGACGAACGATGAAGATTGAGCCAGCGGCATGAAGGCCTTCTTCGTGCAAGGAGATGAAATCGCCGTCAAGATCATCAGACAGGTTCCCTTGTGTGGAGCGTTGCGCCTTTTCGAATGATTCAATCTGATCGCGTAGACGAGCTGCGCGTTCAAACTCTTCCTTTTCAGATGCTGTCGCCATTTCGGCGCGCAGGGTTGGAAGAAGGTTCTCCATGCCCTTCTCCATAAATGCATCGAGCTTTACGGCAATCTCTTTATGTTCTTCTGGAGTCACCCAGCCAACGCAAGGAGCTGCACACTTTCCGATATCCCCCAAGAGACACTGGCGTTTTGTGCGTTGTGCTCGCTGAAAGTTTCCTGCGCTGCAAGAACGAACGGGAAAGACTTTGAGAAGCACTTCATAGGTATTTCGAAGCGCCCACGCATTTGTATATGGGCCAAAGTATTTAAGACCAGGGCGCTTCTCTTTGCGTGTAATAAAGATACGGGGAAATTCATCGGCCATTGAAATGGCTAGATAGGGATATGACTTATCGTCTTTAAATTGAACGTTATAGGTTGGGTGATACTGCTTGATCCAAGAGAATTCGAGAGCGAGTGCCTCAAGTTCGGTGCCGACAATTGTCCAGTCAACGCGTACTGCTTCATGAACCATGCGGTAAGTCTTCTGTGCAAGATTTGACCCGAAGTAGGTGGTCAATCGATTCTTTAAGTTCTTTGCCTTACCGACATAGATAACTTTGTCGCTGCCGTTATAGAAACGGTAGACACCCGGCTCTTCAGGAATCTCCTTGGGGCGATAACTGGATGGCTCAGCCATTGTTACTTCTTTACGGGAGTCTTAGCCGCAGCTTTTGCTGGAGTCTTTGTAGGAGTTGCTTTGCGATTAGTCGCCAGGATCTCAGCAAGGTACTGCCCTGTGTAACTTCCCTTAACCTTCGCAACTTCTTCAGGTGTTCCTTCGGCAACAACAGTTCCGCCACGGAACCCGCCTTCAGGTCCCATATCGATCACCCAGTCGGATGATTTGATGACATCGAGATTATGTTCAATAACGATGACTGTATTTCCTGATTCAACGAGACGCTTAAGAACTCCTAAGAGTTTATTGACATCTTCAAAGTGAAGTCCGGTGGTTGGCTCGTCGAGAACATAAATTGTGCGACCGGTAGAACGTCGCTGAAGTTCAGTAGCAAGCTTGACGCGCTGCGCTTCTCCGCCTGAAAGCGTTGGTGCAGATTGACCTAGGCGGACGTAGCCAAGACCTACATCGCAGAGCGTCTTGAGATAGCGCGCGATAGTAGGAACGGATTCAAAGAATTCGTGGGCAATCTCGATTGGCATATCGAGAACTTGAGCAATCGTCTTACCCTTGTAATGAACTTCAAGAGTCTCGCGGTTGTAACGCGCACCATGGCAGACTTCGCATGGAACATAGACATCTGGAAGGAAGTTCATCTCGATTGTGATGGTTCCATCGCCTGAACAGTTCTCGCAGCGGCCGCCCTTAACGTTAAATGAGAAGCGACCTTGTTGATATCCGCGGACCTTAGCTTCAGAAGTTTCGGCGAAGAGCGCGCGGACCTTATCGAAAACGCCTGTGTAGGTAGCTGGGTTTGAACGTGGCGTACGACCGATAGGAGATTGATCAACGTGGACAACTTTATCTAGTTGATCGATTCCGGTAACGGTGCGGTGTCGGCCAGGAACAAGACGAGCTCCATTGAGTTTGTTGGCAAGAGTTGTATAGAGAATGTCATTTACAAGTGTTGATTTTCCAGAACCAGAAACGCCAGTCACTGAAACAAAGAGTCCAAGAGGGATCGACACTTCGATATCTTTCAGGTTATTTTCTTTTGCACCCTTGATAACAAGCTGACGCTTGGGATCAACGGGTCGGCGAGAATCTGGTATCTCAATAGATCTGCGGCCTGACAAATAGGCGCCAGTAATTGATTCCTCTGAAGCAATGAGTTCTTCATAAGAACCTGAGACGACAACTTTACCGCCGTGTTCGCCCGCACCTGGGCCGATATCAACTACCCAGTCAGCGGTACGGATTGTTTCCTCATCGTGTTCAACAACGATAAGAGTATTTCCAAGATCGCGAAGGCGAGTAAGAGTGTCAATCAGGCGGCGGTTATCGCGCTGATGAAGTCCGATAGAGGGTTCATCAAGAACATAGAGGACGCCGACAAGACCTGAGCCAATCTGTGTTGCTAAACGAATACGTTGCGCTTCACCACCTGAAAGTGTTGCTGCTGGGCGATCGAGTGAAAGGTAATCAAGTCCGACATCGAGCAAGAAGCCAAGACGTGCGTGGACTTCCTTCATCACACGTTCAGCAATCTGCGCCTCACGTTTATTGAGAGTTACTTGCTTGAGAAATGTTGCACAGTCATCGATGGAGAGCGCGCAGACTTCAGCGATGCTCTTTCCACCAAGCGTTACTGCAAGAACTTCAGGCTTAAGACGCGCTCCCTTGCATGCTGGGCATGGAGTTTCGCGCATATAGGCCTCGTACTTATCGCGGCTGTAATCGCTATCTGTCTCGCTGTGGCGACGATGGATAAATGGAACTACGCCCTCAAAACCCGTCGAATAGTTACGAACGCGACCATAACGGTTCTTAAATTTAACGTGCACTTCATACTCAAAGCCATTGATGATTGCATCTTTCGCTTTTGCTGAAAGCTTCTTCCAAGGGTTATCTAGCGAGAAACGAAGTTCTTCAGAGAGCGCTTCAAGGAGACGAAGGAAGTATTCAGATGACTGTCCCCCAGCCCATGGTGCAATTGCACCTTCATTAATTGAGATTGAGTCATCGGGAATGATGAGATCTTCATCGACCTCTAGTTTGGTTCCGATACCTGAACATTCAGCGCAGGCACCAAAGGGTGAGTTAAATGAGAATGAACGTGGTTCGAGCTCTTCAAAAGAGAGATTGCAATCATGGCAAGCAAGATGCTCGCTATATGTATGTTCTTTCTCAGGACCTTTCGCATCAACGAAGTCCAGGAGCACTAAACCGTTACCGAGTTTGAGTGCGGTTTCAATGGAATCGGTGAGGCGAGACTTGCTCTCAGCCTTCGCGGTAAGGCGATCAATAACAACCTCAATAGTGTGCTTCTCTTGCTTCTTCAGCTTTGGAGGCTCGGTAAGTTGAATGGTTTCGCCATCAACGCGAGCACGGGAATAGCCCTGCGTTACGAGATCTGCAAAGAGATCGACGAACTCACCTTTACGTTCGCGAATGACGGGAGCTAAAACCTGAAACTTTGTGGTTGCTGGCATCGCAAGAATCTGATCAACGATCTGCTGTGGACTCTGCCGAGAAACTGCCTTTGAACACTTTGGACAATGTGGGCGACCTGCACGCGCAAAGAGCAGACGGAAATAGTCATAGACCTCAGTGATGGTTCCAACTGTCGAACGCGGGTTGCGGTTAGTTGATTTCTGATCGATTGAGACAGCAGGTGAAAGTCCTTCGATGAAATCAACATCGGGCTTATCCATCTGCCCCAAGAACTGGCGCGCATAAGCAGAAAGTGATTCGACATAACGGCGCTGTCCTTCAGCAAAGATTGTGTCGAAGGCCAGGCTTGATTTACCTGATCCGGAAAGTCCAGTAAAGACAATCAGCGCATCGCGTGGGAGTTCGATGGAGACATCTTTGAGGTTATGTTCGCGGGCTCCGCGGACAACCAACTTATCGATGCTCATGTGCCAGCCTCATCCATTCCGCGAAGTTCGCGCTTTAAGTCTTTGAGTTCATCACGTAAACGCGCTGCGAGTTCAAATTGAAGTTCATCAGCGGCGCTACGCATCTGCTCGGTGAGGGAGCCTATCAACGCAATGAGTTCTTGGCGCGGCATAGAGTCAGTTGGCTTCGAAGAGAACGGAAGAACGGAGCTGGACTTCTTTCCCTTGAGCGCTGCCATGATGTCATCTGTGTCATCGCTCTCTTGTGCGATGAGATCGGTGATATCTGAAATCTTCTTACGTAGCGGTTGTGGGTCGACGCCTCGTTCAAGGTTATAGGCGACCTGCTTTGCGCGGCGGCGGTTTGTCTCATCAATCGCCTTAGTCATTGATGCGGTCATATTGTCGGCATACATATGTACTTCACCCGAAACATTTCGAGCGGCTCGACCGATGGTCTGAATGAGAGATGTTGCAGATCGCAAGAAACCTTCTTTATCAGCATCAAGAATTGCAACAAGTGAAACTTCAGGTAAATCCAGACCTTCGCGGAGCAAGTTGATACCGATAAGAACGTCATATTCACCGCTACGAAGTTCGCGCAGAAGCTCGACGCGTCGAAGAGTGTCTACCTCAGAGTGTAAGTATCGAACTCGAACGCCTTTCTCTTGAAGGTAATCAGTGAGATCTTCTGACATCTTCTTAGTTAAGGTAGTTACAAGAACGCGTTCATTGCGCTCGGCGCGAATATTGATCTCGTGCAAGAGGTCATCGATCTGGCCCTTAATTGGTTTGATAACGATTTGTGGATCGACAAGGCCTGTTGGGCGGATTACTTGCTCGACAACATCTCCATTAACTTTCGCCATTTCATACTTTCCAGGCGTTGCGGAGAGATAAATAGTCTGACCAGTGCGTTCAAGAAATTCGGGCCACTTCAGTGGTCGGTTATCGAGCGCACTTGGTAAGCGGAAACCATGTTCCACAAGTGTGCGCTTGCGTGCTGAATCGCCTTCAAACATCGCACCAATCTGCGGAACGGTCACATGGCTTTCATCAATCACAACAAGGAAATCTTCTGGGAAGTAATCGAGTAGGCAGTTAGGTGCAGAACCTGGAGCGCGACCATCGAGGTGGCGGGAGTAGTTTTCAATTCCTGAACAGAATCCGAGTTGCTGCATCATTTCGAGGTCAAAAGTCGTGCGCATGCGAAGACGCTGTTCTTCCAGCAACTTTCCCTGCTTCTTAAAGAGATTGAGTTGAATCTGAAGCTCATCTTCAATCTCCCCCATCGCGCGCTTCATGGTTTCGGGACCCGCTGCATAGTGTGTAGCTGGGAAGATGTAGATCTCTTCTTCGTCCCGCACAATCTCGCCGGTAAGCGGATTAAGGGTCATGATCTTTTCAATTTCATCGCCAAACATCTCGATGCGAACCGCGAGCTCCTCATACATAGGAATAATTTCGACAGTATCCCCACGGACGCGGAAAGTTCCACGTTCGAAAGCCATATCGTTTCTCTTGTACTGAACATCGACAAACTTGCGAAGCAATACATTGCGCTCGATTTCATCGCCGACTTTGAGGCGAATCATGCGGTCGATGTACTCCTGCGGCGTACCAAGACCGTAAATGCACGAGACTGTTGCTACAACGATGACATCGCGGCGAGTGAGAAGTGAGTTAGTTGCAGAGTGGCGAAGACGTTCGACTTCATCGTTAACACTTGAATCCTTCTCGATGAAGGTATCAGTTTGTGGCACATAGGCTTCGGGTTGGTAGTAGTCGTAATACGAGACGAAGTATTCGACAGCGTTATTAGGCAGCAGCTCGCGGAATTCAGTGGCAAGCTGAGCAGCAAGAGTCTTGTTGGGAGCCAGAACCAATGTGGGGCGCTGCAGGCGCTCAATCAACCAAGCAGTTGTTGCTGACTTTCCGGTACCTGTTGCTCCTAAAAGTACAACATCTTGTTCGCCTGCATTAATGCGGCGTGTGATTTCTTCGATGGCAGCGGGCTGATCGCCGGCAGGAACATAATCGCTGATGACTTGAAAGGGTGCGACCTTTCGCTGTAAATCGGTTACTGGGCGCACGTGGTTAGCCTAGCGATTGCGGAACGAGAACGCTCTCCCAGAGATTTTCCACCTGTCTGAGCAGGGAATCTTCATCTCCATCATTGCGAATTACGGAATCCGCCACTGCTGTGCGGGCTTCCTCTGATGCCTGCGAAGCCATTCGCTTTTCAATCTGGGAGATATAGAGCCCCTTCTTGAGAAGCCGTGACTTGCGGAGTTCAATCTCAGATTCGACGGTTATCACATAGTCAAACTTTTCAGCAGCACCGGTCTCGACAAGGAGCGGGATTTCGTAGATCAAAATGTCATCGTGGTCTAAATCAGCCACAGCTTCGGCAAAGAGGGCATGTACCCGCGGATGAATAATCGCTTCTAAATCTTTGCGAGCTTGCTCATCGCTAAAAACAATTTCAGCTAACTTCTTACGATCGATATCTCCATTGACAATGACATCTTCACCGAAGCGGAGCATGACATCTGCAAATCCATCAGAACCGCGTTCAATAGCCATACGTGCAAGTTGATCGGCATCAATAACTAGTGCACCTAAGCGTGCAAAGAGCTCGGCGACAGTTGATTTGCCTGCACCAATTCCACCAGTAAGCCCCACCACCAACATGTACTTACCCTACCTTCCACCCTCATTCGTGGCGGAAGAACCTGCCGTTGTCTGAGTCATTTGAGAATCAAAAAAAAGAGACTCATGCGGGGTAAGCGAGGTTAAGAAGCAGCTCGCGACCCGTATGAGTCTCTTTTTTATAGAGAATTATTCAGCTACAACAGCAGCTTCTTCAGCTGCCTTTGCTTCTGCCTTCTGCTTCTTATGTGCCATGAAGCGCTCTTGAGCAACAGCGTACTGACGCTCCCACTCTTCACGCTGTGAATCAAAGCCTGGCTTCCATTCCTGTGTATCAGGATCGAAACCTTCTGGGTAGATGAAGTTTCCTTCAGCATCGTAGCGAGCAGCCATTCCGTACTGTGTTGGATCGAATGCTTCGATCTCAACTTCAGTTCCTTCATTTGCTTGCTTCAATGAGAGTGAGATGCGACGACGCTCAAGATCGATATCGATGATCTTGACGAAGAGTTCGTCATCTACTGCAACAACCTGCTCTGGAATCTCAACGTGGCGTTCTGCCAACTCTGAGATGTGAACGAGGCCTTCAATTCCCTCGTGAACACGGATGAATGCACCGAATGGAACAAGCTTTGTCACGACGCCTGGCACAACAGTGTTAATTGTGTGGGTACGTGCAAATGCCTGCCATGGATCTTCCTGTGTCGCCTTGAGTGAGAGAGAAACACGCTCGCGCTCGAAATCAACTTCGAGAACTTCTACTGTTACTTCATCGCCAACTTCAACAACTTCACCTGGGTGATCGATGTGCTTCCATGAAAGCTCTGAAACGTGAACGAGACCATCTACGCCACCAAGGTCAACGAATGCACCGAAGTTAACGATTGATGAGACAACACCTGTACGAACCTGACCCTTTTGGAGCTGGTTAAGGAATTCAGTGCGTGACTGTGACTGTGTTTGCTCAAGGAATGCACGACGTGAAAGCACAACGTTGTTGCGATTCTTGTCGAGCTCGATGATGCGAGCCTCAACCTGCTTACCGATGTAAGGAGTGAGGTCACGAACGCGACGCATTTCGACGAGGGAAGCTGGCAAGAAGCCACGCAATCCGATGTCGACGATGAGTCCGCCCTTAACAACTTCAATAACTGTTCCAACGACAACTTCGTCGCGTTCCTTCTTGCCTTCAATCTCTCCCCATGCACGCTCGTACTGAGCACGCTTCTTAGAAAGGATGAGGCGTCCTTCTTTATCTTCCTTCTGAAGAACAAGAGCTTCGACTTTATCTCCAACTTTTACGATGTCATTTGGATCTGCATCGTGGCGGATAGAGAGTTCGCGTGATGGAATTACGCCTTCAGTCTTGTAACCGACGTCTAGGAGTACTTCTTCGCGATCAATTTGAACGACTGTGCCAATGACGAGGTCTCCGTCACTGAAATTTCTGATTGTGCCTTCGATTGCGGCTAGAAAATCTTCTGCTGATCCAATGTCATTTACTGCAATTTGTGTAGTCAAGATGCTCCGTAGGGATAGAAAGTAGTAGGGATAGGACTATGAAATTTTCCCGATAATGAATTATCAGGAGCGTAAGAGTACGGGCGGGGGTGATTTACAGGCAAATCCCCGCTTAGAAAGATGGCCAACCCAATAGAATTGCAGGCAAATGAAGCGCTATATCGAGTTATTCGGGATTCCTAATGTCTGGACCCTGCTCATCGCTTGTTTTCCTGCTCGCGTTGCATATGGAATGGTCGGATTGTCGATCTTTTTTAAAGCTGAACAATCAACAGATTCCGTTGCATTCGCGGGTATTGCCATTGGATTGAATGCTGCAGCCGGTTCTTTCACCGCAGGAATCCGCGGATCGATTATGGATAAGTACGGTCAAACGTGGCCACTTCGCATCATGGTTCCTACTTATGCTGGAATGGCGTTTGCTCTCAACGCAGTGGAGTCAAAATCGTGGATGTTGATCCTCGCATTTGTAATGGGGCTAAGCGCTCCCCCAATTAACTTATCCGTGCGCCCATTGTGGAAGATCATCGTTCCAGACGATTTCCTTCGCACTGCTTACGCAATGGATACGGCAATCATGAGCACAGCTGGTGTTGTTGGTCCAGTTGTTGCAACTTCATTGGCTCTCTCATCTAATCCATCACTTCCGCTCAACATCGTCGGCGGATTGATGTTGTTAGGTGGCGGCGCACTCGCTCTTACAAAAGTTTCACGCAGTTGGGTTCCGGAGAAGAAAGCAGCAGATTACCAACCGCTCTGGCGCCATAAACCGCTTCAACTCTTAATGATTGAAGGCTGTTTCCTCGGTTTTGGTTGGGGCGTCTTCGATGTTGCGGTACCTGCCTTTACAACTATCGAGAGGGTTCCGCATCTGACCGCGTGGATCTTTACCTCTATGGGAGTTGCAAATATCTTGGGCGGTCTTCTCGCAGGCCTTGTCTCTAAAAGAACATCATCGCTACGAGCAATGCGACGCACATATGGAATTTGGTTCTTTGCATCAATTCCTATGGCTCTGTCATATCCAGGTTGGTCAATGATTATTGCTGCAGCTTTACTCGGTCTTCTTGGTGGAGCAATCATGGTCTTCTATTGGGAAGTGATGGAAGCGATCAGGCCAAAGGGTTCACCAACTGCAATGATGGGTTGGCTCTGGACTGTTGAAGGGACTTTGATGTCCATTGGATCAGCTGCAGGTGGAGTTATCTCAGAACATCTCTCGCCGACAATTGCGCTCTGCATCACCACGGCTTGTATCGGAATTGGTTACGTCATTCTTGCAATCGGTAAATCGCGACTTGTGGCAGCAGATCGAATTCCAACCGATGAGGAAGATCTTGAAGCTATGAAAGATAACTCTCCGACTACAAGTTAGTGAGCTGCCTCGTTCCAGCTCTTTCCAATTCCAACTGAGACATCAAGTGGTGCGCGAAGCGGATAAGCCTTACCCATCTGAACGCGAACTAACTCTGAGACTTCATCAATTTCCTTTGTCACTACTTCAAGAATCAATTCATCGTGCACCTGAAGCAAGAGTCGAGATGTGAATTTACCGGCGACAAGTGCGCTCTGAACATTGAGCATTGCCTGCTTGATGATGTCGGCAGCTGATCCCTGAATCGGAGCATTGAGCGCCATGCGCTCTGCGACTTCGCGACGTTGTCGGTTATCGTGCATTAAATCTGGCAGATAGCGGCGACGCCCCATAACAGTCTCGGTGTACCCAATCTTGCGCGCATCATCGACCACAGTCTTGAGGTAATCACGGATGCCGCCAAAGCGTTCGAAATAGCGATCCATTAGATCTTGAGCTGCTGGTGGAGTTAAATCAAGTTGCACAGCTAAACCGTAAGAACTTAATCCGTAGGCAAGTCCATAGGACATAGCTTTAATCTGACGGCGCATTTCGGGATCGACATCAGTTGGCTTTACTCCAAAGACTTCGGCGGCAACAGTTGCGTGCAAATCTTCGCCGGATTCAAAGGCTTTCAGTAGATGTGCATCATTAGATAAATGAGCCATGATGCGCATTTCAATCTGGCTGTAATCAGCAGTCAGAAGAGCGTCGTATCCACTTCCTGCGATAAAACAACCGCGGATTTTGCGACCTTCTTCTGTGCGCACAGGAATGTTCTGCAGGTTAGGACCCACGGAAGAGAGTCGACCAGTGGCTGCAACGGTTTGTGCAAAGTGGGTGTGAATGCGCTTATCTTTCTGGATTTCTACAAGCAGGCCTTCGATGGTCGTGGCCAACTTCTTTGTCTCGCGGATGCGAAGAAGGGAAGCGAGCAGTGGGTGCGATGTTTTCTCGAAGAGCCAGTTGAGAGCATCGGCATCGGTTGTGTAACCGGTCTTAATCTTCTTAGTCTTTGGCAGTCCTAGCTCATCAAAGAGGACGACCTGTAACTGTTTTGGAGATCCCACGTTAAATTCATGGCCAGCTGCTTCGTGTGCCGCCTTTGTTTCACGAGCGACTTCACCATCAAAGAACGTGGCAAGGGTTTCAAGACCCTCCTTATCTACGGCAATTCCACGGTTCTCCATCAGCGCTAACAAGTCAGCGATGGGAAGCTCAAGTTCTTGATAGAGCTTTGTCAGTCCGCGGTCAGCGAGTTCTTTGGTGAGTGAATCACGGAGACCAAAGAGTGCACATGCAGTCGTGAGCAGAACCTGTTCGGGTGAAGATTCATCGATCTGACTTCCATCGCCCCATCGTTCGAGTAAATCCTTCACCTCTTGGGCACGTACTCCTGGATTTACCAGGTAGGCGGCAAGGGATGTATCGAAGGTGATTCCTGTCAGCCCATTTTCACGAGCAATCGCTTTTGCATCATGAGCCAGCTTTTCGACAGCAGGATTAGTGGCCCACTCCCCCATCTCGGATGAATGAATAAGAAATGCAGTCTTCTTATCGAGGGCCACTACATAACGATGAAGGTGATCATCGACAAGTTCGTAAGCAATTGAGATCGCGCCCGTATGTGCCGAAATCTTTTTACTAACCTCATCGGCAGTCAAGACCGAGGAGTCGATATCTGAACCAAAGAGTGAGAATTCGGGTTCGGCGCTCTTTGCTGACTTCTTTGCAGGAGCACTATCTGCACCCGATGAGATAACTTTGAGGCGATCTTTAAGGGTACGGAATTCGAGTTGCTCAAAGAGTGCGGTGAGGTCTGATTCAGTAACACCGCCCCAGGCCAAGGCATCAATCGTGAAATCAATGGGTGCGTCATGAATCAGTTGAGTTAATTCGCGGTTGCGCTTCACATTATCAATATTTGCTCGCAGCGACTCTCCTACCTTGCCACCCACTTTGTCGGCCTGCGCAAGAAGATCGGTGAGTGATCCATATTCGACAACCCACTTTGCTGCAGTCTTTTCACCGACACCAGGAATCGATGGCAAGTTATCGCTGGGATCTCCGCGCAACGCTGCAAAATCTGGATATTGATCCGGTGACATTCCGTACTTCTCTTGCACTGCATCAGGGGTCATGCGCGCCATTTCGGAGACTCCACGCTTTGGATAGAGCACTGTGGTCTGCGGTGTTACAAGCTGGAAGCTGTCGCGATCTCCAGTACAGATGAGAACTTCGGCGCCCTCTTTCTCTGCACGCTTAGTAATGGTTGCGATGATGTCATCGGCTTCGAAACCTTCGATTTTAAATTGGTTAATGCCAAAACCTTTAACGAGTTCATGTAAGTAAGACATCTGAGAGCGGAACTCATCCGGGGTCTTTGCTCGGTTTGCTTTGTAATCTGGAAATATCTCAGTTCTAAATGTCTTTCGTGAAACATCGAAGGCAACAGCTACGTGCGTTGGTTTTTCATCTTTGAGCAAGGAAATGAGCATCGTCGCAAAGCCATAGATTGCGTTGGTGTGCTGGCCTTGGGCTGTTGTGAAGTTTTCGGCAGGCAGTGCGAAGAAGGCTCGATATGCCATTGAATGGCCATCGATAAGTAGCAATCTCTTTTGCGTCGAATTGCTCTTCGTAGCCATAGCGCTCATCATAGATATAAACTCTGCAACTATGACTGAACCTGATTACTTAGCAATCATCAAAGAACGCGGCCAAGGAGCTCTCGATATCAAGATGGGTATCGAAATGCTCGAAGTCTCTCCGCAGCGTTTAGTCGCTCGAATGCCCGTTGAAGGCAATACGCAACCGATAGGCCTTCTTCACGGTGGCGCCAACGTAGTTCTTGCTGAATCTTTAGGTTCAATCGGCACTCAATTACATGCCGGTCCTGATCGCAAGATTGTTGGCGTAGATATCAATGCAACTCACCACAAATCAGCAACCAGCGGATATGTCACTGCAGTTGCGACCCCGGTTTCACTCGGTCGTACTCTCTGTGTCTATGAGATCGTAATAACAAACGAGGCAGGTCAGCGAACTTGTACAGCTCGCATAACCTGCCTCATCTTGAATAAGGATTAATTACTTATTTAGTGAGCACCTGTTCCGAGGTATGCCTCGCGCACAGCTGGGTCATTAAGTAGATCAGAAGCTGCTGCTTCCTTAGTAACGCTTCCTGTTTCGAGAATGTATGCACGGTGTGCGCGCTGAAGCGCCTGCTGTGCATTCTGCTCAACCAAGAGAATTGTTACGCCCTGCTTATTGATCTCAGTGATGATGCGGAAGATATTTGCAATCATCTGAGGAGCAAGACCCATTGAAGGTTCATCAAGCAACAAGACCTTAGGGCGCGCCATAAGAGCACGACCCATAGCAAGCATCTGCTGCTCTCCACCTGAAAGAGTTCCGCCTGCCTGAGCAGTACGTTCCTTCAAACGTGGGAACAAGGTGTAGATGCGATCGAGATCTTCTTGCATCTCGTGCTTACGATCCTTGCGGTTGAACTTACCCATCTCTAGGTTTTCAAGGACTGTCATGCCTGGGAAAATTCCGCGGCCTTCTGGAACCTGTGAAATACCAAGATCAACGCGCTCGTGCGCTGGGATCTTATTGATGCTTGTGCCATCGAAGGTGATGTCGCCACTTGATACTGGGCGAAGACCTGAAATGGTTTTAAGGATTGTTGTCTTACCGGCACCGTTAGCACCGATAAGTGTGACGATCTCACCTTGGTTTACAACGACTGATACGCCCTTGATGGCTTCAATCTTGCCGTAGTGAACGCGAAGATCTTTAATTTCAAGACGCATCTGCTGGCACTCCTAGGTAAGCCTCGATAACACGAGGGTCGTTTTGAACAACTGATGGAAGATCATCGGCAATCTTTTGACCGAAGTCGAGAACTGCAACGCGATCTGAGATTCCCATAATGAGCGACATATCGTGCTCAATGAGAAGAACTGTGTAACCCTTATCTCGAATCTTCTTGATCAGCTTTGCGAGTTCTACCTTTTCAGCAGGGTTAAAGCCAGCTGCTGGTTCGTCGAGAAGAAGTAGCTCAGGCTCTGTTCCGAGTGCGCGAGCAATTTCGAGGCGACGCTGATCTCCGTAAGGAAGATTCTTTGCAAGTTGATCTGCGCGGTGATCGATACCCATGAGAGCCAAGAGCTCGTGCGCGCGCGCCTTGCTCTCCTTCTCTTCGCGGCGATTAAGAGGTGTTCCGATAAGTGCACGGAGAAGACCTGTCTTCTTATGTACATCGGTTGCAGTAATAACGTTTTCTAGAGCGGTCATATCTCCAAAGAGACGAACGTTCTGGAATGTACGTGCAAGACCTGACTTAGTTACTTGGTGGCGCTTCTTTCCCGCAAGGTTTTCGCCTTTAAAGGTAATTTCACCTGAAGTAATTGGGTAAACGCCTGTGACGACGTTAAAGACAGTTGTCTTTCCAGCGCCGTTAGGTCCGATGAGTGCGCAGATTTCACCTTTATTAACATGGAAGTTAACTTCGTTGAGTGCTGTCACACCACCAAACTTGATGGTGACGTTCTTAAGTTCGAGAAGTTTCTCAGACATTACATTGACCTCTTCTCTTCAATTTTTTCACGCTTCTTGCGTGGAAGCAGTCCATCAGGACGAAGGTTCATCATCAAGATAAGAACGAGACCGAAGATGACCTGACGTGCATCAGAGATAAAGCGGATACGTTCTGGGAGGTAGGCAAGGATTGTTGCACCGAGTGCGACACCCCAGATATTTCCAATTCCACCGAAGACCACGCAGGCAAGGATCAAAATTGATACATCGAATTTGAACATATCTGGTGAGATAACCATGACCTTAGATGCGTAGAGAACACCTGCTGCTCCACCCACTGCTGCACCAATCACGAATGACCACAGCTTGTAGATAAGTGTGTTGACGCCCATAAGTGCTGCAACATCTTCATCCTGGCGGATTGCTTCCCAAGCACGACCTGGACGGCGCACTGTAAAGCGGCGAATCATCCAGATGACGAGCAAGATCATTGCAAAGACCAACCAGAAGAAGTGCTCTGGGAACATCAGATTGAATTCGAATCCGAAAATCGTTGGTGGGTTAGGAATACCAGCGATTCCGTTAGGACCACCAGTCACTGAGATGTTGAGAGCGACGATACGTACGATCTCACCAAATCCGAGTGTGATGATTGCAAGGTAATCGCCACGAAGACGTAGCGCTGGAAGTCCGAGGATGACACCAGAAATCATTGCGAAGAGGATTCCGAATGGAAGAATTTCCCAAGTGTTCCAACCATAAAGAGTTGAAAGAATTGCTTGCGAGTAGGCACCGATTGCAAAGAATGCAACGTAGCCAAGGTCGAGAAGACCTGACTTACCCACCACAATGTTGAGGCCAAGCGCCATCAATACAAACATTCCAACCGGGTAGACCAGAACGTTCTGGAATGAGGTGATTGGAGTATTGAGGAAGCTCGTTGGGCCCCAATCAGCTGCAAATGGAAGAAGTCCAACGATGAGAATCATTGAGAGAACGAAGGCGGTACGAACTGGGCGGTTCCATCCTGCCCAGATCTCAGCGCCTTTATCGCGTAGGTTGAAGTTTCTTAGAGCGTTCATCATGTCCTCGTCTGCTGTACTGCCTCACCAAAGAGGCCATTAGGTTTAAAGAGAAGAATAAGAACTAGGACTACGAAGACAGTTACTGCCTTCCACTGTGAACCAAGAACAGCTGAAGCGAATTGCTCCATCATTCCGAGTGCAAGACCGCCGTAGAAAGCACCGCGTAGGTTTCCGATTCCACCGAGGACCGCTGCAGTAAATGCTGCGATACCCATGTTAAATCCAACGTTGAAGACGGTGTTTTCATAGACAGTTGTGTAGAGGAATGCCGCAGCTCCTGTGGTGAGTCCACCGATAAGGAATGTCATGGAAATAACGCGGTTGATGTTAATACCCATCAACTTCGCATTCTCTTCTGACATCGATACTGCGCGGATTGCCTTGCCAAGTCGTGATCGGTTTACGAATTGGTCAAGGGCAACGAAGATGATGATAGGAGCAACGATTGCCATAACGGTATCGATGCGGAAGTTAGCTCCCGCAATCTCACCGAATGACCACTTCTCAAGAAGACGAGGAGCAGTTGCAGGACGTGATTCAGTGATCATGCGCATTCCTTCGAGAAGGAAGATAGATACACCAATCGCAGAAATCAGAGATGCGAGTCGGTTAGCACCGCGAGCACGCAATCGTCGATAAGCGACGAGTTCTACGAGCACGGCTAAGACTGCGCATGCAATCATCGAGCCAACGAGGGCGATGACAAGTGTGTAGACCAACTCGAAGCCTTGAAGTGGCTTGGCATTTACTGGATGGCCAAGGACTGTAATTTCTACCCAGAGAACTGCAAAGGTTCCGAGCATAAATACTTCTGAGTTAGCAAAGTTAATGAGTCTCAAAACTCCGTACACCATGGTGTACCCGAGCGAGACGAGAGAATAAATAAGACCGAGAGCTAGACCCTGAAGAACAAGGGACCAGAACTGGGTCGTTACGACTGAAAGATTCATATCTACCGATCTATGAAAGCAATGAGAGTGTTATGAGGAGTGGCCACCCCCGCATTTTATTGCGGGGGTGGCCACTCCCTACTACATAATGAAAGTGTTTCTAGAAGCAGTTGCTAATTAAGCAATTGCGTCGTAGACGATCTTTCCGTTCTTTACAAGGTAACCGCCGACGTCAGCTCCACCGATGATGTCTCCATAACGGTTGAACTTGATTGTTGATCCGCCTGCACCCTTGAAGGTTGTGTTGTTAACACATGACTGAATCGCTGGGCGAGTTAGCTTGCCCTGTTCGATACATGTGATGAACACCTGTGCTGCGTTGTAAGCAGTTGCTGAGTAGAGACCTGGAACCTTTACGCCTGTGATCTTCTGGAATGAAGCAAGTTCTGCTGCAGTCAGAAGTGAGTCGAAAGGAACGTCAGCTGCTGTGAGGCGAACGCCGTCAGCTGCTGAACCTGCTAGATCTGGGAAGTCTGATGTGTTAACACCATCTCCAGCTGCAAGGATGCCCTTGTAGCCACCATCGCGAAGAGCCTTGAAGAACTTCGCTGCTTCTGCAGTGTAACCACCGTAGATAACAACGTTAGCGCCTGAAGCCTTGACCTTTGATGCTACTGAAGTCCAGTCAGCAGTTCCGCGTGGAACTGAATCTGTACCTGCAACACCGATCTTCTTTGCTGGTGCCATTGCGTACTTGATGAGACCTGCGCCGTATGTGGTCTGGTCATCAACGAGGTAGATCTTTGGTGATGAGACACCCTTAGTTGCGTAACGAACTAGAGCTGGTGCCTGGAATCCATCGTGAGCTACGACGCGGTGGAAGATTGGGAATCCACGGTCTGGAGCCTTTGGATCTGTAAGTGATACAGCTGATGCTGAAGGTGCGACCATTGTGAGGCCAGCAGCCTTGTATGCAGGGAATGAGTTACGTGCTTCACCTGAACATGATGTTCCGATAACGCCGATAACTGCCTTGTTAGCAGCAACACCAGGAGCGATGTTTGCAGCAACTGTTCCGTCGCACTGTGAGTCAGCCTTAATAAGGTTGATCTTTACAGCTGGGTTCTTTGCGTTGTAAACCGCAATTGCCCACTCTGCACCAGGATATTGATCCTGACCGAGCTGAGCATCAGGACCTGTTAGTGGACCCTGGAATGCGAGTGTTACAGACTTCTTTGCAGCAGCTGTTGCTGGAGCTGTAGCAACTACGCCAAGAGCGATAGTTGTTGCAGCAGCAATAGCAAGACCGCTAATGAGCTTCTTGTTCATTTATAGCCTTCCTGTTTTTTCTTGCTTGTGTCCCGGGACAGGGAGGTGTGAAGAGTAATGCTCAACTCACCCTTGAGACAAGGTCAAATGGTCCGAAATTGGGCGTGGGAGGTTACTTTTTGATTACGAAATCAAGTCATTTTCCTGTGTAGCGCCAAGCCAGTCTAGGAACTATTTGTCGAGGGCAGCCTCAGGGGAAATGACTGCATTTGCGACCTCTTTCATGGTCAGACGGCGGTCCATAGCCGCTCTTTGAATCCATGAAAAGGCTTCGGGTTCTGAGAGGTTGAGGGCCTTCATCAAGATGCCTTTTGCGCGATCAATAATCTTTCTCGTTTCAAGACGTTCGTGAAGGTCGGCAACTTCTTCAGCAAGTGATTTCATCTGAGTATGGCGGCTAATTGCAATTTCAATTGCAGGAACGAGATCGCCGATAGTAAATGGCTTTACAACGTAAGCCATGACTCCTGCATCACGGGCGCGATCAACGAGTTCTTTCTGACTAAATGCGGTCAACATTAAAACTGGAGCAATCGAAATAATTTTTTCAGCTGCTGAAATTCCGTCGAGTACTGGCATCTTGACATCGAGAATTGCTAAGTCAGGATGATGTTCAGTGGCAAGAGCAATTGCTTCCTCGCCATTAGTTGCTTGCGCTACAACTTCATAGCCAGCTTCTTGCAACATTTCTACAAGGTCCATACGAATGAGCGCTTCATCCTCGGCGACAAGGATGCGCACTGCTGTCTTCGATGTGGCTTCGTTGCTCATGTGCCTCGAGTCGGATTCGAACCGACACTATGCAGTGTTTGAGACTGCCCTCTCTACCGTTGGAGTACCGAGGCGTACTCCCCTATCGTATTAGAGAAGAGCGGATACGAGAAACGAGTTGGGCTGTGTACTAGCGATACGCAGCGACTACGCCGTTAACGGCATCGCCAACCTTGTGTACACGCATCGCATTAGTTGAGCCAGGAATTCCT
Organism: Actinomycetota bacterium; assembly: GCA_046052045.1. Classification (GTDB taxonomy): domain Bacteria; phylum Actinomycetota; class Actinomycetes; order Nanopelagicales; family Nanopelagicaceae; genus Planktophila. The sequence goes on along the minus strand of JBJONB010000002.1, from coordinate 31,059 downwards.
GGAGGTGAACCGGCAACGATCATCACAGATTCACCAATTTCGGCGCGCTTGCCTTCGATGAGCATCTTGTCTGCCTGAAGAACCATCTCGTCGGTGTGCTTCACCATTGGCGTTACCAAAGGTTCAACGCCCCATGAGAGAGCAAGGCGGTTGTAGGTGCCTACTTCAGGAGTGATTGCAAGGATTGGAATTGGTGAACGTAGACGTGAGATACGGCGTGCAGAGTCACCAGATTGTGTAAATGTCACAAGGAACTTTGCGCCAACGATGAGTCCAACTTCAGCAGCAGCCTTAGTAATTGCGCCGCCCTTTGTACGTGGATTTGTCATCAATGGGCGAATGCGATCGAGACCGAGTTCTTCAGTGCGCTCGATGATGCGGGCCATTGTTTCAACGGCCTGAATAGCAAATTCTCCAACAGAAGTTTCACCTGAAAGCATGAGCGCATCTGCGCCATCAAGAACCGCATTTGCGCAGTCTGTGGCTTCTGCGCGAGTTGGTGAAGAGTTTGTGATCATGGAATCAAGCATCTGCGTTGCCACGATGACAGGCTTTGCAGCATCGCGAGCGAGCTCGACGCAACGCTTCTGAACCATTGGGACATCTTCAATTGGAAGTTCGACGCCTAGGTCACCGCGAGCAACCATGATGCCGTCGAAAGCGGCAACGATCTCTACAAGGTTTTCTACTGCCTGTGGCTTTTCAATCTTTGCAATAACCGGAATGCGAATACCAACTTCATCCATGATGGCGTGGACATCTTTGACATCTGCAGCATCGCGAACGAATGAGAGCGCGATGAAATCCGCACCTGCGCGAAGTCCCCAGCGAAGATCATCTTCATCTTTTTCAGACATTGCAGGAACTGATACGGCAACACCAGGAAGGTTGATTCCCTTGTTATTGCTTACTGCTCCGGGCTGAATGCACTTGGTGACAACATCGTTGCCCTTTACTTCAATAACTTCGACGGTAACTTTTCCATCGTCGATAAGAATGCGATCTCCTGCTTTGCAATCTCCTGGAAGACCTTTGTATGTAGTTCCAACGCGCTCTTTTGTTCCTGAAATTTCATCAGTAGTAATTGTGAAGATGTCTCCACGAGCAAGGTCATGAGGACCGTCAGCAAAGCGACCGAGACGAATCTTTGGTCCTTGTAGGTCAACGAGGATTGCAACGGCCTTGCCGGCTTCCTTTGCCGCAGAGCGCACACGATCAAGGCGAGCTTGGTGCTCTTCATATCCACCATGGGAAAGGTTGAGTCGAGCCATATTCATGCCAGCGGCAATGAGCTCCTTAACCTTCTCTGGAGATTCAACTGCAGGACCCATCGTGCAAACAATTTTGGCGCGGCGCATGTCTGTACCTTATCTGTGGTTAGTAGTTACTTAGAAGTTAGACCATTAGTTGGCGAGTTGTTGGCTCGATAGGTGCAGGAAGTTGAGTCTCTCCTGCCAGATATCGATCCACTGCAGCGGCTGCTGAGCGACCTTCAGCAATCGCCCACACAATGAGAGATTGACCGCGGCCCGCGTCCCCTGCAACGAATATTCCTTCTTCGCTGCTCTGGAAGTTTTCATCGCGACGAATATTTCCACGCTCGTCGAGTTCCACCTCGAGTTGATCGATAAGCGCTGACTTTTCAGGACCTGTGAAGCCCATTGCAAGGAATACAAAGTCTGCTGGGAGTTCCTTCTCAGTTCCTGGAACTGGTTCGAACTTTCCGTTTTCGAACTTTGTTTCGACAATCTTTAGGGCTTTAAGATTTCCATTTCCATCGCCAACGAATTCTTGAGTACTGACAGAGAAGATTCGATTGTCGAGTTCTTCATGTGCGCTAGAGACGCGATAGATCATTGGATATGTAGGCCATGGCTGTGAAGATGGACGCTCTTCAGTTGGACGAGGCATGATCTCAAGTTGAGTAACGCTCGCTGCGCCCTGTCGTACTGATGTACCAAGACAATCTGCTCCGGTATCTCCGCCACCCAAGATGATGACGTGCTTACCTGCAACGTTAATTGGTGGAACTTCAATTTCACCAAGCGCCTGCTTATTGCCCCACGGCAAGAACTCCATCGCTTGATAGATGCCCTTGTTTTCGCGTCCTGGAATAGGAAGGTCGCGCCATTGGGTTGCACCCATTGCGAGAACGATTGCATCGTACTTAGAGCGAAGATCAGAACCAGTAAGTTCTACACCGACATTCACGCCTGGACGGAAGCGAGTTCCTTCTTGCTCCATCTGAGCAAGGCGACGGTCAACGATGTGCTTCTCCATCTTAAATTCAGGAATTCCGTAGCGAAGAAGGCCGCCGATTTTTTCTGCGCGCTCATAGACGGCAACTGTGTGCCCTGCACGTGTGAGCTGTTGCGCTGCTGCAAGTCCTGCAGGGCCTGAACCAATAACTGCGACTGTCTTTCCAGAGAGACGATCTGGTGCGAGTGGCTTCACATTGTTGGCATCGAATGCTTCTTCAATGGTGCGAAGTTCGACCTGCTTAATGGTGACTGCATCACGGTTGATTCCAACAACACATGCAGTTTCGCAAGGAGCTGGACAGAGACGACCTGTGAATTCTGGGAAGTTATTTGTCGCATGAAGACGATCAATTGCCTCGTTCTTATCTCCACGATAGATGAGGTCATTCCATTCTGGAATGAGGTTACCGAGCGGGCAACCGTTATGACAGAAAGGAATACCGCAATCCATGCAACGGCCAGCTTGCTTCTGCAAGTGTTCGAAAGATTGTGGTTCGTAGACTTCGCGCCAATCTTGAATACGAATATCGACGGGACGTCGCTTTGGAGTCTCGCGAGGAGTGGTCATAAAACCCTTTGGATCAGCCATTTGCTGCTACCTCCATGATGTATTCATCGACTGGTAAACCTTCTTTAGTTGCACGCTCTATTGCTGCAAGCACCTTTGCGTAATCGCGAGGCATGATGAGTGAGAAGCGTGAGATTTCCGCATCCCAGTTCGCAAGAAGCGCTGCTGCAATCTCAGAACCAGTCTCGACATGGAATGAAGAGACGATTGCCCTGAGATTCTCGCGTTGATCAGCAGGAACGGCCAAGATATCAACCATCTCAGTGTTGACCACTGCGGTGTTGAGATCGAGAACGAATGCGCGACCACCAGACATGCCGGCTGCAATATTGCGACCAGTCTGTCCAAGAATGACAACAGTTCCGCCAGTCATATATTCGAGTGCGTGATCGCCCACGCCCTCAACGACTGCAATCGCTCCTGAGTTACGGACACAGAAACGTTCTCCAGCTAAACCACGGATGAAGATGTCACCTGATGTTGCGCCATAACCAATGACGTTTCCTGCGATGACGTTCTTCTCGGATTTAAAGGTTGCCTTCTCATCTGGACGAACAACAACGCGTCCACCAGAGATGCCCTTACCGACATAGTCATTTGAATCACCGTACAGGCGAATTGATACACCTTGTGGCAAGAATGCACCGAGTGATTGACCGGCTGATCCATGCAAAGTGACATCAATTGTTCCGACAGGAAGTCCCTCTGCCCCGTAGCGACGAGTAACTTCAGCGCCCAACATCGTTCCGACTGTGCGGTTGACGTTACGGACGGGAAGATCGATACGAACCGGTTCTTTATCTTCGAGTGCAGCCTTCGAAAGCTCGATGAGCTGGTTATCGAGCGCTGCAGCTAAACCGTGATCCTGCTTCGTTGTGTTGTGTAATGGTGAATCAACATCTGGACGAACAAGAAGTGGTGAGAGATCAAGACCGCTCGCCTTCCAGTGATCGACAGCATCGCGTGTATCGAGATATTCAACATGTCCAATTGCTTCTTGCAATGTGCGGAAACCAAGGGATGCCAAAATTTCGCGGACTTCTTCTGCGATGTATTCGAAGAATGTTTCAACGAATTCAGGCTTTCCAGAGAACTTCTTACGAAGTTCTGGGTTCTGTGTTGCAACGCCGACCGGGCATGTATCCAAGTGGCAAACGCGCATCATGATGCAACCTGAAACAACAAGTGGAGCTGTTGCAAATCCATACTCCTCAGCACCGAGGAGGGCTGCGATGACAACATCGCGGCCTGTCTTGAGCTGGCCATCTGCCTGAACAACGATGCGATCACGCAAGTTGTTGAGAAGAAGTGTCTGTTGCGTTTCAGCAAGACCGAGCTCCCAAGGAGCACCAGCATGCTTAAGAGAAGTTAGAGGTGATGCACCGGTTCCACCATCGTGACCTGAGATCAAAACAACGTCCGCGTGCGCCTTTGAAACTCCAGCTGCAACTGTTCCGACGCCAACTTCTGCAACAAGTTTGACGTGAACACGCGCATCCTTATTTGCATTCTTAAGGTCATGAATCAATTGAGCAAGATCCTCAATCGAGTAAATGTCGTGGTGAGGTGGTGGAGAAATAAGTCCTACACCTGGAGTTGAGTAACGAGCCTTAGCTACCCATGGATAGACCTTGTAACCAGGAAGCTGTCCGCCTTCGCCAGGCTTTGCTCCCTGTGCAATCTTGATCTGAATATCTGTGGCGTTGATGAGGTAATTACTTGTTACGCCAAAACGACCAGATGCAACCTGCTTGATTGCGCTCTTCTTAGAGTCGCCATTTGCCATTGGAATGAAGCGAGCAGGATCTTCTCCGCCTTCGCCGGTGTTGGACTTAGCGCCCAAGCGGTTCATAGCGATTGCTAGTGTTTCGTGAACTTCTTGTGAAACAGAACCATATGACATCGCACCAGTTGAGAAGCGCTTTACGATCTCTGAGATTGGCTCGACTTCATCGATAGAAATTGGTGCGCGTTCTCCATCTTTAAATTTGAAGAGCCCGCGAAGAGTCATGAGCGTCTTGCTCTGATCATTGACCTTATCTGTGTAGCGCTTGAAGATGTCATAACGCTTATTGCGAGTTGAGTGCTGAAGCGCAAAGACTGTTTCAGGGTTAAACAAGTGTGGTTCGCCATCGCGACGCCACTGGTACTCGCCACCGACTGCAAGACGCTTTGCACCAGGAATTTCTCCGCCTACTGGGTAAGCAAAGTGATGGCGCTTAATGGTCTCTTCTGCGATGACATCGAGATCGACGCCACCAAGTCGTGACGTTGTTCCAACGAAGAACTCGTCGACAACATCTTGTGCAAGACCGATAGCTTCAAATACCTGTGCACCTGTGTACGAGGCAATGGTTGAGATACCCATCTTGGACATCACCTTAAGAACGCCCTTACCGAGCGCCTTGATGACATTGCGGACTGCCTTTTCCGGAGCAATGCCGGTAATGATTCCTTGATTGACGAGATCTTCGGCAGTTTCCATAACAAGGTATGGGTTTACTGCTGCTGCGCCGTAACCAATAAGAAGTGCAACGTGGTGAACTTCGCGGACATCTCCTGCTTCAACAACGAGACCAACCTTGGTACGTGTCTTCTCGCGGATGAGGTGGTGATGCACTGCGGCTGTAAGTAAGAGCGAAGGAATTGGGCAATCTTCTGCATCGCCATCGCGATCAGAGAGAACAATGACGCGTGCGCCATTTGAAATTGCTTCTGAAACTTCGCGCTTGATTTCTTCTAGGCGAATACGAAGAGTGTTTCCATCTCCAGTTACTGGGAAGAGGCCACGAACAACATATGCCTCGAGTTCTGGGTAGTCATCGTCTGCGTTAACGTGAATGATCTTTGCAAGTTCATCATTATCGATAACCGGGAATGCAAGAGAGATCTGCTTGCAAGATTCTGGACCTGGATCAAGCAGGTTGTGCTCAGGACCAATTGATCCACCAAGGCTTGTGACAAGCTCTTCACGGATTGCATCCAGCGGTGGGTTTGTAACCTGTGCAAAGAGCTGTGTGAAGTAATCAAAGAGAAGACGTGGCTTAGCAGAGAGTGCAGCGATAGGAGTATCAGTTCCCATAGAGCCGAGAGCTTCTCCCCCGCCCTTTGCCATCGGTGTCACGATGATTTTGATTTCTTCTTCTGTGTAACCAAAGGCCTTTTGGCGACGAATAACTGACTTATGCGGGTAGACAATATGTTCGCGTGATGGAAGATCTGAAAGCTTGATCATTCCATCCTTGAGCCATGTGCCATATGGAGCAGCATCAGCGAGTGAATCCTTGATCTCATCATCTTCAATAATGCGTCCTGCTTCGATATCAACCAAGAACATTTTGCCTGGTTGTAAACGGCCCTTACGGACAATCTTCTCTGCAGGGAAATCCAAAACACCCACTTCTGATGCGAGAACTACGAGTCCGTCATCTGTAACCCAAAAACGTGATGGACGAAGTCCGTTGCGATCAAGCACTGCACCTACTTGATGTCCATCTGTAAATGTCACACATGCAGGACCATCCCATGGCTCCATGAGGGAGGCGTGGAATGCATAAAATTCGCGACGCTTTGCAGACATCGTTGCATGGTTCTCCCAAGCTTCTGGAATCATCATCAAGACTGCATGTGGAAGTGAACGACCACCGAGATAGAGAAGTTCGAGTACTTCATCGAAAGATGCAGAGTCCGAACCTGACATTTCAACGATTGGGAAGAGTCGCTTGAGATCTCCACCAATCAAATCACTTTGAAGAAGTGATTCGCGGGCGCGCATCCAGTTACGGTTTCCCTTAACAGTATTGATTTCACCGTTATGTGCGATAAAGCGGTAAGGGTGCGCCAGCGGCCATGAAGGGAAAGTATTTGTTGAAAAGCGTGAATGGACGAGTGCTAGTGGTGATACAACGCGCACATCGCTGAGGTCAGGGAAGAACTCTTCTAGCTGTCCGGTTGTAAGCATTCCCTTATAGACAATTGTCTGGGAAGAAAGAGATGGGAAGTAGAGATCGAGTGCATGTTCAGCGCGCTTACGAAGAGCAAATGCCAGACGATCAAGAACGATTCCAGATTCGCCATTCTTGCCAGCAACAAAGAGTTGCTTGAACTGAGGCATCACTGAAACTGCGGTCTTTCCCAGTGAAGTAGCGTTAATAGGAAGTTCGCGCCAACCGAGAATTGTGAGGCCTTCTTCTTGTGCAATCTTTGCTATCTCTGCTGTGACATCTGCACCTTGCGCAATAAATGCGATACCGGTGGCATATGAACCTTCGGCTGGTAGATCAAACTTTGTTTCTGCGCGATAGAAAGCATCGGGAACGCGAATCAGGATTCCTGCACCGTCACCAGAATCAGGTTCAGCTCCTGATGCACCACGGTGTTCAAGATTGCGAAGGGCGGTGAGCGCCTTCTCTACGATTTCGTGCGTTGCAACTTTATTAAGGGTAGCCACCATCGCGACGCCGCATGCATCGTGTTCGTTTGCAGGATCGTAGAGACCTTGAGATGCGGGATAGTTCGATGAAAGTGCCATAACCCGTTGTCCTTTTTTAGTGAATCAAAAGGGACAACTTTGGCCCGGTGAAGCGTTGAGTAAAACGGTAAGTCAGTAGCGAAAGGGTAGCAAGGGGGTGGGCTAGATGCCACTCACATGCAAGAGCTGGCCAATTCCAGCGGTGATTGCCATACCTAGGCAGCCACCGGCCATTACGCGCAAGGTAGGGATGAGAATCTTTGATCCAGCGGTCTTTGCGCTGATGAGCCCGGCGGCAAGAAGTCCGACCATCGTAAAAGCAATGATGCTCCACGCCGCCTTTCCAGCAGTTGGGGCAAAAGCGCCTACGAATGGAATAAGTCCGCCCGCTGTAAAACTGATTGCTGATGCGACCGCTGCTTGAACTGGACGAGCCTTTGTATGAGGGTGCTGTCCGAGTTCATCGCGCAGATGCGCTTCGAGTGGATCTCTCTTATGCATCTCGGTGACAACTTGCACTGCAAGTTCACGAGTTAATCCGCGTTCAATATAGATATGTACAAGTTCCTCGAACTCACCTTCGGGATCGATTGCAAGGTGTTCGATTTCAAGAAGTCGATCTGACTCTTCAATGTCATTCTGAGAACGTACCGAAACATATTCACCAACAGCCATCGACATCGCACCCGCTGCAATTCCTGCAGCTCCTGCTGTGATGAGGAAACTCTGTTCACTTCGCGCCGCAGCAACGCCAATCATTAAGCTTGCTGTCGAGACGAGTCCATCATTTGCGCCAAGAACAGCAGCGCGCAACCAGCCAGCACGATGAGTGCGATGGTGGAGATTGCGTTGATAGACATCTTCGAGCGCCATATTTCTAGCCTACCTCGTGCGTCGCATAATTCGGCTGAAAGCAACGAGCCCTGCGGCAAAAATAAGCGCTGCAACATATTGATTGAGACGAAGACCACCCAGCAAGTGCGCATCATCTATGCGAAGACCTTCAATGAAGAATCGGCCGAGGCTATATCCGCATACATAGAGCGCGAAGATAGCGCCACCTGAAAGACGAGGGGTGAGAAGTATCAGCGCAAATGCAAGTGCTGCACACCAGATAGATTCGTAGAGAAATGTGGGGTGAAATGTCGAGAACTCTGTAAATCCCGCTGGTCGAAGATATTGAGGAATCTCAAGCGCCCAGGGCGCAGTAAGTGGACGTCCGAAGAGTTCGCCATTAAACCAGTTACCCCAACGTCCAATTGCTTGCGCAAGAAGTAAACCTGGAGCAAGTGCACCAGCGAACTCCGAAAATGGTGGAAGTTGAATCTGCTGGGCGCGTTTTCTATATGCAACGTATGCACCAGCTGCGCCGAGTGCAATAGCGCCCCAGATTCCGAGGCCGCCTTCCCAAATTTTGATTACATTAAAAATTGATCCATTGCTTCCAAAGTAATTCTCTGGAGAAGTAACGACGTGATAAAGCCGTCCACCAATGACACCCGATGGAACTGCGATAACTGCGATATCTCCGACAACACCTTCGACGCCAGAGTGCGCAGATGTAAAGCGCTTATCAGCGACCCAAATTGCTACAGCGATTGCCGCAATAATGCAGAGTGCGTAAAAGTGAACAGTCAGCGGACCAATCTCAACTGCCGACGTTGTCGGAGTTGGGAAGGCGTACTTCATATTTATCCGCGTTCGACTGCTGCCTTGAACTTATCAGCGTTGAAGTATTCGCCATTGCGATCAATCTCTTTACCGTTGATAAATACAGTTGGAGTTGAATTCACATTTGCCTTAGCTCCGGCAGCTGCAGCATTCGAAACCCAGCCCTGATATGCCATGTCATTGACGCATGATGCGAACTTCTTGGATGTGATGCCCGCAGCCTGACCAAGTACTACAAGTACATCAGTTGACCAGACGCCAGTATTTTCAGCTGGCTGATTTGAGTACAGAGCGCGGTGGTATTGCAAGAACTTTCCTTCGTCAGCAGAACATGCTGCTGCATTTGCAGCGTTCACAGATTCTTGTCCTAGGAATGAAAGGGTGTGATAAACGACTGTTGCCTTCTTATCCGCGATAAGGGATTCGATGTAATCACCCTGAAGACCTTCAAATTGTGCACAGACTGGGCATTGGAAATCTTCGTAGATATCGATAACCGGAACACCCTTGAGTTCGTCATTGAAGACGATTCCGTAACCGCGATCAGCAGAAACGCTTGCTGGAGTCTTTGCAGATGTATCTGTGTTCTTTGAAAGAAGTGTTGGTACCAACATGATGAGAAGTACGCCTACAACGACTGCAACAACGAGATTGCGAGTGAAGTTATCTTTGCCTGGTTGTTGCTTAGTCATTTTTGCCTTCTCCTGGTTGGGTGAGAGATTCCGGGTTTTTATCGAGACTAAATTTAGTGTGTGGGAAGAGAGTTAGATACACAGCAAGCGCTGTGAGGCCCGTGTCACGCAGAAGCGGAGTGAGGTAATCGGCCTCGCCAGGGGCAACTTGTCCCCCGCCGCCGAAGCAACCGCAATCGATGGAAAGTCCGCGTGCCCATGCTTGCGAGATTCCGATCATGAAGGCGAACATCAGTAGCCCACTTGCAAGTGCAGATAAGCGGGTAGCAGCACCAAAGACAAGAAGAATTCCGACAGCTAACTCAAAGAATGGGAGGAAGATGCCCATGAAATTTGCTAGCGGGATGGGAAGAAGTTCATAGGCACGAACTGCCATCTGCGATTTATCAAGCTCATCAAATTTCAGATATCCGGCAACAATCAGTGTTCCACCAAGAATGAGGCGTGCCACTAGGCCAATCCATGGGTGATATTTCTTCATCGTCCTTCACGTACTCCTAACGATAATTCGCTGGCGAGGTTCTTTACCGCTTCCAAACCTGTTGCTTCATCAGGTGCATCAAGTAAAGCTTTTATAAATGCTGAACCCACAATCACACCATCTGCATAACCTGCAACACCCTTTGCTTGTTCGCGCGTAGAGACACCGAGCCCAACCGCGATTGGAAGTTTTGAGGTCTTTCGAATTCGTGCAACCAAATCTGGTGCACCCGATGAGACCGTGGTGCGAGTTCCGGTAACGCCCATCAAGCTAGCTGCATAGATAAATCCTCCGCAGCGTGAAGTCACTTGTGGAAGTCGAGATTCAGTTGTACTTGGCGCAACAACATAGATGGGATTGATTGCATTCTTTTCAACTGCATCTTTCCAGGGCGCAGATTCTTCAATAGTCAGGTCGGGAGTAATGACCCCGGACCCACCATTATCTGAAATCGACTGGGCAAACTTTTCGACGCCGTACTTTTCAATGGGATTCCAGTACGTCATGACAACTGCTGGAACACCTGCATCGGTGGCAACTTTCAGAGCTTCAAACACTTCTTTAGCACCAGTGCCTTGCGCGAGTGATTGATCAGCCGCCGCTTGAATTGTTGGGCCATCCATTACTGGATCGCTGTAGGGGAAACCGATTTCAATGGCATCGACTCCGCCATCGACAAAAGCCTGAATGACTTTCTTACAACCTTCGATGCTGGGAAACCCAGCAGGAATATATGCGATGAGCGCAGCACGGTTTTCGGCGCGAGTTTTTACGAAGAGATCATCGAGCGCAGTTGTCATTTAGAGAGGAATTCCAAAGTATTGCGCTGCTGTATGAACATCTTTATCTCCGCGTCCTGAAAGATTAATCAAGATGATTGCATCCTTGCCTAATTCATTTCCTACTTGAAGTGCGCCAGCAAGAGCATGCGCTGTTTCGATTGCAGGAATAATTCCTTCAGTCTTGCAAAGAAGTGCAAATGCATGCATCGCTTCAGCATCGGTAACTGCGCGATATTCGGCGCGGCCAATGTCATGAAGGTAAGCATGTTCTGGTCCAACGCCTGGGTAATCCAAGCCCGCAGAGATTGAGTGAGACTCAATGGTCTGACCATTTTCATCCTGCAGAACATATGTGCGGTTTCCGTGGAGAACTCCTGGTGAGCCACCTGTGATGGTTGCTGCATGGCGTCCTGTTTCAACACCATCTCCTGCAGCTTCGAGTCCAATGAGGCGGACATCTTTATCTCCAATAAAACGATGGAAGATTCCGATTGCATTTGAACCGCCGCCAACGCATGCAAGAACTGCATCGGGAAGTCGACCTGTTAATGCGAGAACTTGTTCACGTGATTCTTCTCCGATGATCTTATGGAAATCGCGGACCATAGATGGGAATGGATGCGGACCGGCAACAGTGCCGAGCATGTAGTGAGTAGTTTCAACATTGGTAACCCAGTCGCGCATTGCTTCGTTGATTGCATCCTTGAGTGTGCGTGAACCTGAAGTAACGGGAACTACTTCGGCTCCTAACAATTTCATACGAGCAACGTTGAGAGCTTGGCGCTTTGTATCTTCTTCACCCATGTAGACAACGCACTCAAGACCCATAAGGGCTGCAGCAGTTGCAGATGCAACGCCATGTTGACCGGCTCCGGTTTCAGCGATGATGCGCTTCTTACCCATGCGCTTTGTAAGGAGTGCTTGGCCAAGCACGTTATTAATTTTGTGGCTACCTGTGTGGTTGAGATCTTCGCGCTTGAGAAGAATGCGCGCTCCCCCAGCATGTTCACTGAATCGCTTTGCCTCAGTGATGATGCTTGGACGACCTGTGTATGTACGGTGTAGTTCGGCTAACTCTTCAATAAATGTTGAATCTGTCTGCGCCTTGATTCGAGCAGCGTCTAGCTCTTCAAGCGCTCCGATGAGAGCTTCGGGCACGAAGCGACCGCCATAGGGGCCAAAGTGTCCTGCGAGATCATCGACAGTCGTCATGGCGAAAGACTACCGGCGACCCAGTAGTTCCTGCATGGCAGAAATTGGATTCCCAGATTTCACAAGAGTTTCCCCGACCAAGATTGCAGTTGCACCAGCGTTCTGAGCGAACTCAACGTCTGAACGTGTTGCGATACCTGATTCAGCGACCCGAATCACATCAGCTGGAATACGCGGGATGAGGTCTGCAAATGCGGCGCTATCGACATCGAGGGTTTTCAGATTCCGTGAATTAACGCCGATGATGCGCGGTTCGATATCCATCGCGCTCTCGAGTTCTTGCGCGGTATGAACTTCAATAAGAGAAGCCATTCCCAATTCAGTTGCTAGATCGTAGAAATCTCTGAGCTGGCTCTTTGATAACGCTGCCACGATGAGAAGGACAATATCTGCGCCATGTGCACGCGCTTCTAAGAACTGATATTCATCGACCATAAAATCTTTACGGAGTACGGGAATTGAGATGCGCTTTCGTACAGCATCAAGATCTTCGAGTGAGCCACCGAAGCGACGCCGTTCAGTCAGAACGCTGACGGCAGCAGCGCCTGCTTCTTGATATTGCTCGGCAAGAGAAGCTGGATCTGTGATTGTCGCGAGCTCTCCCTTACTTGGAGATGAACGCTTTACTTCTGCAATTACATTCATCTCATCTCGAGATAAGAATGAATGCGCATCAAGTGCTGGCCCTGCTTCTTCCATGCGCTTATGAATCTGCGCCAGCGGAAGGCGGCGTGCAGCTAGATCTTCGCGAACGCCTTCAATGATGGAATCAAGAACGCTCATGTGCGGTCCTCAGTTGGATCAATTCCTTTATCCATTGCGTTCCAGGGCGTGAGCTTCTTTGGTTCGCGTTCGTAACGAGCCGAGAGGCGAATTTTTCGACTGATTGCAATCGCCAGAACTGAGACGAGCAATAGTGAGATTCCTAATTTGAACATTAACTGCGCTTCATTTCATTAGCGGCAGTAATTGCGCCAAGAACGGCAGCTGCCTTATTGAGAGTCTCTTCATTTTCAGAAGCTGGATCTGAATCTGCGACAAGTCCTGCTCCGGCTTGAACGTATGCAGTACCTTTATGAAGCAGCGCTGTACGAATCGCGATACAAGCATCAATATTTCCTGTAAAGTCGAAGTAACCGATAGCGCCACCATAAAGTCCGCGGCGTGTTGGTTCGAGAGTTTCAATTATCTCCATGGCGCGTGGCTTTGGTGCACCTGAAAGAGTTCCGGCAGGAAAGACCGAGAAGAGTGCGTCGATAGGAGTTGAATCTTTGCCGAGCTTTCCGATGACTGTAGAAACAATATGCATGACGTGTGAATAGCGTTCAATGTGCATGAAATCGATTACTTCGACGCTTCCGGGTGCACATACGCGGCCAAGATCATTTCGGCCTAAGTCAACGAGCATTAGGTGCTCAGCGCGCTCCTTAGGATCGGCGAGAAGCTCTTCTCCAAGGCGAATATCTTCTTCAACAGATGCAGAACGACGACGTGTTCCAGCGATTGGATGCACCATGACTTCGGTCCCAGTTACCTTAACGAGTGCTTCTGGGCTTGAACCAACGACTTCGATTCCATCTTCAAATCTAAAGAGATACATATAGGGGCTTGGATTATTTAGGCGAAGCATGCGATACACATCGAGCGCATCGGCTGCGCATGGCATTGAGAATCGCTGTGAAAGAACTATCTGGAACGCTTCACCTGCGCGAATCTCTTCTTTGGCAATTTCTACCTTAGACATGAATTCTTCGGCGCTCATATTGCGATCAAATTGAGGCGCTGTCTTTGCAGGAATCTTTGAGACATCTCCAGCAAGAGGCGCCAGAAGTTCTGCTTGCATGCGATCAAGACGAGATACCGCATCTGCATAGGATTCATCGATGCGCTCGTTTGAGCCATCCCAGTTAATTGCATTTGCAATCAAGGTGATGGTTCCTTCGCTGTGATCCATCACAGCTAAATCACTCGTTAACATAAATGCGATTTCTGGAAGATCGATGTCCTTTGTCGCAAGATTAGAAATCTTTTCGAGCCTGCGCACAGAGTCATATCCCATATATCCAACGAGGCCACCCGTAAGAGTTGGAAGCCCTTCAATCTTTGGAGACTTCAGGTGTGCAACTGATTTACGCAGAGCTTCAAGAGGATTCATTCCTTGCGGAACTCCCGCAGGTGGCTTTCCAAGCCATACCGCGACACCATCTTTTTCGGTCAGCGTTGTCTGGCTGTGTGCGCCAATAAATGAGTAGCGAGACCAGACTCCCCCATGCTCGGCAGATTCCAAAAGAAATGTTCCGGGCAAGTTCTTTGCAAGCTTCTTATAAATGTTAAGTGGGGTTTCACCATCGCCTAATAGTTTGCGATAGACAGGAATCACGTTGTTGTTCTTCGCGTATTCGCGAAATTCTTCAAGCTTCATCGCGTGATCTCGATATTTCTGTGGAAGCAGGTGCGATCACCTGTGTGACAGGCAGCACCGGTTTGTTCAACCTTGAATAGAAGTGCATCTCCGTCGCAATCGAGAGAGATTGAATGAACAAGTTGGGTATGGCCAGAAGTTGCGCCCTTTTCCCAGAGTTTATTGCGGCTACGTGACCAATATGTTGCACGCCCTGTCGCAAGAGTTGCAGCCAGTGATTGCGCATTGACGTAGGCGAGCATCAAAACTTCACCTGAGTGGACATCTTGTGCAACGGCTGGAATGAGCGCTGCAGGATCTTTGAGAAGCGCAGAAATCTCGGGGCTTAGCTCTGTGCTCATATGCGTATTCTGCCTTAGGCCGTATGTGCATTGCGCACTGAATAATTCTGGCCAGAAAGGTACTTCTTCACATCGCCGATACGGTGAATTCCGAAGTGGAAGACGCTTGCCGCAAGGAGCGCATCAGCTCCGGCATCGAGTGCCGATGCGAAATCTTCGAGGGTGCCGGCGCCACCACTGGCAATCAGCGGAACCTTTGAGACGGCGCGGACAGCGGTAATCATTCCGATGTCATATCCGGCGCGAGTTCCATCAGCATCCATAGAGTTGAGAAGAATTTCACCAACGCCAAGCGCGCAAGCCTTTTCTACCCAGGCGAGTGCATCGACACCCGCGGATTCGCGGCCGCCATGAGTTGTCACTTCAAAACCTGAATCGGTACGGGCGCGACGCGCATCAACAGATAGCACCAATACTTGTGAACCAAAGCGATCTGCAATCTCAGCGATCAATTCGGGGCGAGCAAGAGCTGCAGTATTGATTGAAACTTTGTCAGCACCTGCGCGAAGCAAGCGGTCAACATCATCGACTGTGCGAATTCCACCACCAACTGTGAGCGGGATAAATACTTGTTCAGCTGTTTTGCGAACTACATCAAGAGTTGTTTCGCGCCCTGCAACACTTGCTGAAATATCAAGGAAGGTTAATTCGTCCGCGCCCTCGCGACCGTAGAGCGAAGCCATCTCAACGGGGTCTCCGGCATCAACGAGATCGGTGAAGTTAACGCCCTTCACAACACGGCCGTCTGTGACATCCAGGCAAGGAATAATGCGAACAGAAAGTGTCATCGGCGAGTTAGCTCTAGCGCTTGCTCGAGTGTGAATGCGCCAGCATAGAGAGCCTTACCGACAATTGCACCTTCAACACCGATTGCATTAAGGGCAGTAAGGGCTGCGATGTCATCAAGGGAAGAAATACCACCAGATGCGACAACAGGTTTCTTAGTGACTGCGCAGACTTCTTGAAGTAGTTCCAGGTTTGGTCCTTTAAGGGTTCCATCCTTAGTAACATCAGTAACTACATAACGAGAACAACCATCGCGCTCAAGGCGTTCGATAGTTTCAAAGAGATCGCCGCCTTCTTTGGTCCAACCACGTGCTGCAAGAACATGCCCGCGAACATCAAGACCTACTGCGATGCGATCTCCGTGTTCGGCAATTACGCGCGCAGTCCATTCGGGATTTTCGAGTGCTGCTGTACCAAGGTTGACGCGAACACAACCAGTTGCAAGTGCGCGACGAAGAGATTCATCATCGCGAATTCCACCTGAGAGTTCGACTTTGATATCAAGTTTTCCAACTACTTCGGCAAGCAGTGCGCTATTTTCTCCGCGGCCAAATGCTGCATCGAGATCTACAAGGTGGAGCCATTCAGCGCCGGCTGCCTGGAATTCGAGAGCAACTTCAAGTGGGTTTCCGTAAGCAGTTTCAGC
Organism: Actinomycetota bacterium; assembly: GCA_046052045.1. Classification (GTDB taxonomy): domain Bacteria; phylum Actinomycetota; class Actinomycetes; order Nanopelagicales; family Nanopelagicaceae; genus Planktophila. The sequence goes on along the minus strand of JBJONB010000002.1, from coordinate 14,726 downwards.
ATCAAGCTCGCCTTGTACGAGGCGGACAGCGCGTCCATCTTTTACATCGACTGCAGGTAAAAGTTCGAGGTAGCTCATAGCGAGTCCGTCCAATTCTTAATCAAATGCAGTCCTGCATCTCCGGATTTTTCTGGATGAAATTGCGTCGCTGCAATGACACCATCTTCAACTGCTGCAAGGAAATCTTGACCGTGGTGCGCCATCGTCGCGATTGCACCAACCTTCTTCTTCACTGCGTACGAATGTACGAAGTAGAACGATTCATTTTCAACGCCTTTAAAGAGTGAACTTGCAGCCCCAGCAGAAACGGTGTTCCATCCCATGTGCGGCAATATCGGAGCCTCAAGTTTTTCCACCGTTGCATCCCAGACGCCAACACCTTCATGGCTGCCATGTTCGACACCGCGGGCAAAGAGAATCTGCATGCCAACACAGATACCTAAAGAAGGACGCTTTAAGGAAATTCGCTCACGAACAAGTTGATCTCCGCGAACACCAGCAAGTCCTTGCATACAGGCAGCAAATGCCCCGACTCCAGGAACTACAAGGCCGTCGGCGTTGAGTGCAACTTCGTAATCAGATGTCAGTACAACTTCTTTGCCAGAAGTTTCAAAGGCGCGTTGAGCAGAACGTAGATTGCCAGATCCGTAATCGAGAATTGCAATCACGAACGTTAGAGAGAGCCCTTTGTAGATGGAATCCCTGCAACACGACCATCGAGTGCAACAGCGTCACGAAGTGCGCGAGCAACAGCTTTGAATTGTGCTTCAAAGACGTGATGAGCATTGCGGCCTTCGAGAACGCGCACGTGGAGTGCTATGCGCGCTTCTGCAACGATGGATTCCCAGATGTGCTTTCCAAGAGTTGTATCGAATGTTCCGATAAGTTCGACGATTTCAGGTTGGCGATGCACAAGGTATGGACGACCCGAAAGATCGACAGCTGCCTGCACGAGAACTTCATCAAGTGGCACCATCGCATCACCGAAGCGGCGAATGCCTGCCTTGTCGCCCAGAGCTTCGCGCAGTGCTTGGCCAAATGCGAGTGAAGTATCTTCAACGGTGTGGTGTGAATCGACATCGACATCACCTGTTGTCTTCACGGTGAGGTTAAAGCCAGAATGCTTACCAAGTTGACTGAGCATGTGATCAAAGAATGGGACTCCAGTATCAACTGAAATCTCGCCAGTTCCATCGAGATTGAGTTCTACAAGAACGCTTGATTCTTTCGTAGTGCGTTCGACTCGTGATGTTCTGCTCATTTTTCTCCCAGGCATGCCGATAGCGTTGAAATAAACTTGGTGTTTTCGGCCTCATTGCCAATGGTGACTCTTAAGTAACCCAATAATCCCACATCTCTGATGAGAACTCCCCTATCGAGCATCGCCTGCCAGAGCTGCGCCGATGGCATATCGAATCCTGAGAAGAGAAGGAAGTTGGATGCGCTCGGAATGACGGTGAGCCCTATATCGGTAAGTTGCGCTGCAACACGATCGCGATCGGTGCGAAGTTGGGCAACTGTGCCAAGTAGCTCATCCTTGAAATCAAGTGCGACTTCACCAGCTGCCTGCGTGAGTGCACTGAGGTGATACGGCAGGCGAACAAGAAACATTGCATCGATGACGGCAGGGTCTGCAACCAGATAACCAAGACGAACTCCTGCAAATGCAAAGGCCTTACTCATGGTGCGAATAACAACCACATGCGGATATTTCTTAATGAGCGTTACCGCTGATTTTTCCTCAGAAAATTCGGCATATGCCTCATCGACAATCAATAAGCCAGAAGTAAGTCTTGCCATCTTCTCGATTTCATCGATGGTGACTGCAGACCCCGTCGGATTATTTGGTGTTGTGATAAATGTAAGCGTTGGCTTATCGCGTTGAATTTGCGAGATTGCAGAGTCGATATCAAGACTGAAATCTTCGCGGCGACTTCCATTGAGCCACTGCACTTGAGTGACCTTGGCAATCAACGGGTGCATTGAGTAAGAAGGAGTAAAGCCGAGAGCTGTTCCGCCTCCGAAAGCCATGAAGAGAGATTGAATAATTTCATTGCTGCCATTTGCAGCCCATAGATTCTTTGAATTGAATTCTGTTCCAGATAGACCATTAATGAACTCAGCAAGCTTGATGCGCAGAACGACTGCATCACGATCTGGGTAACGATTGAGAGTGAGCGCTACTTCTGAGACTCGATCAGCAATCGCCTTTGCAAGAGCGGGTGAAGGCGCATATGGATTCTCGTTGGTATTCATCACAGCATCTGCAGGAATTTGCGGCGCTCCATACGGTGAGAGTTCGCGAAGATTTTGGCGAAGTGGAAGCCATGCTGGCCACTGGTTCATAGATTCTCCAAACGTGCTGTCATCGCTTCACCGTGGGCAGGGAGATCTTCAGAGTTAGCAAGCGTGACAACGGTATCGAGAATGTCCGTAAATGCTTTCTGGTCATACTCAATGAAGTGAAGTCCGCGCAAGAAAGTTTGCACAGAGAGGCCGCTGCTGTGGCAGGCACATCCACCAGTAGGTAGAACGTGGTTTGAACCAGCTGAGTAATCTCCTAGTGAAACCGGCGAGAAACGACCAATGAATACTGCACCGGCATTGCGAATCTGCGCAGCATCGCGTGCTGCGTTCTCTGTCTGAATTTCAAGGTGCTCTGCTGCGTAAGCATTTACTACATCGAGACCTTGTTCGATTGAATCAACCAAGACAATTGCTGATTGAATTCCGGTAAGCGCGGTACGAATACGTTCTGAGTGTTTAGTTGCCGCAACACGCTTCTCAAGTTCAACTTCTACATCTTTGGCAAGCTGGGTTGATGTTGTCACAAGGACTGCTGCTGCAATGACATCGTGTTCAGCTTGGCTAATGAGGTCAGCTGCGACATCTGCGGCGATTGCACTTTCGTCGGCAAGAATTGCGATCTCTGTTGGGCCCGCCTCTGAATCGATACCGATGATTCCACGCAATGCGCGCTTAGCTGCTGCCACATAAATATTTCCGGGACCAGTCACGAGGTCACACTTCTGTGCAACGCCCTTCATTCCATATCCAAAGAGGGCAATTGCTTGCGCTCCCCCAACTGCATAGACCTCGGTGACTCCAAGGAGCGCGCAGGTTGCAAGGATTGTTGGGTGCGGAAGTCCGCCGAATTCTTTCTGTGGTGGAGATGCAACTGCGATGCTCTGCACCTTTGCAATCTGAGCGGGAATCACATTCATCATGACGCTGCTTGGATAGACCGCGCGACCACCCGGGACATAGAGACCCACGCGATCTACAGGGACCCACTTCTCAGTAACAGTACCGCCATCGACAACTGTTGTTCGGGTTTCCCCGCGGACTTGATCGTTATGCACTTTACGAATACGTGATGCAGATTCTTCGAGTGCGCTGCGAATTGCAGGGTGTAATTGAGCTAGCGCTTGATCAAGTGCCGATTGTGGAACTCGGATTGATGCAGGCGTTACGCCATCAAACTCTTGGGCTAGAGCGATCAGATCTGCCTCAGTTCCATGCTGCACACGACGGAGAATCGGTTCGATGAGAACCATCGCTTGTGCAACATCGAGTTGCGCGCGTGGAAGCTCGGCTTGATAGCCAGCTTTGTCGAGAGACTTTCCACGAAGGTCAACGGTGCGAATCACAGTGGGATTCTACTTTGTGTTGCGAGAGGGCGAAGACCCTTTAAATCCTGATGAGACAGTCAGACCCAAGAATTGCCTTGAGATCTGCGCTCAAACTTGGCGATGAAGTTACTAGCGCGTCAATTTTGAGAGTTGTTGATTTCTGTTGATCAATGACTTGCAGATGAACTTCACGTTTTCCTGGATGTGAACGAAGGATCTCTTTCATTCGTTCAACAATAGGTGGAGTTACTTGAGCTGCTGGCAAAGAGATGAGAAGTGGACCTGTAGGAGCTGCTGAAATATCTGGCATCTTCATTTCAAGGGCGGTAAATCGAACTTGTTCATCGGTTCGTGAGAATCGCCCGCGAACAACAACTACACGATCTTCGGTCAGTGAAAGGGCATATTGGTTGTAAGTATTTGAGAAGAAGAGAACTTCGATTGCACCTTCTAGGTCCTCTACGTTTACTACTGCCCATGATGCTCCTTGGCGGGAAACTTTTCGTTGAATGCCAGTGATCAATCCGCCAATAGTGACCATGCCATCTTGTGGGCCATCATCGAGGAGCTGACTGATAGACATATCTGTATGTGAACGAAGGACATGTTCAACGCCTAAGAGTGGATGGTCTGAAACGTAGAGACCCAACATTTCGCGTTCGAATGTAAGGAGCGTTGATTTATCCCATTCAGTTGTGGGGATTTCAATATCAAGACCTGCAACTTGCGTAATCGAATCTCCACCGAAGAGATCGAACTGGCCAATGGCTTCAGCGCGCTTTGTTTCAATCACTGAATCAATAGCTTCGAGGTGGATAGCCATGAGCCCCTTACGAGGATGTTGAAGTGAATCGAATGCGCCAGCTTTGATGAGAGATTCAATGGTCTTCTTATTGCAGACGTTGGCATCTACCTTTGCGAGGAAATCTCCGAAGGAGGCGAACGCTCCCTTGCTCTCGCGAGCTGCCTTTACGGAAGCAACAACTCCTTCACCTACGTTACGAATTGCAGCCAAACCAAAGCGAATATCTTTTCCGCGAGGGGTGTATTCAGCATCTGATTCGTTCACATCGGGTGGAAGAACCTTGATTCCCATGCGGCGGCACTCGGAGAGATAGAGCGCAGACTTATCTTTATCATCGCGCACGCTGGTAAGAAGTGCTGCCATGTACTCAGTTGGATAATTCGCTTTGAGGTAGGCGGTCCAGAAAGAGACAACACCGTAACCGGCGCTATGTGCGCGGTTAAATGCGTAATCCGAGAACGGAATCAGAACTTCCCAGAGTCGCTTAATAGCGCTGACAGAGAAACCATTCTCCTTCATACCAGCTTCGAATGGGATGTACTCCTTATCAAGGATCTCTTTATTCTTCTTACCCATCGCCTTACGCAATAGATCTGCGCGGCCGAGAGTAAAGCCAGCAACTTTCTGGGCAATCGCCATAACTTGTTCTTGATAAACAATGAGACCGTAAGTGTCACCAAGAATCTCTTGCAGTGGTTCAGAGAGTTCAGGGTGAATTGGTTCGACAGGTTTGCGGCCATTCTTACGATCGGCATAGTTATTGTGTGCGTTCTCGCCCATTGGTCCTGGACGATAGAGCGCGATCACCGCAGAGATATCGGCAAATGAATCAGGTGCCATGCTGCGAAGAAGTGCACGCATAGGCCCGCCGTCGAGCTGGAATACGCCCAAGGTATCGCCACGTGAGAGAAGTTCGAATGTCTTCTGATCGCTGAGTGGTAGATCTTCAAGAACGACATCAATACCTTGATTGGCTTTGATATTAAGTAGTGCATCATCTAGCACAGATAGGTTTCGAAGACCGAGGAAGTCCATCTTGAGAAGCCCAGTAGATTCGCAAGCACCCATATCGAACTGCGTGATGATTGCGCCATCTGCTTCACGGCGATGGATAGGAATAACATCTAGCAAAGGTTCACGAGAAAGAATGACACCTGCAGCATGCACTCCCCACTGGCGCTTAAGACCTTCAAGGCCCTTTGCTAAATCAACGACGCGCTTTGAATCAGGGTCGCTTTCATACAACTGGCGGAATTCACCTGCTTCGCCATGGCGCGCATCCTTTGAGTCGAAAACACCAGAAAGTGTGATGTCTTTACCCATAACTGAAGGTGGAAGTGCCTTGGTGAGCTTTTCGCCGATTGCATAGGGATATCCAAGAACGCGCGTTGCATCTTTAAGTGATTGCTTAGATTTAATTGTTCCGTAGGTAATGATCTGAGCTACGCGATCTTCGCCATACTTTTCAGTTGCATAACGGATCATCTCTGAGCGACGACGTTCGTCGAAGTCGAGATCGATATCAGGCATAGAGATACGTTCTGGATTAAGGAATCGTTCAAACAAGAGACCGTGTTCGATGGGATCAAGACCTGTAATTCCGAGCGCATATGCAACGAGTGAACCTGCTGCAGAACCACGACCTGGGCCTACGCGAATTCCAACTTTCTTTGCATGTCCGACAAGGTCTGCCACAACAAGGAAGTAACCCGGGAATCCCATCTTCGCCATAACATCGAGTTCGTATTGCAAGCGAGTGCGATATTCCTCTGTTGCTTTTTCGCCGAGCTTTTCAATGAGACCGCGAACGGATTCTTTACGGAGCCACGTATCTTCAGTTTCACCTTTGGGAACTTCGAAAGCGGGAAGCAAGTTTTCGTTCTCGCGCAGTTTGACGTTGCAACGTTCGGCGATGAGAAGAGTGTTATCGCAGGATTCAGGGATATCTTTAAAGAGTTCACGCATCTGTGCAGGGGTCTTGAGATAGAACTCATCGTTATCGAATTTAAATCGCTTAGGGTCAGCCAGAGTTGATCCTGATTGCACGCAGAGAAGTGCTTCGTGTGCTGCAGCATCTTCGTGGCGTGTGTAGTGAAGATCGTTTGTGGCCAGCAATGGAAGTTTGAGTTCTTTACCGAGTTTAAGAAGATCGGCCTTGACGCGAGATTCAATATCGATTTGGTGGTCCATGACTTCGAGAAAGAAGTTATTGGCGCCAAAGATGTCTCGGTAATCACTTGCTGCACGAAGCGCCTCTTTGTAATTGCCCATACGTAGACGGGTTTGAATTTCTCCACCTGGGCAACCTGTTGTTGCAATCAGACCATCGGCGTAGCGAGAGATTAGTTCGCGATCCATACGAGGCTTGTAGTAATAACCTTCGAGAGATGCCAGAGATGAGAGCCTGAATAAGTTAGCTAGCCCTTGATTGTTTTCAGCCAGGATGGTCATGTGCGTATATGCGCCGCCACCTGATACGTCATCTTCGCCACCATCGGCCCATTGCACCCGCTTCTTATCAAAACGAGATTCAGGTGCAACGTAGGCTTCAATACCAATAATTGGTTTGACGCCAGCTTTCGTTGCTTGTTTATAAAAATCAAATGCGCCGAAGACATTTCCATGATCTGTCATGGCGATTGCCGGCATTTCTTGGCGGGCTACCTCATTAACGAGATCTCCAACGCGCGCGGCACCATCGAGCATCGAGTACTCGGTATGCACATGCAAATGTACAAACGAGTCTTGCGTCGATGCCCGTGAAGCTGAAAAATCTTCAGATGACATGGTGGCGCAACATTAGCGCCTAAGGCAGAACTGCTTCGGATAGCAACGCCAGAGAAGCCTGAAGGTCGGCTGGATATGGCGCGGTTAACACGAGCGGGTTTCCATTCGTTGGGTGGTTGAAGCGTAGTTCAAGAGCATGAAGCCAAGGTCGAGACATTTTCATTTTCTTACCGAGAACAGGATCTGCGCCATATGTCGTATCCCCCACGAGCGGATGACCGAGGGCAGAGAAGTGCACGCGAATTTGATGAGTGCGACCGGTTTCGAGTTCGACCTTCACCAATGAGACAGAGCGGTAGTACTCAATAACTTCGTAATGGGTAATGCTCTCTTTGCCTGTTGCAACAACTGCAAAGCGATGATCTTCCTTAGGGTGGCGATCGATAGGTGCATCAATTGTTCCCGTTGATGGATCCATATGTCCCTGCACGAGTGCGTGATATGTCTTCTCGACTTCATGTTCGCGGAACATTTCTTTGAGCTTGAGATAGGCAGCTTCTGTCTTTGCAATAATCATGAGACCTGAAGTTCCGGCATCAAGGCGATGTACAACGCCGGCACGTTCTGCTGGACCTGACGTTGAAATTGTGTAACCGGCAGCCATCAGCGCGCCAACAACTGTCGGCCCCATCCATCCCGGGCTTGGGTGTGCAGCGCATCCAACAGGCTTATCAATCACGACAATGTCATCATCGTTATAGACGACAGTCAGACCTTCGAGCGGAGTAAGAGGAATGGGATCTTGGTTAAGCGGAGCTGGCATAAGAACTTCAATAACTTGTCCTGCTGCAACGCGATCTGATTTCTGCATCGCTTGATTGCCTGTGGTGATGTCACCATCTTCAAGAAGTTTGACGATTGCTGTGCGCGAAAGACCTAAAACGCGAGTCAGTGCGCTATCAATGCGTTCCCCTGCGACGCCTTCGGGGACTGTTAGCTGTCGTAAATCTCTTGTCATATGTGGCTACCTTACCCGTGTAATGGGAGGGATATTTCGCATCGTAAGCACAAATGCAATTGCCGCAGCTGTTGATATAGCCATATCTGCAATATTGAAGACTGGCCAATTTGGTATCTGAATCCAATCAATAACATGTCCATTGAGAAATGATGGTTCGCGAAAGATTCGATCAGTCAGATTGCCTAAAACCCCGCCAAGTAAGAGACCTGCTGTCCATTGCCAACCTTGGGAGGTAATTCGTGAAGCAAAGGAAATAACTGTCAGGACAACAGCCAAGGCAAGAAGTGAGAAGAGAATCGTAAATCCTGTTGCAAGGCTAAATGCTGCGCCAGAATTCTTGACGAGTGTGAATTGAAGAAGGTTTCCGATTATTGATTTAGGAGTAGATGAGAATGTGGAGAGCGCCCAGGTCTTTGTTACAAAATCGAACACCCAGATAGTCCACGCGATTGCGAACAATCGGCGCACGTTAGCGGCGCTCTTCCTTCTGCTTGCAGATCATGCACAAAGTAGCGCGAGGAAATACTTGTAGTCGTGCCTTACCAATTGCAGAACCGCAATCTTCGCAGTATCCATATGACTTTGCATCGATTCGCTCGAGAGCGCGTTCTGTCTGCAACACCATGTCGCGAGCATTAATCACGAGTGACATTTCATGTTCGCGTTCGAAAGTCTTTGTTCCAGAATCTGCCTGATCATCGCCAGCGCCTTCACCAGAATCAGCGATGAGGTCATCCATCTCTGCTTCGACGAGTGCGAGCTCGTGGCGAAGACGTTCGAGATCTTTTGCAATATCAGCACGAATTGTCTTCAGCTCTGCAGCGGTCCAAGGCGCTTCACCTTCAGCTGCAGTAACAGGAGTAGGAGCTGCCTTAATTGGCTTCAGTGGTGCAACTTTCTTTCCGCTCTTTACCGGACGCGGTGGAGGTGGCATTACTAAACGGCGTTCTTCAACGATAGGTGCTGCAGTAGGTGCAACAACTGTTGCGACAGAAACTGTCTGAGATTTTTCATCTACCGTAAGAGTTGTCTTACCAATCTTTGATGGGAAAGGGCGACCTGGTGACTTTGCTACAGAAGTTTTTGGAGCTGGCGCCTTCTTTGAAGGAGCTGCCTTCTTAGCGGGCGCTTTCTTAGCAACCTTCTTTGCAGGTGCTTTCTTAGCGACCTTCTTCGCTGCAACCTTCTTAGCAGGAGCCTTCTTAGCGACCTTTTTCGCAGGCGCTTTCTTGGCAGGGGCTTTTTTAGCCGCCCTCTTCACAATCTTTTTTCCTGGCACGCCGCGCACCTTATGCGTTTTTCCCCTCGTAACCAACTTTGCCACGCATGGTTTAGACTTTGCGAGCAAGACCTTGCAGGAAAAGTGCGTTGATGAGGCCATCACCTTCGGAGCACGCTGGAAGATCCGCCACTGTGGCGGGGTAGAACTAGCCGGATGTAAGTAATAAAGAGGTATCTCCAGCATCAAGGCTGAAGCTACAAGGCGGGTGGTACCGCGAAGTCGCCAGATTTCGTCCCTCCAGAAGTTCTTAACTTCTTGGAGGATTTTTTATGTCATCACCATTTCGCGCAATCCCAGCAGCAATCGACCTTCCTGCGATGGAGCACTCGATTCTAGATTTCTGGCGCGAGAATGAGATTTTCCAGAAGAGCATGCAATCACGTGCCAATGGAACTCCATGGACATTTTATGAAGGCCCTCCTACTGCTAACGGAATGCCCGGAACTCACCACATTGAGGCGCGCGTATTTAAAGATGTCTTTCCTCGTTATCAAACAATGAAGGGAAAGTACGTCACTCGTAAAGCTGGATGGGATTGTCACGGACTCCCTGTAGAAATTGCTGTTGAGAAAGAGTTAGGTTTTTCCGGCAAGGGCGATATTGAAAAGTTTGGAATCGCACCCTTTAACGATAAGTGTCGTGAATCTGTAACTCGACACGTTGATGCTTTTACCACCATGACAGAGCGAATGGGCTTCTGGGTTGATTTCGATCAGGCTTACTGGACGATGGCTCCTGAATATGTAGAGAGCGTCTGGTGGAGCCTTAAGGAGATTTGGAAGAAAGGTCTTCTTGTACAAGACCATCGCGTCGCACCATATTGCCCTCGTTGCGGAACAGGTCTATCAGATCATGAACTTTCGCAAGGCTATGAAACAGTTACCGACCCTTCTGTCTTCGTTCGCTTTCCTGCAACATCAGGAGAGCTCGCAGACCTTGGCGCATCATTCTTAGTATGGACAACAACTCCATGGACACTTGTCTCAAATACCGCGGTCGCAGTTCACCCAGATGTTGATTATGTAGTGGTGAAGGCAACCGTTGAAGAAGTAAGTGAAATCCTCGTTGTTGCACAACCTCTACTTTCCAAGGTCGCCGGAGAGCACGAAATCCTAAAGACTATTAAGGGTAAGGATTTAGAGCGCACTACCTATAAGCGCCCATTTGATTACCTTGAAATTCCTGATTCACATTTCATTGTCTTGGCTACCTATGTCACTACTGAAGATGGGACAGGGCTTGTTCACCAATCCCCTGCATTCGGTGCAGACGATCTACAGGTATGTCGCGCTTATGGATTACCTGTTGTGAACCCGATTGCACCCGATGGAACGTTCCTTTCAGATGTGCCAGTCGTTGGTGGAATGTTCTTTAAGGAGGCGGATAAGCCGCTCGTGAAAGAACTAAAGGCAAGCGGCGTTCTTTATAAGCATCAACCATATGAGCACGAATACCCTCACTGCTGGCGTTGCCACACTGCTTTGATCTACTACGCGCAACCATCTTGGTATATCCGCACTACATCAATTAAAGATGAATTGATTCGCGAGAATCAGAAGACAGATTGGCATCCAGAAACAATTAAGACCGGTCGCTATGGCGATTGGCTCACAAACAATATTGATTGGGCGCTCTCGCGTAATCGTTACTGGGGCACTCCCCTTCCTATCTGGCGTTGCGAGAATAAGCATGAAGTCTGTGTTGATTCGCTCAAAGAGCTAGGCGCCCTTGCAGGACAAGAGCTCAGTGCAATGGACCCACATCGTCCATTCGTTGATGACATCACCTTTGCATGTGCCGAATGTTCAGCAACTATGAACCGCGTGCCTGAAGTTATCGACTGCTGGTATGACTCAGGCGCGATGCCATTTGCTCAGTGGGGATATCCGCATAAGGAAGGTTCAGTAGAGAAGTTCAAGGCTGCGTATCCAGCTGACTTTATCTGTGAAGCAATTGATCAGACTCGTGGATGGTTCTACACATTGATGGCTATTGGAACTTTGGTCTTCGATGAAAGTTCTTACAAGAGCGTTCTCTGTCTTGGTCACATCTTGGATAAAGATGGTCGCAAGATGAGTAAGCACCTCGGCAATGTTCTTGAACCTATTTCGCTTATGGACCAACATGGCGCAGATGCCGTTCGTTGGTACATGTTGGCAGCTGGTTCACCTTGGTCTGCACGTCGCGTTGGCCACGATGCAATCTCTGATGTTGTTCGAAAGACCCTACTTACCTACTGGAACACCATTTCATTCCATGCTCTCTATGCAGAAGCATCTAAGTTTGAACTTTCGCAGAGCCCAGCTTTGAGCGAGCGTTCCATGATGGATCAATGGATCATCAGTGAACTCAATGCGCTGATTGTTGAAGTAGATAAGGCATATAACGACTTTGATTCGCAGACTGCAGGTCGCGTTCTTGCTCGCTTTATTGACGATCTATCAAACTGGTATGTTCGTCGCTCACGCCGACGTTTCTGGGATGGCGATGTTGCAGCTCTTGCTACTTTGCATGAGTGCCTTACGACCGTGACTCAGCTATTGGCGCCGATGGTTCCATTTATCGCAGAACACACATGGCAGGTATTGGTTCGCCCAGCGGATATATCTGCAGTTGCCTCAGTGCATCTGACTGACTTCCCTGTTGCAGATTCATCTCTCATTAACGCTGCACTGAACGAGCAGGTTGCGATGACTCGACGCGTTGTCGAGTTGGGTCGCTCAGCACGCGCAGAATCAGCAATCAAGATTCGCCAACCACTTCAGCGCGCACTTATCTCGGCGCAAGGATGGGCCTCTCTTCCAGAAGATATGAAGGCTCAGATCTCTGATGAACTCAATGTGATCGAGCTCGAAGATATCGCCAACGCTGACGGAGATTTAGTGGATATCTCAGTGAAGGCAAACTTCAAATCACTCGGCGCTAAATACGGCAAGGCTGTGCAAGATGTTGCAAAGTTAGTTGCTGCAGCTGATGCAACCGCTCTTGTAAAGGTTCTGCGCTCTACCGGATCAGCCACACTGGGTGATTTCGCCATTGATATCGATGACTTAGTAGTCACTGAAGTTCCAAAGAGCGGCTGGATGGTGGCAAGCCATGATGGTGAGAGCGTTGCTCTTGATCTGGCTCTATCTCCAGAGCTGATCGCTTCAGGAAATGTTCGTGAAGTCATCCGCTTAATTCAAGAGCGTCGCAAGAGCGATGGCTTTGATATCTCTGACCGCATTTCTGTGCGCTGGAGCGCTCCTGCGGAATTAGCTGATGTGATTGCAAGCCATGCTGCTCATATCTCCGATGAAGTGCTGGCGCTCTCGTTCGAATTTGACGCAGCAGTTGTTGCTGGAGATAACGAATTAAGCGTTGGAGTAATTCTCTCGAAAGCTTAGAAAGCTAGAGAATTATTCTGATTGCGGTCTGAGCAAAATTGACTGCAATTAGCAACACGATGAACGAGAGATCAATCGCTACGCCACCTAGGCGAAGCGGTGGAACGAAGCGTTGAACAAATCTCATTGGGCGATCAGTGATTGAATAAATCACTTCAAAGATTGCAAGGAAGAATGCGTTGGGGCGCCAGTTGCGCGCAAACATTCGAACATAATCAATAATGATGCGCGCGAAGAGTGCTAACTTAAAAAGTCCAAGAAGCTGTACGAGAAGCGATGAGAGCATGTGTATTAGCTCTGGTTAAAGAAGGAAGCTTGCGCAGCTGTCTTATCTTCATTGCTCACGCTGACATTTGCTGGCGAGAGAAGGAAGACCTTAAGGCTGATGCGTTCGATGCGTCCGTGAAGTCCGAAGACGAGACCGCTTGCGAAGTCGACTAGACGCTTGCGCTCTGACTCTTCCATATCATCGAGATTGATGATGACGGGATTTCCTTCACGGTAATACTCGCCAACTTTGCGAGCTTCTGAATAAGAACGTGGTTGAAGAGTGATGATGTTGTATGAAGAGATTGGTTCTTCGATCATCGCAGGCTGTGAAGCAACTGGATGTGCAGGTTGGTGAGAACCTAGAACTGTTACTCCTGTGCGTTCGCGGGTTGGACGTGCAACTGCTGCGCGCTGTGAAACCTCGGAAACGTTGGTCTCTTCATCTGTATCGACGAGGCCAAGGAAGCCCATCATTTTATTGAGTGCTGACATATGGCTAGGTTACTAGCGCACGGAGCGTGAGCCGAGGATTGAGCTACCTACGCGGATATGTGTCGCACCGCAGTCGATGGCAATTTCAAAGTCTCCTGACATTCCAGCAGAAAGGGCGGTGGCATCCGGGTAATTGGTGATAAATCTTCGATGAATAGCAGCGATTTCAATGAAGGCGGATCGTGGGTCTGCAGCAACCGGTGGCACGCACATCAACCCAGCGAGGTGAAGATTGGATGAGGCAAGTGCGATATCTGCAAGGGCAGGAAGTTCAAATTCAATGACTCCCCCACGAGATGGATCGCCATCGAGTGAAAGTTGAAGGAAGATATCGAGCGGCTTGGTTGCTGCATTGGATAACTTTGAAATATGACTTGCATCATCTAGTGAATGAACGACATCGGCCCATTGTGCGATGTCTCGTAGCTTTCGACTCTGAATTTCTCCTTGGTAATGCCATCGCCCCTGCACTGCAGCGGATTTCTCGAGGCCTTCTTCATTGCGGTTCTCACCGAAATCTCTGACACCTAGTTCATGGAGAATCTGAACATCAGAGACTGGGTAAGTCTTGGTCACAACAATCAAGGTGACATCAGGGTTCTTTATTCGCGCCTTCACAGCTTCGAGATTGGTAGCTAACTCATCGCGGCGGTTCATAGCGTGATAACTCCTGCTTGGCGCCCAGTAACTCCGTCGCGACGATACGAGTAGAGATCAGAATTCTCGTGCGTGCACCTGAATTCATCAACTATAGATATGCCAGCGCCACCCAGCACAACGCGCAGAGCGGCGGGAAGATCGAGTGCTGGGGTTCCCTGCGACGTCCTTGCACTTGCAGCCGGATGTAGGGAAACAACTTCGTCGTGAATCAATTGTGAAACCTCGTAACAAGTTCCGCAAATAGAAGGTCCGATGATTGCCGTGATCTCTGTAGACCCCATATCGCGCATTACTTCTATGGCAGCAAGTGCAACGCCATTAACCAGTCCCTTGCGACCCACGTGCACGGCTGCAACGGAGTGATCTGAATGAAGCAATAATGGAATGCAATCTGCAACTTGAACTGCGAGTGAAATTCCAGGAATTCCAGTAACTAACGCATCGGCAGTGG
>JBJONB010000001.1:0-87137 GCA_046052045.1 Actinomycetota bacterium | reverse complement strand
GAAATGGCAGATGCCAAGCACCTTGATTCAGTATTGGCAGCTGTGCGCGGTATCGAAGGCGTCTACGACGTCTATCGAACCTAAGAATTAACGCCTAGTTAAATTCAGCGAGATGCTTCTGGGCTTCTGCAAGCCATGATTTACGAGCTTCAGCAGATTCAGCGGCTTCCTTAGCCTTCTTCTCATTGCCTGCAGCCTTTGCCTTAGCAGCAGCCTTCTCATAACTTTCAATAGAGTCAGATAGCTGCTTAACAACTTCAGCTGCACGAGCCTTCGCTGTTGGATCTGTCTTACGCCAGATCTCAGCCTCGGCTTCCTTGATTGCATCCTCAACCTTAGAAACACGAGCATCGAGAGCTGCGCGCTTATCGCGATTGGTGATGCCGATCTTCGTCCAAGAATTCATGAGTTCGCGGAACGCGCTCTTAGCTTGCTTCACATCAGTGAATGGAACGAGCGCCTCGATCTGAACGATGAGCTCTTCGCGCTTAATGAGGTTTGCAGCCATTGAGACTTCGCGCTTTTCAAGATCTGAATTCTTAGCGGTGAAGAACTGATCCTGAGCTGCTTTAAAGCGAGCCCACATCTTTGCATCGTCGCCCTTCTTGCCACGACCTGCTGCCTTCCATTGATCCATTAAAACCTTGAAACGACGAGCAGTTGCAACCCAATCAGTTGATGTTGCCAGTTTTTCAGCTTCAGCGATGATTGCAGTCTTTGCCTCAGAAACTTTGCCAGCGGTTGCTTCTAGCGCAGCGAAATGAGTGCGGCGACGCTTATCGAACTTATTGCGTGAAGCTGAGAATCGCTTCCAGAAATCAGCGTCTGCTTTCTTATCGAGACGAGGAGCGGCCTTCCACTCATCGAGGAGCGCCTTAAGGCGATCTCCAGTAACCTTCCAATTCTCTGAGAGAGCGAGTGATTCAGCTTCAGCAACAATCTTCTCTTTTTCCACGAGAATCTGTTCGCGACGGGCAGCCTTAGCTGCGGATTCAGCAGCCTTCTTCGCCTCATATGCCTCGCGATGACCTTCGATAAGTGGCTCAATCTGTTCAACAGATGCAGCAAGTGCGTCGAGATCGCCAACACCATTGAGTTCGCGAACCTGCTGGCGAAGCTTCTTCACCGCTTCATACGCATCTTGCGGAACCATTGCACCACTTGTGATGCGCGCTGCTGTGAGTGCGACCTCGGAAGCGAGGGCTTCAAATTTACGGACGAAGTAAGCGAGCGCTTCTTCGGCAGTCTTTCCTGGGTATGAACCAACTGGCTTCTCGCCATCATTAGTTCGAACAAAAACAGTGCCATCTTCGGCAACGCGACCAAATCGTGAAGGGTCTCCGACTAGTGCAGATGCAGCACTTGGTGTGGAGTGTGTTTGAGCTAGAGCAGTTGGATTGATATCGGTCATGGCTTTTCCCCTTCAGCGCGTCGGCCGGTTCGTTGTGAACGCGACCTTCGTTGATATGTGCGAGTGTTTACGTGGTCAAAGGTACCCTGTGCATCCTTGAGTCGTAAATCCACGCTAGAAATTGGGTCATATAGATGCTTGTTCGTTCATTTCCGGCACCTATGTTTGCGACCAATTGCTGGGTAATCGCCCCTTCTGAAGGCTCCGAGTGCATCATCATTGACCCGGGCATGCCTGACATTTCCCACGAGATCGAGATGATTATCGAAGAGCATAAGCTCAAGCCAGTTGCGGCACTTCTGACTCATGGGCATTTAGATCACACCTTTTCTATAACTCCTCTTGCAGATGGTTACGACATCCCTGCGTACATTCATTCAGAAGACCGCAGATTTATCGCAGATCCAGCCGGAATACACGGCGAACAATTCATAACGCAACTTCAAGGCATGAACTTCACTGAACCAAAGAAAGTGCAAGAACTGAAGAATGGTTCAACTCTTCAGTTACTCGATATGAATATCACCGCAATCCATGCACCTGGTCATACACGAGGATCTTTGATGTTCACCATCAATGACGAAATCCTGATTAGCGGAGATGTTCTCTTTGCAGGCTCGATAGGACGTACTGACCTACCTACTGGAAGTGCAAAAGATATGATGCAGACTCTCAAGACAAAGGTTTTGCCACTTTCTGATGATTTACGCGTTCTGACGGGACATGGACCTGAGACCACGATTAAATTCGAGCGAAAAAACAACCCTTATCTGAAAGAATTAACTTCATGAAGTTCGAGAAGATCCAAGCTCCCAAAGGGGTACGCGAATATCTGCCTCCTGAATCCCAGTCATTCGAATGGGTTCGCGAGCAGTTGATCGCGCCTGCGAAGAACGCCGGTTATCAATTGATGGAACTTCCAGTCTTTGAAGATACCAATCTCTTTAGCCGAGGAGTTGGAGAATCTACAGACGTGGTCTCTAAGGAGATGTATACATTTGAAGATCGAGGTGGTCGTTCAATTACTCTGCGCCCTGAAGGCACGGCTGGCGTCATGCGTGCAGTCATTGAACAGAATCTTGATCGCGGACAACTTCCGGTCAAGGTTTGGTACTCAGGTCAGTTCTTTCGCGCCGAGCGACCACAGGCCGGTCGCTATCGACAGTTCTACCAAGTAGGCATCGAAGCGATTGGTACCGAGGATGCGGCTCTTGATGCAGAAGTTATTGCTATTGCTGATCGCGGTTTCAAGAACTTAGGACTCAAGAACTATCGCCTCGAGATTACATCCCTTGGAGATGCGCAATCACGCGCAGCTCATCGCGTGGATCTACTTTCATATATTGCAACTCTAGATCTGGATGAGGCCACAGCGGCTCGTGCGCAAATCAATCCGTTGCGTCTCTTCGATGATAAGCGACCTGATATGCAAGCTGCCATGGCAAAGGCTCCGTTGCTTCTTGATTATTTGTCGCCCGAATCCGCATCAAACTTTGCAGCTGTGCAGAAATATCTCACCGCTATGGGAATTGCATTTGTCATCAATCCACGAATGGTTCGAGGATTGGATTACTACACAGGCACAACATTTGAATTCGTACATCCTGATCTCGGTGCACAGAGTGGCATTGGTGGCGGTGGACGGTATGACGGCCTCATGGAAACTCTGGGTGGGCAATCACTTTCTGGAATCGGTTTTGGTCTTGGAGTAGATCGTGCGCTATTAGCAGCCATTGCTGAATCGACAGTTCCATCCCAAGTGTTCACATCCGATCTCTTCATCATTCCACTCGGTGAGGGTGCAAAAGAGCAGACTCTGGTTATTGCGGCGAATCTACGAAACGTTGGAATCCAAACTGAGATTGCCTTCGGAGATCGAGCCCTTAAGGGAGCCATGAAGGCAGCAGATAAGTCGGGAGCGCGCTTTGTCATCGTTTTAGGTGAAGCCGAACTCAGCGCAGGAGCTGTTGATCTCAAGAGAATGTCTGATGGAGTAATAACCTCCGTTAAGATTGACCAATTACAGGAGGAATTGCAGCGAGCTCTCTCGTTGTAATCCACCCTCAATTAAAGGCGGCTTTTCACAATGTTAAGAAATCAGGATGCAGGAGCACTTCGCGCTTCCCACGCAGGCCAGACCGTAACGCTCGCTGGTTGGGTCGCGCGTCGACGTGACCATGGCGGAGTTGCCTTTATCGATCTCCGCGATGCAACTGGTTCTGTTCAAGTAGTTATTCGTGACGAGAAGATGGCCGGGCAACTCCGCGCCGAATGGTGCCTTCAAATTACTGGTGAGGTAGCGCTACGTCCTACAGGTAATGAAAACTCAAATATTCCGACAGGTGCAATCGAAGTCATGGGCGATGATGTTGTGGTCCTCAGCGAGTCTGCACCTCTTCCATTTCCTGTCGATTCCGGGAGTGAAGTTGATATCTCTGAAGAAGTTCGCCTTCGTTATCGCTATCTCGATCTTCGCCGTGAAGGTCCAGCTGCGAATCTTCGACTTCGTTCGAAGGTGACATCTGCAATCCGTAACGTGATGGAAAGCCTTGAATTTCTTGAGATCGAGACTCCGTACCTCACTCGATCAACTCCTGAAGGTGCGCGCGACTTCCTAGTTCCTGTTCGTTTACAGCCAGGCAGTTGGTACGCACTCCCACAATCTCCGCAGCTCTTTAAGCAGCTCTTGATGGTCGCCGGTATGGAACGTTATTACCAAATCGCTCGTTGTTTCCGCGATGAAGATTTCCGCGCTGATCGCCAACCTGAATTCACTCAGCTTGATATCGAAATGTCATTTATCGACCAGGCAGATATCTTGGCTGTTGCCGAAAAGATTTTGGTCAAGGTCTGGAAGGAAGCTGTCGGGTACGACATTCCAACTCCAATCAAACATATGACCTATGCAGATGCGATGGATAAGTACGGTTCAGATAAACCGGACCTTCGTTTCGGTTACGAATTAACGGAAGTCACTGAATTCTTCAAGGCAACTCCTTTCCGTGTGTTCCAAGCGCCATATGTAGGCGCAGTTGTTATGCCTGGCGGAGCAGATTCACCACGTCGCGAACTCGATGCTTGGCAGGATTGGGCAAAGGCACGAGGCGCAAAGGGAATTGCATACATTCTCGTTAATGCTGATGGCACTCTTGGCGGACCAGTTTCAAAGAACATTTCTGAAGAAGAACAAGCAGGAATTGCGGCACTCGTTGGTGCAAAGCCAGGAGATGCAATCTTCTTCGCCGCTGGTGATCGCTCATCCTCTCAACAGCTTCTCGGTGCAGCGCGTCTTGAAATTGGAAAGCGCTGCAACTTGATCAATCAAGGAGCATGGGAATTCGTTTGGGTAGTCGATGCGCCAATGTTTGAACCGACTGATAACGGGGGATGGACTGCAGTCCACCACCCATTTACTGGCCCAAAGCCTGAATTCGCATCTACTTTTAAATCGGACCCCGCAACTGCACTTGCTTACGCATATGACATCGTCCTCAATGGAACTGAACTCGGTGGCGGTTCAATTCGTATTCACGATCGCAATATTCAGAAAGATGTATTCACCGTCATTGGTCTTTCAGATGAAGAAGCGCAGAGCAAGTTCGGATTCTTGCTCGAAGCATTTAACTACGGTCCACCTCCGCATGGCGGAATTGCTCTAGGTCTAGATCGCGTATGTGCACTTCTCACCGGTTCTGATTCAATCCGTGAGGTAATTGCATTCCCTAAGACTGCAAGCGGTGGTGACCCTCTTACTGGTGCACCAACTCCAATTACTCCTGCGCAACGAAAGGAAGCTGCCATTGATTGGACTCCTCCAAAGGAGTAAGTCAGGTAGGCTAACAACATGGGTCCAGGCGGAATTGCAACGATTATTGCGGCAGCATCACTCTTCGTGATCGCCGTAGCGGTTGCCTATACAGTATTTCGAGTCAGTAAGTTCATCGATGAAGCAAAGACCTCGCTCAAGGCTTTCACCGATGACACAACACCACTCCTCAATGAATCAACTCGTACACTCGAGCTGATCAACGGCCCTCTCGAAAGTTTTGCAAAGATCACCAAGAACGTTGAAGAAGTTACTTCCAAGGTGACTGGCGCGACCACTGGTTTTATGGAAAGTCCTACTGGACGAGTTGCTGGAGCGCTTCTTGGCGCTGCAACTCTCAGCAAGGGCCGCAAGTCGAAGAAAAAATCTGACTAGTGGATTCCGCCGAGATCCGTTCGCGCTGGCTGCGCTTCTTTGAATCTGAGAACCGTCAAGGTTTAACACATACCGTTGTTCCTTCGGCATCTCTTATCGCTGATGACCCAAACCTTCTCCTTGTTAACGCTGGAATGGTTCCATTTAAACCATTCTTCCTCGGCGAAGTAACGCCACCATATAAGCGTGCAACATCTGTTCAAAAATGTGTACGTACCCTTGATATTGATGAAGTGGGAAAGACAACTCGTCACGCATCCTTCTTCCAGATGTGCGGAAACTTCTCGTTCGGCGATTACTTCAAAGAAGGCGCAATCTCACTCGCTTGGGAACTTCTCACTCGTCCTGTCGCAGATGGCGGATATGGTTTCCCCGAGGAACGTCTATGGGTAACTGTCTATCTCGATGATGATGAAGCGGCTGATATTTGGCATAAGAAGATTGGTATTCCACGCGAACGTATTCAACGCCGCGATATGGCGGATAACTTCTGGTCGATGGGTGTTCCAGGACCTTGCGGTCCTTGCTCTGAAATTTATTACGATCGCGGACCTGAATACGGAGTCGAAGGCGGCCCCATTGCTGACGAGAACCGTTACATGGAAGTCTGGAACCTCGTTTTCATGCAGAATGAACGAGGCGCAGGTGGCGGTAAAGATGGCTACCCAATCCTTGGCGAACTTCCTGCAAAGAGCATTGATACAGGTTTAGGTCTCGAACGAACTGCAGCGCTATTGCAGGGCGTAGAAAATATCTATGAAATCGATACAACAATGCAGATTCTCAAGAAAGCATCTGCACTCGCCGGCGTAAATTATGGAAAGTCGCAGAACACAGATGTTTCACTGCGCGTAGTTGCAGACCACGCACGAACATCGGCGATGTTGATTGGCGACGGGGTTACTCCAGGTAATGAAGGCCGTGGCTATGTCCTGCGTCGCATGATGCGCCGTACCATTCGAAATATGCGTTTAATGGGCGTTAATGATCCCATCATGTCTGAACTCACTGTTGCGGCAATTGGTGCAATGGGACCTCAGTACCCTGAACTTATTGCAGATCAAAAGCGCATCCTCGCTGTCTCAGTTGCTGAAGAAGAGTCATTCCTTCAGACTCTCAAGGCCGGAACGCAGATCTTTGATATGGCTTCAACACAGTTGAAATCAACAAAGAAGAACGTTCTTCCTGGAGAAGAAGTCTTCAAACTTCACGATACCTATGGGTTCCCATTTGATCTCACTCTCGAGATGGCTCGCGAAGAGGGCCTTGAAGTAGATGAAGATGGTTTCCGCCGCCTCATGAGCGAACAACGCGATCGCGCAAAGGCAGACGCGAAAGCGAAGAAGAGTGGACACACAGATCTCTCTGAATATAAGAAGATTGCAGATTCAAAGGGCGCTTCCTCATTCGTGGGATACACGCTTAATGAAACTGAATCAGTTATTAATGGAATTCTTGTCGATGGCTTGAGCGTATCTTCAGCTAACTCTGGTCAAGATGTTGAAATTGTTCTAGACCGCACACCGTTCTATGCAGAAGGTGGCGGGCAGCTTGCAGATGGCGGTCGCATCACGCTTTCCAATGGCGCAGTTGTTGAGATTGAAGATGTTCAGACCCCCGTCAACGGACTCTCTGTTCATCGTGGTCGCGTTATCTCTGGCGAAGTAACTACAGGATCGCAAGCGCTTGCTGCAATTGATATGGAACGTCGCCACGCTATTTCACGCGCTCACACCGCAACACATATGGTGCATAAGGCGTTCCGCGAAATTCTTGGAGAAACTGCAACGCAGGCAGGTTCTGAGAACTCACCGGGCCGTTTCCGTTTCGACTTCCCATCAACTGGCGCTGTCCCTGATTCAGTTCTCAACGAAGTTGAATCTCGCGTCAACGCACTTTTGCTCGATAACTTGGCAGTCACCGCTGAAACGATGACTCAAGATGCTGCAAAGAAGATTGGCGCTATGGCGCTCTTCGGCGAAAAGTATGGAGATCAAGTCCGCGTTGTCAGCGTTGGTGATTGGGCTCGCGAACTCTGCGGCGGAACTCACGTCGAACGTTCAGGTCAGCTTGGCGTAGTGAAGCTGCTCAGCGAATCATCAGTAGGTGCTGGCGTTCGTCGAGTTGAAGCACTTGTTGGTGTCGACGCCTATAAGTTCTTGGCTCGCGAACATGTACTTTTGAATTCACTTACCGAGATCATTAAGGGCGCTCGTACTGAAGAGCTTCCTGAACGCATCTCTGATCTGCTTAATAAGATTAAAGATATTGAAAAGGAACTTGCAGCGGTTCGCTCTGCGCAGGCGATGGGTCAAATCGGAGTCCTTGCTGATTCTGCGCAAGTGCTTAATGGAACAACGACTGTCACTGCCGTTCTGCCAGACGGAATAACTGGTGATGATCTTCGCAAGATTGCACTAGACCTCAAAGCTCGAGCACCGCAATCTGTCGTTGCACTTATTAGCGCCAACGATGGAAAGCCTGTTCTCGTGGTTGCGGTAAGTGATGCAGCAAAAGCAACTGGTCTTAAGGCAGGCGCGCTCGTAAAGATTGGTTCAACCATCCTCGGTGGTGGAGGCGGCGGTAAAGATGATTTCGCACAAGGTGGCGGAACAGATGCAACAAAGTCTCAGGCTTCTCTTCTCGCTATCGCCGATTCCATATCTGGTAAGTAACGCATATGCGAGGCCGACGTATCGCCTTCGATTATGGAGATGTGCGAACAGGGGTCGCCCTCTGCGATCCCGACGGAATCCTTGCTTCACCTCTTTGTGTCATAGAAACGAAGTCGAAGAGCTTCATCACTGAGATTTCATCGCTTCTTTCTGAACATGAACCAATTCGAATCTTTATTGGTAAGCCCCTCAATATGTCCGGAAAAATGGGGGAGAGCATTGAGAAGGTCGAAGCTTTTGTAGAGCAGATTCGATCGATTACAAGCCTTCCGATTCAACTAGTTGACGAGAGGCTGTCAACAGTGAGCGCACAGAGGAAATTGAAAGAAGCCGGAGTATCGATCCGTGATTCAAAATCACTTATCGATGCGATGGCTGCCGTTGCGATATTGGAACAAGGGCTACTGAGTGAAACTCTGGAATAACTCAACTCTTTTTCGAGCTCTCGTATCGCTTGGCCTAGTTGCGGTCATGACGCTTTCGCTCCACTTTGTGAGGGTTCCCGGAAACTCTGCACCCGATTTCCCTTGTGGCTCGCCAGCGCAGACCACGGCCAATATAAACATTGCATCAGGTGAATCAGGTTCGGAAATCGCTCAGTCTCTTTTTGTTGCTGGAGTCGTGAAATCTTCTGAGGCATATTTTCGGGTTGCAGTCGGAGACCCCCGCTCCCAAAAAGTCGCACCTGGTAACCATAGGATTGATCTCAACCTTTGTGCGACAGAAGCTCTCAATCAGCTTCTAGATTCATCGCGGATTTCCGGGCTTATCAATATTTTTGAAGGCGCTTGGTTATCTGAAATTCTCCCTCAGTTCTACGAAGCTAAGTTTACGAAATCGGATGTAGCTAGCGCCCTAAGAAGTGTCACAAAGCCATCGGGCTTCACATCCATAGAAGGATTGCTCTTCCCAGCTCAGTACAGTTTTGCAACGGATACATCAGCGAAGGTGGCTCTGCAAAGCATGATTGATAGAGCTTCAAAGGAAATGAAGGCGGCCGGGTTCTACTCATCAAGGGAGAAATTCACTCCGCAACAATTACTGATCATTGCGTCACTAGTTCAGGCTGAAGGAAATACTGAGGATTTCGCCAAGATTTCTCAGGTGATCCGCAACCGACTCGTCAAAGGTATGCCACTTCAGTTCGATTCAACTGTTCATTACGTGAAGAAAGTGCGGGGAAGCATCTTCCTCAGCACCCAATCAACTTTGCTCAATTCACCGTACAACACATACCGTAAATACGGATTGCCTCCTGGTCCGATTAATAGCCCTGGTGCAGATGCTCTGCGCGCCGCAGTCAACCCAGCTTCAGGTGATTGGCTATATTTCATCACTGTTGCGCCATTTGATACCAGATATACCAGCGATATCAACCAGTTCAATGACTGGAAGATCGAATACAAGAAGAATTTACGAGCAGGCAAATTTAGGAGTAAAGAGTGATGAAAGGCGCAGTATTAGGGTCTCCCATTTCCCACTCGTTATCTCCCTTTTTACATAAAGCTGCTTTTGATTTCCTTGGCCTTGAAGGCACTTACTCTGCTATTGAAGTCACGTCGGGTACTTTGCAAGATTTTGTACAAACACATGGCTTTGAGTTCGATTACCTATCGCTGACTATGCCTCTTAAGGAGGAAGTTCTCACTCTCGATGTTGATGCAGATGATCTCACTCGAAGAATTCAGTCCGGGAATACCTTAATCAATCGCGATGGTGCGTGGTCACTCACAAGTACCGATGGAAGCGGTCTCGTGGCCGCTCTTGCTCATGCCGGTCTACATGATTTTGAATCGGTCCTCATTCTCGGAGCTGGTGGGACTGCACGTGCTGTTGCTGGTGCGCTAGATTCCATCACAAAAAATCTTCATGTGCTTGGGCGCTCCAGCGTGCGACAAGAGGCTCTTGAGTCCGCAGTAATTCATGCAAACTTCGAATATCACAGATGGAACCTCGAAGTAGATTTCAACAACTATGACTTAGTTGTGAATACGACTCCAGCGGGAGCTGCAGATCTTCTTGCAAATTCTGTGCATCCTGGAATTCCAGCCACACTCTTTGATGTCATTTACAAACCATGGCCTACTGAACTAGCGCAACGATGGAGTGATTGCGGTGGAACCGTCCTCAATGGATTAGAACTTTTGTTGTATCAGGGCATTGATCAGCTTCAGATTGTTTTAGGCAAGCCTCTGGATTTTGCGGGGCTTGCAGACCATATTCGTCCACTGTTGCGAAATGCTGCTCGGTAATTCACAGGCAGTAAATGAGAAGTGATAACCTCGTTATCTTCTCTGAGTGTTTGTCTCATCGCTACTCGTATTCATCGCCGCATTTGATATCCGAACCCATCGCATACCAAATTCAGCACTTCTACTTCTCGTGCTCGTCTCGATAGCCGAAAATAGGCTCAACTTCAGTTTGAAGGTTTTCGTCGTGAGCTCCTGCATGGTCCTCATCTTCACGTTGATATCCGGATGTGGTTACGGAGACTCCAAACTTTCCATAATCCTTCTCAATTTCGTTGTCCCGAGTTACCAATTATTGAATTACCTATCTGCCCTTCTGGCGGTTTCTGCATTACTCGTCTTGGTTCAACTCATTCGAAATCGTTCAATGCGCGGAGAAATCGCCTTTGCACCCGCACTTTGTGGCGCCGTTCTCGTTTTAGCGCCATTGAGCGGCATCTAAAGATGAGCGAGAATCACTCGGTATCTGCAAGAATAGGCTCATGCGTTGGATTACAGCAGGTGAATCTCATGGTCAGGCCCTTTCGGCAATCATCGAGGGAATGCCTGCTCATGTTGCAATCACAACTGAGGATATTGATTTTCATTTAGCTCGCCGCCGTCTCGGTGTCGGACGTGGCGCAAGACAGAATTTTGAAGCAGACAAGGTCACCATTCTTGGTGGAGTTCGTTTAGGGACCACACAAGGCGGACCAATCTCAGTGCAAGTTGGAAATAGTGAATGGCCAAAGTGGGAGAAGGTCATGTCTGCGGATCCAGTTCCTGCAGATCAGATTGAAAACCTCGCTCGAAATGCACCTCTATCTCGCCCTCGTCCAGGACATGCCGATCTTGTAGGCATGCAGAAATACGATTTTGATGATGCGCGACCAATCCTTGAGCGTGCAAGTGCTCGTGAAACAGCGGCACGAGTTGCACTTGGTGCAATCGCACGTAACTTCCTCCAACAGGCTGTCGGCATCACAATTTTGAGCCACGTAGTATCAATCGGTTCGGTTCGCATCCCTGAAAGTTACGAACTTCCGAAGTCAACGGATATGAATCGAATTGATGAAGATCCAGTTCGTTGTTCTGATCCTGCAACAAGTGCGCTCATGATCTCTGAAATTGAATCTGCACACTCTGACGGAGACACACTTGGGGGCGTATGCGAAGTACTTGCTTACAACTTGCCACCAGGTCTGGGATCGCACGTTCATTGGGATCGCAGATTGGACGCGCGACTAGCAGCTGCAATGATGGGAATACAGGCAATCAAGGGAGTTGAAATCGGCGACGGTTTCCGAACAGCTACACGTCGCGGTTCTGTCGCACACGATGAGATTGAACGCGGAACTGATGGAGCAATTCACCGCCGCACAGATCGCGCCGGAGGAACCGAGGGCGGAATGTCTAATGGTGAAATCCTGCGCGTATCAGTTGCGATGAAACCAATCTCCACTGTTCCGAAAGCTCTCGACACCATTGATGTGAAGACTGGTGAAGCGGCAAAGGCCATTAACCAGCGATCTGATGTATGCGCCGTACCAGCTGCAGGCGTTGTTGCAGAAGCTATGGCAGCACTTGTTTTGGCAGAGGCTGTACTCGAGAAGTTTGGTGGCGATTCAGTTCAAGAAGTTCGTCGTAATTACGAGTCCTATATGAAGAATCTTCGCTTTAAGTAAAGCTTATGGCTCCTCGCGTCATTCTGATTGGTCCAATGGGTTCCGGAAAGACAACCATTGGTCAACTTTTAGCCAGTAATTTGGGTATCACTTTTCGCGATACAGATCATGTCATTGAGGAACGTGCTGGGAAAACCGTTTCGGATATCTTCTTGGAAGACGGCGAAGACGAATTCCGTATTCTCGAGAAGAAAGTCCTACGAGATGAACTTCTTTCGGATGACACGGTTCTTGCTCTTGGTGGGGGTGCACCTATTTCAATGGATGCGCAATCAGCCCTCAGAGCTATCGCATCTCCCGTTGTTTATTTAGATATCTCCCTCGCAACGGTTGCTCCTCGTATTGGATTCAATCGAGATCGCCCATTGCTTCTGCATAACCCACGGGGTCAGTGGCAGACTCTTATGGAAGCACGCCGACCTATATATGAATCAATCGCCGACTGTGTCATTGATGTAAATGAAAAGACAGAGTCAGAGATTGTTGCCCTCATCCAGGAGGTTCTTAAGTGAAGAGAATCCATGTAAGTGCTGATCGAGAATATGATGTTTATGTAGACGTTGATTACAAGACAGAGTTAATTGATTTATCGAAGGAAAGAACTCGCGTTGCCTTAGTTTTCAGCGAATCGATGAAAGATCGTATTCCTACATTCGAATCGGGCGATACCGAATACTTCTATCTGCCTATCGCAGACGGTGAAGCAGGAAAGACAGCCACGGTTCTATCTCAAGCTTGGAATTGGTTAGGCGCTGCAGGTTTCACTCGCACCGATTTAATCGTGGGAATAGGCGGGGGAGCAGTAACAGATTTCGCAGGTTACCTTGCAGCAAGTTGGCTCCGAGGAATCGATTGGGTAGCAGTACCAACAACCGTTGCCGGGATGGTGGATGCAGCTGTCGGTGGAAAGACGGGCATCAATAGTGATTATGGTAAGAATTTGATCGGTGCGTTCCATTCTCCAATTTCGGTGTTGATTGACCCAATCTGGCTAGAGACTCTCTCTGATCGCGATTTCGCGGCAGGACTTACTGAGGTCGTTAAGTGTGGATTTATTCGAGATGAAAAGATTCTTAATCTAATTGAATTTAAGTCACTTGCAGATATCCGATCTTCGCGAGAAGTCACTCTCGAATTGATTGAACGTTCAGTGGCCGTGAAAGCCCTTGTTGTTTCAGGCGACTTTAAAGAAAGTTTCGATCGAGAGGTTCTCAATTATGGCCATACGTTTGGTCATGCCGTTGAACTTCTCTCGAAATACTCATTGCGTCATGGTGAATGTGTTTCTATTGGAATGGCTTACATCGCCTATCTTTCAGAGGCGCTCAATCTCATTAGCCCTGAACTTCGATCGTTGCACATCAACACCTTGGCCGCTCTTGGACTTCCAGTGACGTACCAAGGCGCAGAATGGCCAGAGCTTCTTGCAGCGATGAAGCTCGATAAGAAGAGCCGAGGCAACTCTTTGCGATTCGTTGTGATCTCCGAAATCGGAAAGACACAGCGACTTGAGAACCCAAATGAAAGCGCGCTCCATGCAGCATATGAGAGGCTTTGCCAATGAAGGTTCTCGTTCTTAATGGTCCCAACTTAGGTCGACTCGATATTCGCGATTCTTCAATTTACGGAGATATGACCTATCCAGCCCTCGTTTCACATATTGAAGGTGCTGCAAAGACTCATGGTTTTCAAGCTGATGTTCGCCAAAGTAACGATGAAGCAGAAATTATTGGCTGGCTTCATGAGGCTGCAGATACCAGCACTCCAGTGATTATCAATCCTGCAGCATTTACTCACTATTCATATGCGATTCGAGATGCAGCAGAGTTGGTCAAGGCTCCTCTTATTGAAGTTCATCTCTCCAATCCTTTGTCACGTGAAGAGTTCCGTCATACATCGGTAATTTCTGGAGTAGCCAATGGAACTATCGGTGGTTTCGGACCAAATTCTTACGTTCTGGCGCTTATTGCGCTCAAGGCGCTAGTCGCCTAATTTCATACTGTAAACTCCGTTCTCTATTGACCTTCGATAGGCGAAGGCATGAACTGGAGTTACCGTGGCAACAACAAACGATCTCAAGAATGGCATGACCCTCGACATTGAAGGTCAGTTATGGACAGTCGTTGAATTCCAACACGTAAAGCCAGGCAAAGGTCCTGCATTCGTACGTACTAAGCTCAAGCAGGTAATGACTGGCAAGGTAGTCGATAAGACTTTCAACGCAGGCGTCAAGGTTGAGATTGCAATTCTAGAAAAGCGTGAAATGAACTTCCTCTATAAGGAGGGTGACGATTTCGTATTTATGGATAACGTGAATTTCGATCAAATGACAATTTCAGAAGCAACTGTCGGAGAAGCAGCCAAGTACATGCTTGAAAATACTGAGGCAATCGTTGCAATCCACGAAGGAAATCCGCTCTATATTGATCTTCCTGCATCAGTTCCACTTAAGATTACTTACACAGAGCCAGGACTACAGGGAGACCGTTCATCCGGTGGAACAAAGCCTGCAACGGTTGAAACTGGAATTCAGATTCAAGTGCCACTCTTTATCAAGCAGGATGAAATTGTTCTTGTTGATACTCGTGATGGCTCTTACCAGGGTCGCGCCAACTAGTGTCAGCCCGCAGTAAAGCCCGCAAACAGACTCTGGATTTACTCTACGAGGCTGATATCCGTGGCGCTTCAGCTGCTGAACTTCTCGCTCTCCGCGATGTCGTCGAAGAAGGTCCGGATGCACGTCCTATCCGCGAATTTACTAAGACACTTATTGCAGGGGTAACTGATAACAAGCGCAAGATTGATGAACTGATTGCGACCTATGCCCAAGGTTGGGATATGGATCGTCTTCCAGCAGTTGATAGAAATATCTTGCGTTTGGGTATTTACGAGATTGTCTGGAGTTCTGATCTCGATGATGGTATCGCCATCGATGAAGCTCTCACTCTTGCAAAAGAACTTTCTACAGATGAGTCTGCTGGATATATCCACGGAGTACTCGGCCGCATCTCATCAATCAAGGAAAGCATCGCTATCTAACCTTCTCGTATCTTGAGAAGAGTTCGTTCATCTTCTAACCAGGTCAGAACAGTCGAAATTGGCTCGTCAAAGAGGATTCCAATAGTTTCCAGATCGGCCTGGCGCAAAGAAAGCACTTCGCCATTCCAATCTTGGCGAGAGCGGACAATTCTTTGAGCTACGCGGGCTAGTAATTGATACCGAAGGTTTGAAGGATGCGAAGAGTCATGGGCCCGCTTATTGATTGCGCGGAGATCTATAACGATTTTCCCGGAAGTTAACAACTCGATGGGTTTCTCATCTGTGAAGAGCTGAGAGATCGGGACTTGGTATAGCTCTGCAATCGCAATGGCGCGTTTGACGCTGAGTGTTCGGGCGCCTCTTTCATAGGAACCTAAAACGACCGCCTTGAGAGCGCCTCGGCTCAATAGTTCAACATCGCTCAGGGAGAGCGATTTCGCGGTTCGGATAGCGCGTAGCTTTGATGAGACTTCTTGGATGGTTACCTGTGTATTCATTGCGTGACGGTATGTCAGCCCTAGCCACACCTGTCTTGCCTATCCACAGGTGGGTGAACTTAAGTGCTAAACTCCCGCCAACATCCTTTAACGACCCGTCCTGCGAGGCGGGGAAGGAGATTTACATGAGCCTTGCCCTGCCGGCGCCAGATATGGCCCGAGCTATTACCCGCATTTCCCACGAGATCCTCGAACGTAACTCTGGTTCGGACTCAATCACTCTTCTAGGAATTCCTACACGAGGCGCTCATCTCGCCGCTCGTATAGCTGCCAACATCGAAGCAATTGAAGGCAAACCGGTCCAATCGGGAACTTTAGATATCACCCTTCATCGCGATGACCTACGGATGAGACCACCTAGAGCGTTAATGCCCACAACCATTCCTTCACTCGGGGTCGAAGATCGCAACATCATCTTGGTTGATGATGTTCTCTTCTCTGGCCGAACAATTCGTGCTGCTCTCGATGCGCTCGGCGAAATAGGTCGTCCAAAGACAGTTCAGTTAGCTGTTCTGGTTGATCGCGGACACAGACAGCTTCCTATCAAGGCTGATTATGTAGGCAAGAATCTTCCTACTTCGCCAACTCAGATCATCAAGGTGCAATTCACTGAACTTGATGGCGTGGATGCGGTTTCACTCGAAGAGGGAGGGAAGTAATGCGCCACCTTCTCTCTATCTCAGATCTCAGTAAAGTCGAAGCACTTCAAATTCTCAACACTGCAGAGGAACTCGCAAGAGTTTCAGATGGTCCAATGAAGAAGTTACCAACTCTTCGCGGTCGCACAATCGTAAATCTATTCGCTGAAGATTCCACGCGAACTCGCATCTCATTCGAAGCGGCAGCAAAGCGTTTATCTGCTGACGTTATCAACTTCTCTGCAAAAGGATCAAGTGTTAGCAAAGGTGAATCCCTGAAAGACACTGCTCAAACTCTGCAAGCTATGGGAGCAGATGCGGTCATCATTCGTCATAGCGCTTCTGGTGCTGCGCAACGCTTAGCAGACAGTCAGTGGATGACTGGATCTGTTGTTAATGCCGGTGATGGAACGCACGAACATCCAAGCCAAGCACTACTCGATGCCTTCACCATTCGCAGGCATTTGGCACATGGGGGAGATGACCTCACTGGTTTACATGTAGCAATCGTCGGTGACGTTCTGCATTCACGCGTTGCTCGATCAAATGTTCTCTTATTAACAAATCTTGGTGCACAGGTAACACTCGTTGCTCCTCCGACACTTCTTCCCGTCGGAGTTGAATCCTGGCCGGTTAAAGTTTCCTACGACTTCGATTCAGTAATCGAATCAGTGGATGCCGTAATGATGCTTCGAATTCAATTGGAACGAATGACCGAACTTTTCTTCCCTAATGCTCGTGAATATTCGCGCTACTTCGGACTCAATAAAGATCGCCTCAAGAAGATGAAACCCTCTGCAATTGTGATGCACCCAGGGCCGATGAACCGTGGTCTTGAGATCACAGCCGATAGCGCCGATAGCGCCCGTTCAGTAATTCTCGAGCAGGTTACTAACGGAGTCAGCGTCAGAATGGCAATTCTTTACTTACTTCTCGCAGGGTCTCAAGAGATTGGAGCATCAGAATGAGTTCTACAATTCTCATCTCAGGAGGAACGCTGCCAGATGGAAAGAAGTCCGATCTTCTAATTAAGGATGGAAAAATCGCCGAAGTTTCATCGAAAATTGCGGCAGAAGGCGCCCGAGTCATCGATGCTTCGAATTCAGTTCTCCTTCCAGGCCTTGTAGATCTACATACTCACTTACGTGAACCAGGTAAGGAAGATGCCGAGACTGTTGAATCTGGGGCACATGCTGGTGTCAAAGGTGGCTTTACGGCGCTAAGTGCGATGGCAAATACATCGCCGGTTGCAGATACAGCTGGAGTCGTAGAACAGGTTTATCGCCTCGGACAATCAACAGGTTTGCTTGATGTCTTTCCAATCGGAGCAGTTACTCGCGGATTGGAAGGTGAGCACCTCGCGGAAATTGGAGCGATGGCTGATTCGGTTGCACGCGTTCGAGTTTTCAGTGACGACGGACATTGCGTCTTTGATCCCTTGGTTATGCGCCGCGCCCTCGAATACGTGAAGAAGTTCAATGGTGTCATTGCACAGCATGCCCAGGAACCTCGTCTTACTCAAGGTTCACAGATGAACGAAGGAATTGTTTCATCTCAACTTGGCCTCAAAGGCTGGCCAGCAATCGCTGAGGAAGCGATTATTGCTCGCGACGTTCTACTCGCTGATCACGTTCAAGCTCGTTTACATATCTGTCACTTAACTACAGCCGGTGGTGTTGAAATCATCCGATGGGCAAAGGCTCGTGGCATAAATGTGACGGCAGAAGTTACTCCGCACCACCTACTTCTCACGGATGAACTTGCCCGCAGTTACGATCCGGTATTTAAGGTAAATCCACCACTTCGCACTGAAGCAGATGTGATGGCACTTCGCGAGGCTCTTGCCGATGGAACAATCGATATTGTTGCAACTGATCACGCGCCACATCCTGCAGAAACCAAGGAGTGCGAATGGCAAGAGGCGTCGTTTGGAATGCTCGGACTAGAGACTGCGCTCAGCATCGTGAATAAGACCATGGTTGAAACTGGTCTTATTAATTGGGCCACTGTGGCAGAACGTATGAGCCATGCACCAGCGCGCATCGGCCTTTATGAAAACCACGGGCAAGAACTCAAGGTTGGAGCGCCTGCTCATATCGCTGTGATGAACCCAACCTCTCTGTTCAGGGTCGATAGAGACCTAGTAGCCTCAAGAAGTCGCAATACTCCGTTCCATGGCATGGAGCTGCCAGGCCAGATTGTGGCAACAATCTTTAACGGTGAAGTTGTTTTTGAAGGGGGTCGTTCATGAGTAAAGCATTCTTCGTACTCGATGATGGACGAATCTTTGAGGGAACTTCATGGGCAGTTACAGGAAAAACTTTTGGTGAAGCAGTCTTTCAAACAGGAATGACGGGATATCAAGAGACTCTGACAGACCCTTCCTATCATAAGCAAGTTGTTGTGATGACTGCGCCTCATATTGGTAATACTGGCGTCAACGCGTACGACAATGAATCTAGGAAGTATTGGGTTGCTGGTTTCGTCGTGCGAAACCCTTCGACTCTGACAAGCAATTGGCGAAGCGAGAATGACCTAGAGGCTGAATTAATTAGCCAAGGAATAGTCGGAATTCAGGGCGTTGATACTCGTGCTATTACACGGCATTTGCGCGATCGAGGTGCCATGCGCGTTGGTATTTTTTCGGGACTTGAACTATCTCGCGAAGAGATGGTTATTGAGGTTCGCAAGCAACAAGCAATGAGCGGTGCTTACTTGAGCGACGATGTTTCAACGGATTCAACATATGTTGTTCCAGCAATCGGTGAGAAGAAATTTACTGTTGCAGCTCTTGATCTTGGAATCAAGGGCGCTACACCCCGCGCCATGGCTGAGCGTGGGATTGAAGTTCATGTCATGCCATACAACTCTTCTTTTGCAGATATCCAAGCAATTAATCCGGATGGGGTTTTCCTTTCCAATGGCCCTGGAGATCCAGCAACTATGACAGAGACCATTGATTTGGTGCGCGAAGTTCTTGGTGAAGAGATTCCCGTTTTTGGCATCTGCTTTGGACATCAAATTCTTGGTAGAGCACTTGGCTTCGAAACATATAAATTGCAATTTGGACACCGCGGAATTAATCAACCTGTCTTAGATCGTAAAACTGGCAAAGTTGAAATCACTGCGCATAACCACGGGTTTGCACTTCAAGCTCCAACCGATTCAGGTTTCTCGACTGTTTATGGTCCCGGCCAAGTCACTCACGTTTCCCTCAATGATGGAGTTGTCGAAGGTTTAGAACTCACCGAACGCGGTGCATTTAGCGTTCAGTACCACCCGGAAGCGGCAGCTGGTCCCCATGATGCTGCGTACCTCTTCGATCGATTTGTTGACTTAATGGTTGCTTACCCAAGAAAAGTTGAGGCCCTCTAATGGCGCGCGATTCATCGATTCAGAGCGTCCTCGTTATCGGTTCAGGCCCGATTGTGATTGGCCAAGCATGCGAATTCGATTATTCTGGCACGCAAGCTTGTCGAGTTCTGCGGGCTGAAGGCATTCGTGTCATCTTGGTGAATTCAAATCCTGCAACAATCATGACCGATCCTGAATTTGCGGATGCAACATATATCGAGCCGATTACTCCTGAATTCATTGAACGCATCATCGCTAAAGAACGTCCAGATGCTGTTCTTGCAACGCTTGGTGGCCAAACTGCACTCAATGCGGCAATTGGTCTCTTTGAAGCCGGAACGCTTGATAAATACAACGTGAAGTTGATTGGCGCTGATGTGGCGGCAATCGAAAGAGGCGAGAACCGAGAACTCTTTAGAGCAATTGTTGAGAAAGTCGGGGGAGAATCCGCCCGTTCAATTATCTGTCACACAATGGATGATGTGATGGGCGCGGTAGCGCAACTAAGTTATCCAGTTGTCATTCGTCCATCATTCACCATGGGTGGTCTTGGCTCAGGGATCGCCTTTGATGAGGAGACGCTGCGTCAGATAGCTGGTGCTGGACTTCGTCATAGCCCAACTTCTGAAGTTCTCATTGAGGAATCAATCATTGGTTGGAAAGAGTACGAACTTGAGGTAATGCGCGACAAGGTAGATAACGTCGTTATCGTTTGTAGTATCGAAAATATCGATCCAATGGGAGTTCACACCGGAGACTCAATCACTGTAGCTCCAGCGCTGACGCTTACTGATGTTGAATACCAGAAGCTTCGCGATCTATCGATCTCAATCATTCGAGAAGTTGGTGTTGATACGGGTGGATGCAATATTCAGTTTGCCGTAAACCCTGATACTGGTCGCATCATCGTGATTGAGATGAACCCCCGCGTCTCTCGATCAAGTGCATTGGCTTCGAAGGCAACTGGTTTTCCAATTGCGAAGATCGCAACGAAATTAGCGATTGGTTACACGCTTGATGAGATTAAGAACGACATCACGCAGGTCACCCCTGCTTCATTTGAGCCAACGCTCGATTACATTGTTGTGAAAGCGCCACGTTTTGCTTTTGAAAAGTTCCAGGATGCTGATCCACGCTTAACCACAACGATGAAGAGCGTTGGTGAGGCCATGGCAATTGGGCGCTCATTCCCTGAAGCTCTCATGAAGGCACTTCGCTCGCTAGAGCGTAAGGAAGCGATATTCACTTTCACCGATGCTCGTTCAATAGACGAAAAGGCCAACCTTCTTGAATCAATGAAGATGCCGACTGAATATCGACTCCAGCAGGTTCAGCGCGCTCTCTGGCTTGGTGCAACGATGGATGAAGTTTTCGCTTCGACCAAGATAGACCGTTGGTATTTGCGCCAAATCGAAATCATTAACGATGTAGCGAGGGCT
This sequence comes from Actinomycetota bacterium, assembly GCA_046052045.1. Taxonomy (GTDB): domain Bacteria; phylum Actinomycetota; class Actinomycetes; order Nanopelagicales; family Nanopelagicaceae; genus Planktophila. The sequence continues at coordinate 65,970 of JBJONB010000001.1, read as the reverse complement.
GTAGCCGAACCAGGTGAGCTCACCTTCGATCTCTTGAAGTTAGCAAAATCAACGGGCTTCTCAGATGCTCAGATTGCAACTATCCGCGGAATAGCTGAGGCCGATATTCGCAAAGTGCGCCATCAGTTAAATCTTCGTCCCGTTTACAAGACCGTAGACACTTGCGCGGCGGAGTTCGAAGCCTTCACTCCATACCATTACTCGAGCTATGAAGAAGAGACAGAAGTTCGTCCACGAACAAGGCCTGCTGTCATCATTCTTGGCAGTGGTCCTAACCGAATTGGGCAAGGAATCGAATTCGATTATTCGTGTGTGCACGCCTCCTTCACCTTACGAGCTGCAGATTACGAAACCATCATGATTAACTGCAATCCGGAGACTGTGTCTACCGACTATGACACTTCAGATCGCCTCTACTTCGAACCACTTACCCTCGAGGATGTCCTTGAAATTGTTCACGCCGAGTCGCAGGCCGGTCCAGTTCTAGGTGTCATCACACAACTTGGAGGGCAAACGCCTCTTGGTTTAGCAGCAGGCCTCAAAGCTGCGGGCGTAACAATTCTTGGAACAAGCCCGGATGCAATTAACTTAGCTGAAGAGCGAGGTGCATTTGGTCAAGTTCTTAAGGACCAAGGATTGACTGCACCTGAATTCGGAATGGCTTCGTCTCAAATGGAAGCCCTCTCCATCGCACAACGTATTGGGTATCCAGTTCTGGTTCGTCCAAGTTTCGTTCTCGGCGGTCGCGGTATGGAGATTGTTTACGACGACGATGCACTTTCTGGCTTCATTTCCCGCGCGACAGACATCACTCCGGATCATCCAGTACTGGTTGATCGCTTCCTAGATTCTGCAATCGAGCTTGATGTTGACGCGCTCTATGACGGCGCTGAACTTTTCCTAGGCGGAATCATGGAACATATTGAAGAGGCCGGAATTCATTCGGGGGATAGCGCATGCGTTCTGCCTGCTATGACGATTTCGGATTCGCAAAGAGTGCAGATCCGTGAAGCAACGTTAAAGATTGCACAAGGCGTTGGGGTTTCCGGACTCATTAATATTCAATTTGCGATGGCTGATCAAGTTCTCTACGTACTCGAAGCAAATCCACGTGCATCACGCACTGTGCCATTCGTCAGCAAAGCAACAGGCGTTCCTCTCGCAAAGGCTGCAGCCCGTATCTCTCTTGGTTCGACAATTGCAGAGTTGCGCGCAGAAGGTCTACTACCCGCTCAAGGTGACGCGATTGCAAAGGGAATTAGCGTCAAAGAAGCTGTGCTTCCGTGGAACCGTTTCCGTCGCGCAGATGGACGTGGTGTTGATGCGGTACTTGGACCTGAGATGCGTTCGACGGGTGAAGTTATGGGCATCGCAGCAACTTTTGGTGAGTCATATGCAAAATCGCAGATAAGTTCTTTTGGACCACTTCCTAAGTCAGGAACTGTATTCATCTCCTTAGCGGATAAAGATAAGAAGCACGGAATTGCACCTGCGCAAGGATTATCAGCACTGGGATTTAGACTCCTTGCAACCGATGGAACAGCTTCGTTTCTTTCCAAGCACGGAGTATCAACAGTTGTTGTCCGAAAGAATTCGCAAGGGACTGGACCGATGGGCGAGAAGACAATTGTCGAGATGCTCAACGCAGGTGATATTGATCTTGTTATCAATACTCCCGTAGGACGTGGCACTCGAGCTGATGGGTGGGCTATTCGTACTGCTGCTGTTCAGAGATCTATTCCTATCATCACAACGACAGCTGGTTTCAGTGCTGCAGTTGAGGGAATCAAAGCCTTGCAAGCGGGCGAGTTAAGTGTTTCTCCAATTCAAGAGTGGTTGAAACGCTAATGGCAACTATCAACAAGAGCGCACTTCAGCAGGTTGTGACCATCGTTTCAAATAAGCGTATTGGTGCCTATCACCAGATTCTTCTCAACGTTGGAGACATCGTTAAGAGTTGTCGTCCAGGTAATTTTGTTGCAATACGAGTTGGTGGCGATACATCCAAGATGATTTTGCGTCGCGCATTCGCGATCTCTCGAGTTGCGGATAATTCTCAATACGGCGGCACAATGGAGTTAATTGTTGCCCCACACGGTTCAGGAAGTAAGTGGCTCTGTTCTCAACAAGAGGGTGCTGAGATAGACATCATTGCACCCCTTGGAACTGCCTTTGGAATTCCAACCGAACCAATCAACGCTCTTCTCATAGGTGGTGGATACGGATCTGCTCCGCTCTTCGGACTTGCAGATGTTCTTAAAGGCCGTGGATGCAAAGTTGATATGTTGTTGGGTGCAAGTGTCGGTACAAAGATTTATGCACCGATGGAAGGAAAGCGCTCAGTTAACTCATTAAAGATTTACACTGAAGATGGTTCTATGGGTGAAACCGGCCGCGTAACTGAGAATCTTCTAGATATCGTGCGAGATCGCAATATTGATGTTATCTATTCATGTGGTCCAATGGCGATGCTTTCAGCAATCACTGCCTTAGTCGCTGAGACCGAAGTAATTCATCAATGTGCCGTAGAAGAATCTATGGCGTGTGGTGTCGGTATCTGCATGACCTGCGTATTGCCAGTGCGGATTGACGATGGAACCACATCGATGCTGCGATCATGTATCGATGGGCCAGTGATGGATGGCGCCAATGTTCGTTGGGATCTTGTCGGCAAAGTTCCGGAGGCACTCGCATGACGCTTCCGGTGGATATGTCTACGACTCTTGGTAATGCATGGTTTCCAGCTCCGTTATTTACAGCCAGTGGTTGCGCAAGTAGCGGTAAAGAGTTAGCTCAGTTCTTCCCACTCAACCAGATTGGCGCTGTTGTCACCAAGTCTGTGATGAGTAAGCCCCGACACGGACGTCCTACGCCACGAATGGCTGAAACTCCATCAGGAATGTTGAACTCAATCGGTCTGCAGGGTCCCGGGATTGATTCATTTCTGGCGAACGATGTTCCTTGGTTATTAGAGCAGAAGGCCCGAGTGATCGTTTCTATTGCTGGTGAAACAGTGGAAGAGTATTCAACGCTCGCCCGTAAACTTCGATCTGTTTCAGGTATCAGCGCTGTTGAAGTAAATATCTCTTGCCCAAACGTTGAAAATCGGGGCCTTGTATTTGCATGCGATCCGGATGCGTCGAGGCGCGTGATTGATGGAGTGCGAAAGACAATTGGTGGTGATTTACCCATCATCGCGAAGCTTTCACCTGATGTAACGGACTTGCCGTCGATTGCGCGAGGCGTAGTCGATGCCGGCGCTGATGGACTTGCGCTTATCAATACGGTCTTAGGCATGGTAATCAATATCGATTCAATGCGACCACATCTTGGTGGCAAGACAGGTGGACTATCGGGCCCAGCAATTAAGCCTGTTGCGGTACGTGCCATCTATCAGGTTCATGCCGCTCTTCCCACAGTTCCGATCCTTGGAATGGGGGGAGTTGCATCAGGTCGAGATGCACTTGAACTCATCTTGGCCGGAGCATCAGGCGTTTCAGTCGGTACTGCAAGTTTTGGAAACCCATCTGCGCTAATCGAGATTCAGAATGAATTGCGTGACCTACTTGCTGTCCGTGGTTTTGCCACTTTGCAACAAGCAATTGGCTACGCACATAGAGAAGAGGCGTAATGAAAGCCCCAATCGTCCTAGCGGTTGATACACCAGATATCGAGATTGCAAAGCAATGGGTTGCAGCAACTCAAGAGTCTGTCAGTGTTTATAAGTTAGGCCTTGAATTCTTTCTATCATTCGGCCAAGAAGGAATCCGTGCAATTCAATCCGAGACTGATGCGGACATATTCCTAGATCTCAAACTTCACGATATTCCTCACACGGTTCAAGGGGCTGCTAAGGCAATCGAAAACCTGAAGCCTCGATTCCTGACTGTTCATGCATCTGGTGGTCGAGCAATGGTCAAGGCTGCGGTGGACGCGGTCCCTGCTACTGATGTCACCGCTGTAACGATTTTGACATCACTGTCAGAAGAGGATCTCTTTGAAATCGGCTATGCAAATCCAGCCCTAGAGAGCGCAGTAGCTCTAGCGAAGATGTCAGTTAACGCCGGTGCGCGAGCAATTGTCTGCTCTCCACTTGAAATCGCGGCAATTCGTTCAGCAGTAGGACCAACTCCTCACATTATTACTCCGGGAGTTCGCCCTCTCTCAGAAGTTGGCAGCGATGATCAGAAGCGCACCATGACTCCGAAAGATGCAATCTCCTCTGGAGCCTCCTTCGTTGTGATTGGTCGCCCGATTACCAAGGCTTGGGCTGATGGGGCGCAGGCAATGAAGGCCAAGGCGCGATTCATCGCTGACGAGATTCTCAACTAGATTTATCCCATGGGCGCACCTCCACAACTAACTCCAGAAGAGCGCGCCCAAGCGCTTACAAAGGCTAAAGAGTCACGTCAGATTAGAGCCGCTGTTAAAGCGCGTGTAAAAAGTGGTGAGCTCTCAATAACCGATGTGGTCACTATGTCGAAAGATGTTGAAGCAATCGCGAAAATGCGCGTTCTCGAGCTTGTTGAATCGATGAATGGTGTTGGCAAAATTCGAGGCAAATCGATTCTCGAGCGTCTTGGTATCTCTTTAACTCGCCGGATACAGGGACTTGGAAGACATCAATTAGAGTCTCTGGAAAGTGAGTTTAAGATTCCGTCTGGGCTTACTCCCGGCAAGTTGGTCGTACTTTCGGGACCCGGTGGCGTCGGTAAGAGCACTGTCGCAAAGGTGTTGAAGGATTCTTCACCGTTCTTTGTAAGCGTGTCCGCAACAACTCGTGCGCCTCGTTTTAATGAAGTGAATGGAATCGACTATCACTTCTATTCCAATGAAGAATTCGATGCAGCAATTGCATCCAACGAATTTCTAGAGTGGGCAGAGTTTGCAGGTAACCGCTACGGAACTCCACGAAAAGCTGTCGAAGATTCACTACGTGTGGGAAAAAGCGTTCTACTAGAAATCGAGATCGCAGGAGCCAAGCAAGTAAAGGCAAAAGTTCCAGAAGCGATACTCGTCTTTCTCGAGCCACCTACCTGGGAAGAGCTCGTTTCTCGCCTTGAAGGTCGCGGCACCGATAGCCCAGAGCGAAGAGCGGCCCGCTTGGCTTTAGCTCAAGAGGAGATGGCCGCTGCCTCTTTCTTCGATAAAGTCCTCATTAATGACCAGGTCGATGGGGTAGTCGCATCCCTGATAGAATTCGCATCTGCCTAAATAGGCTTCAAGACCCGCAGAGCATTAATTGCTACGAAACACAGGAGTACAGATGAGCGCACATATGGATGGAATTACAAACCCACCTATCGACGAACTTCTCGATAAGGCTGGCTCTAAGTACAGCCTTGTTCTCTATGCAGCAAAGCGTGCTCGCCAAATCAACGCCTACTACTCACAACTCGGTGAAGGCCTTCTTGAATATGTTGGTCCACTAGTTGATACACACGTTCATGAGAAGCCATTGTCAATTGCACTTCGCGAAATCAACGAAGGTCTTTTGACTATTGAAAATCTAGAACCAACCGCCTAATTTTTAGGTAAAACCACCATGCAAGGTTTTGGCCGTGAAGTAATTCTCGGCGTTGGTGGGGGAATTGCGGCATATAAATCCTGTGATCTTTTGCGTCGCCTGCGCGACCTCGGTTTTGGAGTAACTGTTGTACCTACCCCTTCAAGTTTGAACTTCGTTGGGTCGGCAACGTGGGAAGCCCTTTCAGGTCGTAAGGTAACTACGGAAGTCTTTGAAAGCGTAGAAGAAGTTCGCCATGTGTCTCTTGCGAAGAACTCGAACTTCATCATCATTGCACCTGCTACTGCTGACCTCATGGCCAGAATTGCAGCAGGTCGCGCAGATGATTTACTCACAAATGTAATCCTCGCCTCCAATTCACCTGTCTTGATTGTTCCTGCTATGCATCCTGAAATGTGGAGTGACGCAGCGACTAAGGCAAACGTTGCAACGTTGCGCCGTCGTGGCTATCACGTTATGGATCCTGACACTGGTGCTCTTACATCAGGAGATGTTGGACAGGGACGTTTCCCTGAAACATCGCGAATTCTGGGGGAGTTCGCGGAAATAACGGGCTCACATTCAGATCTTCTTGGAAAGAAAGTTCTCATCACCGCAGGGGGAACTCGTGAAGCTATTGATCCAGTCCGATTTATTGGAAACCAATCCTCTGGAAAACAAGGGTATGCAGTTGCACGCTCTGCCCAGCAACGTGGCGCTCAAGTAACTCTTATCTCTGCTAATTCAAGTCTCGCAGATATTGAAGGTGTAAAGACAATTAAGGTGGAAAGTGCAACACAGATGCTCTCAGCGCTCGAAGAGGAATTCACTCATACAGATATCCTGGTGATGTCAGCCGCAGTTGCAGATGCACGCCCCGAGCAGATAGCGGATGCGAAAATTAAGAAGAACGAATTCACAAGTATTGCTCTCGTTGAGAACCCGGATATTCTGCGCACAATTTCAGCAAAGAAATCTCGACAAATTATTGTTGGGTTTGCGGCAGAGACTTCCGAGAATCTTGAGGTAGCCAGGGAGAAAATGGTTTCAAAAGGCGCCGATATCCTGTATCTCAATGATGTTTCCGGGGGAGATATCTTTAATAGCGAGACAACTCATGGATTTATCTTGGTTCGAGGTAAGGAACCCAAGAAGGTGGCAGAGACCACCAAAGACACGCTAGCTCACCAACTACTCGATGAAGCCCTTCTTCAGTTAGGTTAGGACAATGTCAAAACGCCTCTTTACTTCAGAATCAGTCACCGAAGGCCATCCAGATAAGATCGCCGATCAAATTTCGGATGCAATCCTTGATTCACTCTTAGATCAGGATCCGACAAGTCGCGTCGCTGTTGAAACGCTTATCACAACAGGTCAGGTACATGTTGCTGGTGAAGTAACCACTAACGGTTATGCAGATGTCATGGGCATTGTGCGTGACACAGTCATTGGTATTGGCTACGACTCATCCGTTAAGGGTTTTGACGGAAATAGCTGTGGCGTTTCAATCTCTATCGGGCAGCAATCTCCTGATATCGCACAAGGTGTCGATGATGCATTTGAGCACCGAGTTTCATCTGCAGTAGACCCATTAGACCTGCAGGGTGCAGGCGATCAGGGTCTCATGTTCGGTTATGCATGCGATGACACAAAAGAGCTCATGCCACTTCCAATTTGGTTGGCTCACGAGTTAGCTCAGCAACTTTCTAAGGTTCGTAAGTCAGGCGCGCTTCCATACCTCCGCCCTGATGGCAAGACACAGGTAACTATTGAGTACGACGGCGACAAGGCTGTGGCTCTCGATACTGTTGTGATCTCAAGCCAGCACGCAGAAGAAGTAGATGTCATCAAGCAATTGACTCCAGAAATCATTGCTCAAGTAATCGATCCAGTTTTGGCCAAAATTGATCTGCCTCGCAAAGATATGCGCACGCTCATTAACCCAACAGGCCGCTTCGTAATTGGTGGTCCTATGGGAGATGCGGGTCTTACGGGACGCAAAATCATTGTTGATACATATGGGGGCATGGCTCGCCACGGTGGTGGAGCGTTCTCAGGAAAAGATCCTTCAAAAGTTGACCGATCTGCAGCCTATGCAATGCGTTGGGTCGCTAAGAATGTTGTAGCAGCAGGCCTTGCTCGTCGTTGCGAAGTTCAGGTTGCATATGCAATCGGTAAAGCGCAACCAGTTGGCGTATTTGTAGAAACTTTTGGAACTGAGACTGTTCCTGTTCAGAAGATTCAAAATGCAGTAACAACTGTCTTCGATCTTCGTCCGGCAGCGATTATTCGCGATCTCAATCTCAAGCGCCCGATCTATTCACAGACTGCTGCTTACGGTCACTTTGGTCGCGAGCTACCCAACTTCACATGGGAAGCAACCAATCGCGTATCAGAACTCCAAGCAGCCGTTAAATAGTCGAAGGCTTCATTGACGTGGCACTTACGAGGCCACTTCGTCTCAAAGCTGAGATAGCGAAGCTCAAACCAGAAGGCAGTTCATCGGTTCTACCAATCGCCCAGGTCTGGGTGGACTCTGGGGTCTTTCATCTTGATCAGAGGTATGACTATCTGATCCCGGATAATCTCTCTGACATCATCTCAACGGGCGTTCGCGTTCAAGTTCCATTTCACGGTCGAGAAGTTGAAGGTTTGGTGCTCACACGAGAGAGCACTTCAGACTCACCGGTTTTGAAATCTATTTCAAAAGTTATCTCAGCACAGAGCGTTGCTACGGTGGAAACTATTGAGTTGATTGCTGCTGTAGCCAATCGGTGGGCAGCGCATCCTTTCGACGTAATTCGTTCGGCAATTCCTCCTCGAGTGGCTTCGGTCGATAAAGAGGTTTGGACCGATAATCCTGTCTCTAAGTCAAGAAGTAAGACAAATCGCAGCTACATTCATATTCCACCTGCCGTGGATCGATTTGAATTCATGAAATCGACGATTGAAAGAACATTAAATAAGGGTTCGACGCTCGTTGTGGTTCCTGATAATCGAGCAGTCCAGAGACTCGCATCTCTCATCCCAAATGCAATAGTCCTAGATTCTGCACTCGAGAGATCTGAGAGATATCGCAATTTCCTCAAGTGTCGTTACCAACGTAACTTAGTTGTGATTGGTACCAGGAGTGCCATTTTTGCGCCCATTGCTGATCTCGAATCCATCATCGTTTTCGATGAAGGTTCAGAGCAACATTATGAGGTGCGTTCACCTGGTTGGAATGTGCGTGATGTCGCCATTCTCAGAGCGTTGAAGTCAGATCTGAATTTATCCTTTACCGGGTATTCGCCGAGCTCTGAGGTAGCACGACTTATCGAGAATAAGTGGATGGACTTTTCGACCACTAAATCAAGAGTTCTTGTCTCAGCTTTTCCCCAATCTCATGGAGAGCTAATCCCAAGTCGTTTAATGGGGGAGATTCGCAAGGCGATGAATGTAGGACCGGTTCTTTTCTTAGCTCCACGAAAAGGCTACTCTCAAAGTATCGTCTGTTCTAAATGCAGAAACGCCGCTCTGTGCGATTGTGGCGGCAAGTTGGTAAAGAGAACGTCCTCAACATCTCTTGAGTGCACTATTTGCGCCAAAGAACATCCTGATTGGAAATGTTCTTGGTGCCAAGGATCGAATCCTTATCTCTTAGGCAGGGGAAGTGAAAGGTTCGCATACGAGATAGGTGCAGCTTTTCCTGGAGCCAAAGTAATCCAGTCAACGTCGGAGATGTTGATTGAGAACTTCGATGAAGAGCGCGGACTGGTTATCGCCACACCTGGAGCAGTTCCCTTCACGCTTCATGGTTATGCCCTCGTTGTTATTCTCGAAGCAGAGCGCTTCTTTATGCAGGCAGATATCAGGGCCCACGAACGCACCCGCGAGCTCTTCTTTTCAACCAGTGCGCTGGCATCACAAAAAGGTAAGGTCGCATTGGTCATGTCAGTAGATAACCCAATCATTGGCGCTGTCTCTGCCTGGAAGCCATCGCTGATTTCCCAACGTGAACTTCGTGAACGGCTTGAGGTGAATCTTCCTCCATTTACCCGGGCAGTTACGATGGATATCGCTGATTCCGAATCCCAGTCGCTCTTGCGTGGCTTGAGGAAATCTCAGGAAGATTCTCGCTTACCCGAATCAACCAGATTTCTTGGCCCTTCTCAACTCAAAGGTGGCGTTGATCGCATAGTTGCCTTAACGCCTCTTGCCGATGGTGAGGAGTTGATTTCATTGCTACACGAATTCCAACGTCGCAGAAGCTCATCTAAGAAGACTCTTGCTTCTCTTCGCATCGATCCCTATTCACTATCTCGATAGTAGGATAAGCACATGTCAATCATGCCGATTCGCCACTTTGGCGATCCTGTTCTTGTTACACCGGCCTCTGAGGTTATTGATTTCGATAAGGAACTACGTGTATTAGTAAAAGATCTCACAGATACGATGCTTGATGCCCCTGGTGCAGGACTTGCTGCCCCTCAAATTGGCGTCCCTCTGAGAGTATTTGTTTGGGATGTAGATGAAGCGCTAGGTCATCTGATTAACCCAACTCTTGATTTGAGCGAGGATCTCCAAGATGGCGACGAAGGTTGCTTGAGTTTTCCCGAACTTGTCTACCCAACGCCTCGCGCATTTAGAGCTGTTGCAAAAGGTTTCAATATGCATGGTGAGCCGATAACTGTTGAAGGGACAGAGTTGCTCGCTCGAGCGCTGCAACATGAGACCGATCACTTGAATGGAATTCTCTTCATTGATCGACTTTCCGAGGATGATCGGAAGCTAGCCATGAAAGAAATCCGCGAATCGGATTGGTTTGGAATGGCTAATTCGCTTGGTACACAACCTCAAATCAAGGTTTCACCGCATGACCCTTTCGGCCGAGGGCTCTAATTGAAAATTATTGTGGCGGCAACGCCCGATGTAGCTATTCCCACTTTGGATTGGTTGATTACTTCAGAGCACCAATTGCTCTCGGTCATCACACAGCCTAATCGTCCGGCTGGTCGGGGTCGTGCGCTCAAAGAGTCCGTGATCTCAGAATGGGCTCGTGAGAAAGTCATTCCTTGCCATAAACCTTCATCAGTTCCTGAGACAGCAGCTCTCATTGAGGGCATCGATGTTCTATTAACGATTGGTTATGGCGTACTACTTCCTGAAGATTTGCTCGGTATACCTGTACATGGTTGCCTCAACCTTCACTTCTCACTCCTTCCGCGCTGGCGTGGTGCAGCTCCTGTGCAACGCGCCATTGAAGCCGGCGATTCAGTCTCTGGCGTTACGGTTTTTCAATTAGATCCTGGAATGGATACAGGCCCGATCTATTCGGTGAAGAGATTTGCGCTTGATTCAGATATCACTAGTGATGAACTCTTTACAGAGTTAGGCCTACTTGGAGTTGAAGCAGTCGAAGATTCATTGAAGGCTATCGAAGCTGGAATCCGCCCTGAGCCACAAAGGAGCGATGGCGCTACTCGAGCCATGAAGATTTCCAAGGAAGAATGTGAGATTGACTGGAATTTGAATGCCCAATTGATCTCTCAGAAAGTAAGAGCTTTCACGTCGTTACCAGGAGCGTGGACTCGGTTCCGCAACGAAGTGGTAAAGATTGATTCGGTGAACATTTCTGAAGAGAACCTTCTGCCTGGCTTGATGAAGGTAGTTAATAAGAAACTTCTTGTGGGGACTGCCACGGAAGCACTTTCAATAGGTTTTCTGACCCCAGCGGGAAAGTCCCGAATGGATGCAAAATCCTGGCTCAACGGTGCTCGCTTAAGCGATGGTGAACTCTTTGGTTAAGGCGCGTCGAGACTCTTTCAAGTCTCCTAAGCCAGATGCACCTCGCGTCTTAGTCTACGACATACTCTCTGAAGTAAATCGTCGCGGGGGATATTCCAACCTACTTCTCCCGCAAGCGCTCAACGCTAGTAACTTCGAACAGCGAGATAAAGGATTTATCACTGAGCTTCTCTATGGAACTTTGCGTATGCAAGGACGTCACGATTACATTCTGTCCCAAGTTTCTGATCGACCATGGTCTGAAGTTGATGAAGGAATCGTTGATATCTGTAGATTAGGCGTTCATCAACTCTTCGAAATGCGCGTTGCTACTCATGCCGCAGTCTCTGCAACAGTTGAACTAGCCCGCAAGGTCATCGGTGAATCGAAGGCCTCATTCGTCAACGCAATCCTTCGTAAAGTCAGTGCTCAAACTCTAGAAGAGTGGCTAGAGCCAGTCTTAGCTATGAAGGATCCAGTTTCTAGACTTTCGGTCCAGTATTCACATCCAGAATGGATTGTCTCTGCCTACTTTGATCTGCTTAAAGATTACGCAAGAGTTGAGGAAGAACTTGCAGCAAATAATGTTCCGGCAACACCGACACTTGTGTCATGGCCTGGCTCTTCAACTCAGGAAGAACTTGTATCTGAAGGCGCCATAGCAACTAAATACTCACCTTATGGAGCAAAATTTGAGGGAGCACCTGGTTCCATTGACTTAATTCGTCATCGCAAGGCCGGAGTTCAGGATGAAGGTTCACAACTCGTAGCTCTTGCCTTCTCACAAGCAACTAAATCTGCCAAAACAGTTCTCGATCTCTGTGCTGGCCCTGGTGGCAAAGCCGCCCTGATCTCTCATATTTGTAATGTTGAAGGTCGAGAGTTCGTAGCAAATGAAGTTTCCGAAGCACGAGCTAAGTTAGTGAAGAATGTTGTAGGAAAGTTTCCGGTATTGGTTGGAGACGGACGAGAGATTTCATCACATGGACAGAACTTCGATGCGATTATCGCAGACGTTCCTTGTACTGGTCTTGGCGCCTTGCGTCGACGCCCTGAAGTTCGCTGGCGCCGAACTGTTCAAGATTTGCGCGCACTGACAGAGCTACAGCTAGAGCTCGCTAATTCGGCAATCGCCAATCTCTCTGCCGATGGCATCTTCGGATATGCAACCTGCAGCCCTCACTTTGCTGAAACTTTTGGTCAGGTAAAGATGATTCTCAAGGCGCACCCTGAGCTAGAACAAATTGATGTTGCGCCTTTCTTGCCGACGAACCTTGAAGGCGCCGTGCGAGATAAATCAATGGCGCTTTGGACGAGCGTGCATGACACGGATTCGATGTTTCTCGCTCTCTTTAAGAAGAAGGCTTAGGCTGGACTTATGAGTGGGCACATTCGTATAACGCCGAGCATCCTTAATGCTGACTTTAATCACCTTGACCAAGAGATAGCGAAAATAGCCGCTGTCAGTGACTTCATACATCTCGATATTATGGACAATATTTTCGTTCCCAACTTCACCTTTGATTTTGCAGCAGCTTCAAAGATTATTACCGGTTCACCTATCCCTATTGATGCCCACTTAATGGTGGCCGATGTGGATTCGATTGCGATTGATTATGCAGTTGCAGGAGCCTCAAGTGTGACGATCCACGCTGAAGCTACTACTGATATCTCATCAACTCTTAAGGGGATTAAAAGCCATGGGGCGCGAGCCGCACTTGCGGTAAAGCCAGGAACGGCGATTGACCAATATTCGGAATTCCTCGACGACATCGATATGTTCTTGATAATGACAGTCGAACCGGGATTCGGCGGTCAGAAATTTATGGAATCAATGATGGAGAAGGTTCGAATCACCCGAAAAATGATTGGTTCACGACCTATCTGGCTTCAAGTAGATGGCGGGATTTCACTTGAAACCATTGAGATTGCAGTGGCAGCGGGTGCTGATACCTTCGTCGCTGGCAGTGCCGTATTTAACGCTGAAGATCCTGCCGAGATGGTAAATGCTCTTCGCGAGAGAGCCATCTCCAGTAAACTTAAACCATGAAATCTTTTGATCAGCTCTGGCAAGAGTTGGCACAGAAAGCGATAGACCGGCCCGAAGGTTCAGGCACTGTTGAAGCACTCGATGCAGGGGTGCACAGCATTGGAAAGAAGATCCTTGAAGAAGCCGGCGAAGTCTGGTTAGCGGCCGAGCATGAATCCGATGAGGCGCTATCTGAAGAGATCAGCCAACTGATTTATCACCTTCAGACCTTGATGCTTGCACGAGGCTTAACGCCTGCTGATATCTATAAGTTTCTTTAATAATTGCTAGGGGAGAAGATGTTACGAATAGCTGTTCCAAATAAGGGCTCCTTGGCTGATGCATCCATTGCGATTCTTAAAGAGGCGGGTTACAGACAACGCACGGATTCGCGTGATCTAGTTTTAGCCGATCCAGATAATTCTGTTGAGTTTTACTACCTTCGACCACGCGATATTGCGATTTATGTTGGTTCCGGCGAACTAGAGGCTGGAATCACTGGACGTGACCTCCTGATTGATTCAGGGGCTAAAGCCGAGGAAGTACTTGCACTCGATTTCGGCTCATCTACCTTTCGCTTCGCAGCTCCTGCGACAGTGCAATGGCAACCTGCAGATATCGCAGGCAAACGTGTTGCAACTGCGTATCCAGGCTTGGTTGAAAAGCACCTTACTGATTTGAATATTTCAGCATCTGTCGTGCGTCTCGACGGCGCAGTGGAAAGTAGTGTACGTCTCGGCGTGGCGGACCTTATTGCCGACGTTGTGAGCACCGGAAACACGTTGAAACAGGCTGGCTTGGTAATTTTTGGCGAACCTATTTTGGTCTCAGAGGCGATTGTCATTAAGAGATCAGGTTCAGAGATACCGGCAGGACTCGAAATCCTCATTCGTCGCCTCCAGGGCGTTGTCACTGCCCGTCAATATGTCCTTCTAGATTACGACATTCCAACATCGAGTGTAGATAAAGCGTGTGCGATTACTCCAGGCCTTGAATCCCCAACAATCTCACCGCTTCAGAAAGCGGATTGGGTAGCTGTTCGTGCAATGGTTCTTCGAAAAGATACCAATCGTTTGATGGATGAACTGTGGGCACTTGGTGCTCGCGGAATTCTTGTGACCGATATTCACGCCTGCAGACTCTAATTACTTTCGCTGCGCACCAGCTTCTTCAATATCTTCACGAGTAATTCCCAAGAGATAGAGAACTGAGTCTAAATAAGGGGCGCTGACTGAACTGGCTGCTGCTGCCTTGACTGCGGGCTTTGCGTTAAAAGCAATACCCAATCCTGCAATCGAAATCATGTCGAGATCATTTGCGCCATCTCCGATTGCAACAGTCTGCTCAAGTTGTACGCCTTCGATTTCAGCAAAATCTCTGAGTGCTGTTGCCTTGGCTGCTCGATCAATAATTGGCTCAATGACCTTGCCGGTTAACTTCCCGTCAATAATCTCAAGGGCATTTGCTCGGTAATGGGCAATGCCTAACTCCTTGACTAGTGGCTCGATAACTGAGACGAATCCACCTGAGACGACAGCAACGCTATGCCCGAGTTGATGGAGAGTTTTCACAAGTGTTCGCGCGCCAGGTGTAAGTGCGATCTCCTGTTGAACTTCGTCAATGACCGACTCAGGAAGTCCTTCGAGTAAGGCTACTCGTGCACGAAGGCTCTCGGTGAAGTCGAGCTCACCTCTCATCGCTGAGTCAGTTATCTCTTTTACCTTTTCCTGAACTCCTGCCTTATTGGCAAGTAGTTCGATAACCTCTTGTTGAATAAGGGTTGAATCAACATCCATGACAACGAGCTTCTTAGCCCAACGCATTAAGCCACCAGGAGATACTGCGATATCAACGGAGTGTGCCGTCGTTACCTCGGCAAGGCATGCGCGGATTTCTGTTTGATCCGCACCTGAAACGATAAATTCGATAGCGGTGATTGGGTAGCTCGCAGTGCGATGAATTCGTTCAATATTTCCACCGCGAGATGCAATGGCTGATGCGATTGCGGCAATGGCCGTTGGAGCCAAAGGACTGCCGAGTGCCACAACATGCACCAAACCAGTCTTTGCAGCAATGGAAGATTGACCTTGTTCAAGGAATGACGTTGCGATATCAACGCCAAGTTTCTGCCCACAAAGCTGAAGATCTTCCTCAATTGCTTCGGCATGAGCCGGATTGAGCGAGATGAGAACTGTCAGAATCAATCGCTCACGGATTACAACTTGTTCGATATCCAGAACAGTGATTGCAAATGGAGCTAGGGCCTCAAAGAGGGCCTGTGTAATTCCTGGAGTATCAATACCAGAGACGAGGATTAGGCCGGTAAATTCACTCTTTTCATCGCTCATATGGCGCAGGTTATCGCGAATCACTTCCCTAAGGTTGACAATTGCAAGTGATTTTGCACCTCGACGATATATCTTTTAGCCCTATGAGTAGTCAACGCGTCCTCGAATTGAGGGATGTTTCTGTCCGTCGAGGCGTTCGCACCATTCTTGGCCCCATCAACTTTGCAATCTCCGAGGGTGAGCGATGGGTCGTTCTTGGACCCAATGGTGCCGGCAAATCTACGCTGCTTCAAATTCTTGCTACCAGAATCTTCCCGACGCAAGGACAGGTAAAAGTCTTAGATAAGGAGATGGGTCGCGTAGATCTTTGGGAACTTCGTAATCGCATCGGCATCTGCGGTACTTTGATTTCAGAAGATATTCCATACGAGGAGAAAGTGCGTGACGTTGTCCTTACAGCCGCATACGCCGTTCTCGGACGCTGGAATGAGGCTTATGACCTCTGGGATGAATCTCGTGCGGTCTCTCTTTTAACAACATTCGGCGTCAGAGATTTAGCGGATCGAGATTATGGAACGCTAAGTGACGGCGAGAAGAAACGAGTTCAGATTTCTCGCGCACTGATGGCAGATCCGGAACTTCTATTGCTTGACGAACCAACTGCGGGACTTGATTTAGGTGGTCGAGAAGATCTGCTCAAACGCTTCTCTCAATTCGCTTCAGACCCTGCCGCCCCTGCATCCATACTTGTGACGCACCATATCGAAGAGATTCCAAGCGGAACCACCCACGCCCTGATTCTCAAAAACGGCGTAGTTGCTGTCTCTGGCCCAATTCATGAAGTCATCACTTCAGAACATATGTCTGCAGTCTTTGAGCTACCAATGGAAGTTCGCAATGAAGGATCTCGCTTCTTCGCACGGGCACTCTAGCTGGGCAGCGGTCTTCGAACCGATCAGTCCACTCATTAATGATGTGCTTTCGAAGATTTCGAGCGAGGATTTGTCACCTCCCTTTGACTCAATATTTCGAGCTTTTCAATCCGACCTCGAATCAATCAGATGCGTGATTGTCGGCCAAGATCCCTATCCAACCCCAGGTAATGCGATGGGGCTTGCATTTTCAACTCCACCATCAGTGAAGAAGATTCCACAAAGCTTGAAGAACATTTTCGCCGAGCTAGAAAACGACCAAGGGATTGCGCCGCCTACCACCGGTGACCTATCTCAATGGAGCTCCGCAGGTGTGCTGCTTCTCAATCGCGTCCTAACAACTCGCCAAGGTGAATCTAACGCCCATGCCGATATCGGTTGGCAGCGAATAACTGATCACATTGCAGCCGAATTAGGTAAGAGAGACGTTGTTGCGGTTCTCTGGGGGAAGCAAGCTCAAGAACTTTCAGGATTCTTCAGAAACAAAGTTGAAAGTGTTCATCCAAGCCCACTCAGCGCCTATAGAGGATTCTTTGGATCTAAACCATTTACCCAGGTAAACCAGCTCTTGATTTCACAGGGTCGAGAACCCATCGACTGGACGTTATAAAAGAAAAGACCCCCACCTCATAAAGAAGTGGGGGTCTTTCTACTTACTCTTGTATTAACCAACCCATGCGTTGATAGGTGATGTGAGGAAGTAAATCATGAAGAGACCTGATACCAAGAGAAGCAATGGATGTACATCCTTGCGACGCCCTTGGATATAGCGGATCACAACGTGAGTTACGAAACCTGCACCAATACCAACTGAGATGTTGTATGTGAATGGCATCAAGATGATTGTAAGGAATGCTGGAATTGCGATTCCATAATCTTCCCAATCGATGCCCTTAATCTGTGTCATCATCAAGAAACCAACGATGACAAGAGCAGGAGTAGCTGCTTCGTAAGGGATGATTGCTACGAGTGGTGCAAGGAAGGTTGTGAGCAAGAAGCACACACCTGTGACCACTGATGCAAGACCTGTACGAGCACCTTCGCCAACGCCAGCAGCTGATTCGATGTAGCTGGTGTTAGAAGAGATGCTTCCAACGCCGCCACCTACAGCCGCAAGAGAGTCAACAAGAAGAATACGATCGTTGTTAGGAATATTTCCATCACGATCGATGAGGTTTGCCTCGTGACCAATTGCTGTAACTGTTCCGACAGTGTCGAAGAAGTCTGAGAGCAAAAGGGTGAAGACAAGAAGAATCACAGTGATCAATGGAACGCGATCAAGTGAGCCGAAGAGGTTGAATTCACCAAAGAGGCTGAAGTCAGGAGTTGCAACAACCTTTTCAGGCATTGCGGGAACATTGAGTCCCCAGCCCTTTGGATTTACTTCACCAGTTGCACCGTTGAAGTTCGGACCAATCTTCAAAGTTGTCTCGATGAAGACAGCAACTGCTGTAGCCACAACGATGCCGATAAGGATCGCTCCCTTTACCTTCTTGACCATCAAACCGATAGTGAGGAAGAGACCGAGTGCGAAGACGATGATTGGCCAACCAACAAGTGTTCCGCCATCGCCAAGTGTTACTGGTACTGGACCAGCTCCTGTGCGGCGGACGAAGCCAGCATCGACAAGGCCGATAAGCGCGATAAAGAGGCCGATACCGACTGAGATAGCAATCTTAAGCTGCGCTGGAACTGCCTTAAATACTGCAGTTCTAAATCCTGTGAGAACCAAAATGGTAATGATGATTCCTTCGAGAACGATCAGACCCATTGCATCTGCCCAAGTCATCTTTGATGCAATTCCAACTGCGACGAAGGTGTTGAGACCGAGTCCAGTAGCAAGAGCGAGTGGATAGTTACCAACAACACCCATCAGGATTGTTAGTACGCCAGCCATAAGAGCTGTCATTGCGGCGACGAGAGCTAGGTTAGGAGCATCTCCACCACCGAGGAATTTTCCATCTGCATCCTTGCTCAGACCAATGATGAGTGGGTTTAGCGCCACGATGTAAGCCATGGTGAAGAATGTGACGAGACCGCCACGAACTTCGCGACCTACAGTGGAGCCTCGTTCAGATATTTTGAAGAAACTATCGAGCATGTCGAACCTTCCTGATTTTGGTAACGGGGGTGTTTGCGACCCCGTGTGAAATGACGGCTCACAGACCGAGGGAAGATGCCTGAAGGCTAGTTGAGCCCAGACGCTACTTACGGGTTAAACGCGCCACGATTCCCAGAAAAATAGCAACAGATTGGCCGATTAGGAGGGCGAATAGGGCTGTTCCGATACCGACAGTGCCACCCATGAGCCATCCAATAATGAGAACTACGACTTCGATACCCAGCCGTACCCGGCCGACTCTGATCCCGGTCTTGTAGTGGATTCCAGTCATTGCTCCATCGCGAGGGCCTGGCCCCAACCCGCAGGTGATGTAGAGCGCCGAACCAAATCCGACCATGGCTATTCCAATAAGTGAAAAAGCAATTCCGGAAATTACTGAGTTCTGTTTAGGGAATAGGTGCGTTCCTACTTCGATAAATGTTGCAATAAGAACGATATTTGAAAGAGTTCCAAAGCCAGGTTTTTCATTGAGTGGAATCCAGATGAGAAGGACAAATACGCTGATGACAAAGGTGGCCCAACCAATACTCATGCCGGTTTTGAGAGTAAGACCTTGAGAAAAGACTGTCCATGGCGCATTACCAACATTGCCCTGGACTAGAAGTGAATCACCGAGACCGAAAATCGCAAGACCAAAGAAGAGTATGAGGATGCGAGTAGGGGAGAGCTGCCATCTATGTTCTGCCCGCCAAGGAGTAATCGGTACTGTCTTATGTGGCTTGAGAGCACCAAGAAGGTCAGAAAATTTCATTAGGAAAGTCTATAGTTAAACAATGTTCGTAGGTCTTGGAACTCTCATCAATGTCATTGCAATTGTCATTGGATCCAGCATTGGTATCGGTGCCGGAAGTCGTTTAACCAAGAAATCACTGAGCCTCATCACGGACATTCTGGGTCTCATCACTTTGCTCGGGGCGGCATCAGCGCTCATGCCACTATGGTCATCGAGCTTTATTGATTCACTACCAAAGGGTTCGACTCTTCTCGTCATACTAGGTGCGATGCTTATCGGTGGACTTATAGGCTCTGCGCTTTCTCTTGAGACCCGCCTAGATAAGTTTGGTGAAACTCTGCGCCAGAAGTTCAAAGCTTCCAGTGATGGACCATTCATTGAAGGTTTTGTTTCGGCGTCACTACTCTTTGTGATTGGTCCACTCGCGATCCTCGGAAGTGTGAGCGATGGAATGTCAGAAGGTTTAGATCAATTGATTCTTAAATCATCTCTGGACTTCTTTGCGGCAATGGCCTTTGCCTCTTCTCTTGGTTGGGGAGTTGCGGCTTCAGCTATTCCGGTAGGGATTTACCAAGGCGCATGGACGCTTGTCGGTCTCTTCTTAGGCTCAGTCCTTCAGCCCTATCAAATCGATGCCATGACTATCTGTGGAGGCCTAATGCTTGTGGGCATTGGCTTGCGCCTTTTGGATATCAAAAAGATTGCGGTTGCTAACTTATTGCCAGCGCTGATTATTGCGCCAGCAATCGCCACAGTTCTACATCAATTTATCTAGGAGTGAATATCTAGCAAGAGCTAGATAGTTGCTGCGTCGATAACGAAGCGATATTTCACATCGCTTGCAACTGTGCGCTCGTAAGCTTCGTTGATGTAATCAGCCTTAATGACCTCAACATCACTCACGATTGATTTTTCTCCACAGAAGTTGAGCATCTCTTGAAGTTGTGGAATGCCACCGATCATCGAGCCCGCGATTGAGCGGCGTCCATCGAGAAGAGATCCAACATGTACCGCATAAGGCTTACCTGGAAGACCGATGACAACTAAGGTCCCATCCAGTTTCAAGAGAGAGACGTACTTGTTGATATCGAGTTCGGCGCTTACAGTATTGAGAATTACATCGAAAGTTTTTGCGTGTTCAGCAAATACTGAATCATCATTAGTCGCAACGAAGTGATGGGCGCCCATAGCTAGTGCATCATCCTTCTTATGAGGTGAATGAGACAGGACTGTTACATCTGCTCCCATTGCGACCGCAAACTTAACGCCCATGTGCCCAAGTCCGCCGAGGCCCATCACAGCCACTTTCTTTCCAGGACCAACGTTCCAATGCTTGATTGGGGAGTAGAGAGTGATTCCCGCGCACAGAAGTGGTGCAACACCTTCGAGTGGAAGATTTTCCGGAATATGAACTGCGTAATCTTCATTGATGACGAAGTAATTTGAGTAGCCACCCATCGCAACAGTCTTGCCATCGCGTTCTATCTGGTTATAAGTACCAGTCATTCCTTCGAGGCAATACTGCTGTAAACCTTGCTTGCAATTTTCGCAATTGCGACATGAATCAACAAATACACCAACGCCAATCTTGTCGCCAACCTTGAACTTGGTCACTGATGAACCTATGGCGGTCACAGTTCCAGCGATTTCATGACCTGGAACCATTGGAAATATCGCAGGGCCCCACTCTTCACGCGCCTGATGAATATCGCTATGGCAGATACCCGCATAGGCAATATCCAGAGCGACGTCGTGTGCTCCGACTTCGCGACGATCGAATTCAAAAGGAACGAGAGGCTTCTTTGCTTCCATCACTGCATAAGAGCGTGTATTCATAAATGGGACCTTTTCTACTCGTTGAATGGGAGGGGATCAGAACTTATATGACCTGCACGCGATGCGCGCGCCGTAACTTGACGCATATGGTGGCGACGACAGAGAACCTCATATGCAATTTCATCGCTCTTACCTACATCGCCTACAACAACCTGTTCGCCTTCGGTGACCATCACGCCGTTAACGGTGCGGGCATTGTGTGTAGCGCGAGAACCGCACCAACAGAGAGCTTCAACCTGAAGAGTATTTACGCGATCGGCTAGTTCGACGAGCCGAGCTGAACCTGGGAAGAGTTTCGTTCGGAAGTCAGCAAGGATTCCAAATGCATATACATCGATACCAAGTCCATCGACGATCTTGGCTAGGCCGTCGATTTGATCAGGCTGATAGAACTGAGCTTCGTCGCAGATGATGTAATCGATGCGATCACCCATCGAGAGATGCTCAACGACAAATTTATGGATATCGAGTTCGGGTTCTACTTCAATCGCTTCTGATTTCAAACCCAAGCGTGAACTAATAACGCCCGAACCGGCTCGATCCTTGTTTGTAAAGATGAGGCCTGAACGTCCTCGGCTCTTATGGTTATGCGCAGTTTGAAGAGCGAGGGTTGATTTTCCGCTATCCATTGTTCCGCAGTAATACACCAATTCAGCCACGGCGGCATCCTGCCACTTTTTGACTACTTCTGCTCATTAGATGTCTTGCTGAGCGCACCTAGATTCCTCAGAGCTTGCAGAAGATTAGGTGAGAGAGCACGTGCGATATCGACCGAGAGGTGCGAGGCATCACGATAAGCAACAACGCCATCAATCACACCTGGGCAATTGCGTTCACAGAGCCAAGAAGTTGGATCAATTTTTAGATAACCGGCGGAGAAGATCGGAGTTGAACGTTCAGAGCCATTGCAACGGTCAAGGCTTCCTGATGCGATACAACTTGGTATATCTCTATTTGGGTGTGGAGTGTCAGAGATGTAGATGATCCGTGCTGAGCTTCCACGAAGTGATTTATAAGTCTTCACTTGTCCCTCGCGCCACCAAGTTTCACGACTTGAATATTTTGATGGGACTTCGAAGTGTTGGAATCCGCTTACAAGAACCGCCTCCGGATTAATCGACTTTATTCGCTTGTACGCATAATCACGCCACGCAAAGCAATCGGAGTTCTTGTATTCACCCGTATCTACCTTCGTAACTGCAGGACCAGGGCAAGCTGACTTGGTCAGAGAGATCAGTTCAAATCCTTGCTCGCGCGCTAGCTTCTCGAGTGTTGGGAACCATTGCGCAGCGTGAGAGTCTCCAAAGAGAACGATCTTGCGCGACGATCCACGTACTCCGTAAGTGCAGTCAGGAGAAGTGGTTTCACCATTATTTACGTGACATCCATCGTCATAGACAGCAGGCTTCTTCATGATTTCTTGCAATGAAATCTTCTTGCCATCCTTCAACGTCACCATATCTGAATACGATGAATTTA
Source organism: Actinomycetota bacterium (assembly GCA_046052045.1). Lineage (GTDB taxonomy): Bacteria > Actinomycetota > Actinomycetes > Nanopelagicales > Nanopelagicaceae > Planktophila. The sequence goes on along the minus strand of JBJONB010000001.1, from coordinate 43,279 downwards.
TCGCAAGACCCAAAGCGAGAGAAATCACCGTTGCAGCAACGCCTCCCCGAATCACTGTTCTTGGCGGAAGTTTTGCGTGACGAAGTGGCTCTTCGATAAATCGATGTGTGAGTTCGGCAAAGAGAAGTGTTACTAATACAGCGAGGAAGCGTTCAAAGATAGTTAAGTTGCGACCAAAGTAGATTGCCGGGATAACTAAGAGGGGCCAATGCCATAGATAGAGCGGATATGAAATCTCGCCTAACCACTGCACTATTCGGTGATTTCCGATGGAGTTAAGAACCTTTGGCCAGGAACGTACCGCTGCAATAGAAATCGCTGTCGCAAGCACGGGTACAAGCGCCGCTGTTCCAGGGAATGGAGTGTTATCTCTGAACTGAAGAGTTCCATAGATAAAGAGTGCAAGAGCGATCCAAAGGTAGTTCTGGGAGAACCTAATGCGCTGCGGGATATAGAGAAGTAACGCACCCACTCCAAGTTCCCATGCTCGTGTTGGTAGAGAGTAGAAAGCCCATATTGGTTCTGTAGAAGTTTGATACAAGCTAAAGAGAAACGAAGCAATGGAGATTGCAAGAATTCCAATTCCGACTGTTCGGCGTCCTCCACGCTTGTACAGGGCAAGAATGATAAAGGGCCAGAAGAGATAGAACTGCTCTTCAACGGCCAGTGACCAGTAGTGAATAACTACTGGAGGAACAGCGCTGAGATTTTGATAATCCATCTGCCAGAATGCGAATAGATAGTTAGAGATATATACACCTGCTGCGGCAATATCTTTACCTAAATCTGCGCGCATGGTTGCTGGATATAAGTACCAAGCTGTTAGGCCGGTTACAAAAAGAACAAAGAATGATGTAGGCAAAAGGCGCTTGATGCGACGCAGATAAAAGGCTTTTAGACCGAGAGTGCCAGTCTTATCTAATTCGCGTAAGAGTAAACCTGTGATGAGGTAACCAGAGATTACATAGAAGATATCGACGCCGATATATCCACCAGAAGTGATTCCAGCGTGATAGATAACAACAAGCGTCGCAGCAAAAGCACGGAGCGCTTGGATTTGGGGGATACGCATCAGATGGTCACCAATGCATGTAGTGCAACACCCGGTGCAACCTTTTCGATCCTATTTCGACCCTCGAGCGATGCAATCTCGAGAAGAACCACGATGCTCGAAACCACACCACCGGCATCGGCAATCAGTGCGACGGCAGCTTCTAGAGTGCCTCCTGTTGCTAACACATCGTCAATCAAAGTTACTTTGCAACCAGGTGCTAAAGCATCGCGATGAATCTCAATCTCATCACTGCCGTACTCGAGTCCATACGAACGCGAATAAGTAGCCGATGGAAGTTTGCCCTTCTTTCGTACGGGCACGAAGCCAATCTGTCTGTGCAAGGCCACCGCGCTGGCAAAAATAAAACCTCGGGCTTCAATTCCAGCGGCAATTTCTGACTGAGAATCTAGTGAAGCGATCTCGGAGATAACTCGATTAAAGGCGTCAGCATCTGCAAGAAGAGGAGTGATATCTTGAAAGAGAATGCCTGGTTTCGGATAATCTGGAATAGGGCGAATTAGAGAAAGCGCGCGACCTAAATCCATTGCTGTATCCAACCACCGTAACTGTGTCCGAACGGGGACTTGAACCCCGAATCCCTTGCGAGAACTAGCACCTCAAGCTAGCGCGTCTGCCAATTCCGCCACCCGGACGAGTAACCCGCTCGCTCAAGATGTGAGTCTAAGCGTTTGGGCCGAAATAACTGGGTAACTATATCCAGCCACGCCTCCTCGCGCAAAAGTGAGCCAAGCCATCCAACCGAGCGAGTGCTAAACGAGGCAGAATAGGTATATGACTCTCGAAGAAGAAGTTGTAAAAATTTGCCAGGATCTTATCCGCATACCTTCAGTTAATTATGGAGAAGGAAGAGGCGACGAGAAAGCAGTTGCCGAGTATGTGGTTGCGTCCCTTGCAGAGGTCGGGATCAAATCAACTATCTACGAATCAGCGCCGAATCGTTGCAACGTTATTGCACATATTGAAGGAGCGGATACTTCTCGTCCAGGATTGGTAGTCCATGGTCATATCGATGTAGTTCCTGCCAATGCAGCGGACTGGTCTGTAGATCCATTTGCTGCCGAAATTCGCGATGGCATGATCTGGGGTCGAGGCGCAGTTGACATGAAGAATGTCGATGCAATGATTCTTGCGATTGTTCGCAAGTGGGCGCGAACTGGCTACAAACCACCACGCAATATCGTTCTTGCATTCTTTGCTGACGAAGAAGCGGGAATGACATTCGGTTCACGGTGGATGGCTGCTGAACATCCTGAAGTTTTCGCTGGTTGCACCGAAGCAATTTCAGAGGTCGGCGGCTTCTCTGTAACTGTGGGAGATGGAAAACGACTTTACTTCGTTGAAGCTGCGCAAAAAGGAATTCACTGGATGAAGCTCACCGCTGCCGGCAGAGCTGGACACGGTTCGATGATGAACGATGAGAACGCGCTGACAGCGCTTTCCGAGGCTGTGGCCAAAATTGGTAAATTCAACTGGCCACAACGTTATACAGATACCGTCAAAATTCTCTTTAAGAAGATTGCGCAAGCAACAGGCAAGCCTTATGACGAGAAGGATTTACGTCCCCTACTTAAGGAAATTGGACCCACAGCACGCATGATTGGCGCAACACTCCAAAATACTGCTAACCCAACGATGCTTGAGGCTGGTTATAAGGCAAATGTAATTCCAGGCAGTGCTAGTGCAGTCATCGATGGTCGCTTCCTTCCGGGTTATGAAGATGAACTGAACGAGACTATTCGTTCGATTATTGGTCCAGATATCACAGTAGAAACCGTTTCACGAGATATCGCTTTGGAAGTTAATTTCGAAGGAGATCTGGTCGACGCCATGTGTAACGCGATTACCAAGCATGATCCTGAAGGGATCCCAGTTCCATATCTGATGAGCGGTGGTACCGATAACAAGGCTCTCTCTGAACTTGGAATTATTGGCTATGGTTTTAGCCCGTTGCGTCTTCCAGCCGATTTAGATTTCATGGCGCTATTTCATGGGGTTGATGAGCGAGTACCGATTTCAGGACTTGAGTTTGGTGTAAATGTTTTGGCTGACTTCTTGGAGAATTGCTAACTAACTTTTTTTCTAGGGAGCTGAAACCTCATTAAGTGCCTGTCGAACAACGTCAGGCAAGGAGATTTCTTCAGAAGCTAAAATTCCACGCAATTGGGCTCCGGTTCTTGCTCCGACGATTGCACTGGTAATTCCTGGCGTATCTCTTACCCATGCGAGGGCAACTTCAAGAGGTGCAAAACCCAAACCTTCGGCCGCTACGCAAACGGCTTCCACAATTCTTTGGGGCTTCTCACGCAAGTACGGCTCAACATGCTTTACAAAGTGAGGCGCTGCTGCACGAGAATCACTTGGAATCCCACGTCGATATTTTCCAGTTAATACTCCTCTACCAAGTGGAGCCCAGGCGAGTATTCCGACTCCCGTTTCATCTGCACAGGGGAGTACTTCACTTTCTATCTCTCGATTGAGCAAAGAGTATTCAACCTGATGAGTGACAATCGGAGCCTTTGCAGAGTTGGTCCCTTGAATCGTAATTGCACGAGAGCTCTGCCAACCCGAAAAATTAGATATTCCAACGTAACGAGCTTTGCCAGATGAATATGCGTAGTCGAGGGCAGAGAGCGTATCTTCGAGTGGATTATGCGGATCCCAAGAATGTATCTGCCAAATATCTAGATAATCGGTTTCAAGTCGGGATAGCGACCGATCTAGTTCTGCAATAAGGGATTGGCGTGAGTTGTTAATTGTTCGCACACCATCTGGAAATGAAACTCCCGCCTTTGAGGCGATGGCGACATCTTCACGTTTAAAGAGGGTGCCAATGAGTCCGCCGATAACTCGCTCACTGTCTCCGTCACCGTACGTTGATGAAGTGTCGAGAAAGTTACCTCCGGCTTCAATAAAGGCTCTGCACTGATCGGCAGCTTCATGAGTGTCGGTATCTCGACCCCACGTCATAGTTCCGAGGCCCAAACGAGAGAGCGAAAGCCCTGAATTGCCTGCTCTTCTCATCTCCATGGTTGGCAACCCTAGCAATAGCGGCCTTCAAAGTTCGTTATTAGAAATAGCACGATAATCTTCGTGTTGTGGCTCGCTTGGTATTCATTAGACATGCTCATTCAACAGCGAATGATGCCGGAATTCTTAGCGGGCAATTGCCAGGAGTTTCCCTGAGCAAAAAAGGCAACAAGCAAGCTCATGATTTAGTGGAGCGAATCGGTGCCAGTACTTTTGATAGCGCCCGTATAAGTCCCTTACAGCGTTGCGAAGAGACAATTACCCCTTGGCTCAACTCGAAGTATTCGAAGGGTCTCAAGAGCTATCTCATCGATGATGCTCTCATTGAAATGAATTATGGAACGTGGAGTGGGCGCAAATTGTCTTCTCTGTCTCGCGAAAAGATGTGGAAAGAGATTCAGGAACGACCAAGTACTGTGCAATTTCCTGGCGGTGAGCGAATGAAGGCGATGCAAAAGCGCGCACTTTCATGCGTTTCGGATGCATTGGCCGAGAAGAAGAACGGAACCCACCTTTTTGTTTCACACGGTGATGTTCTCAAGGCGGTGGTGGCTTCGCTTCTTAAAATGAAATTGGATGACTTTCAGTCCTTGGTTATCGACCCCGCATCAGTAACTGTCATTGATTTTGATGGAAGCAAATCTCGACTGCTGGCATTTAATGATTCTCATAGTCCGATAGCTCCGATGACCATCATGGAGAAATCCACCAAAGCCCTACTTGGTGGCGGCTCACGTAAATCGCAGAGTAAAAAGTAATGACATCTCGAATATTGCTCTTCGACCCGGTTGAACGCTTCGTCGCTGGGACTGTAGGACAGCCAGGAGAGCGAACATTCTTCATTCAAGCTCGCCAAGGGTCCCGATTGATCTCGGTTTCGCTTGAAAAATCACAGGTTCAGGCGTTGGCAGATCGTCTGACATATATGGTGCGAGAAATAAGGCAGAGCGATCCAACAATTGCGATTCCGAGACTGATGCGAGATGACGCGCCCTTAGAAACCCCAATCGAGGAAGAATTTAGAGTTGGGGTTATTGGTCTTGCTTTCGATGATGCACGACAGTTGATTCAAGTAGATCTTCAGGCTGTGTCAGAAGATGACCAGGATGAGCCGGATTTCATCGACGTCGACGATTTAAGTGGCGATCAGGATATTTTGAGAGTGATGATTTCGCCATCCGTCGCCAATCAATTTTCGCAACGTGCACTTTCGGTTGTGAGTGCCGGGCGACAACCGTGTCCTTTCTGTGGTGGTCCAATCGACCTGAGAGGTCATCTCTGCCCAAGAGCGAATGGTTATCGCCGATGAACGACATTATTGAGCATCTCACCGAGGGCGAACTAGAAGTCACTGGTCGGCTTGTCGATGCATCCAACGCAACGCTCTATGCAAACTGCACTTTTAATGATTCAACAATTCCAGTTATCTACAAGCCCGTTGCAGGCGAAAGACCTCTGTGGGATTTTCAAGACGGCAATCTGGCTCAACGCGAATTTGCTGCCTATCTCATTAGCGAACTAGGTGACTTTGGAGTAGTTCCTCCAACAGTCTTGCGAGATGGTCCATTCGGAACCGGAATGGTTCAACAATGGATTGATATCAATGAAGAAATCGATCTTGCCATGTTCTATCGAGAAGATAATTCGCAGCTTCGAAAGATGGCGCTCTTTGATGCAGTTGTAAATAACACCGATCGAAAGATTGGCCATTTACTTCCCATCAGCGAGGACCTCGTTCATGGCTGTGACCACGGGGTGACATTTCATGAAGATGACAAATTGCGAACTGTCTTATGGCAATGGGCAGATAAACCGCTCACCGATGAAGAGACAGAACAGCTGGAGCGTCTAGAAGTCGCGGTTGCGGGCGATGCAGAACAGATTTTGAATCTCATAAGCCACAACGAATACACTTCACTTTTAGCGCGAATCAATAGGTTATTGAGCGAAAAGAAATTTCCATCTCCGAGCGATGAGTGGCCAGCTGTCCCTTGGCCACCTTTTTAAGTTAGGGTTTGAATTATGCGCGCTTGGCCTGATGTACATCTTCCAGAGCTGTCGTCACGCTTTAAAGTCCCCGAATTATCGCTCTTCAATACGGCAGCGCAAAAGGTTGAAACACTGCCCAAGAAGTCTCTGTACAGAATGTATGTCTGCGGAATCACTCCTTACGATGCGACACATCTTGGCCATGCGGCAACGTACTTAACCTTTGATCTGATCAACCGTTTCTTGCGTGCCACCGGCGCTGAAGTTGATTTCGTTCAGAACATTACGGATATTGATGACCCTCTCTTAGAACGAGCTAACCGAGATGGAGTTGATTGGAAGACTCTGGCTCAGTCACAAGTTGATCTCTTCAAGGGCGACATGACCGATCTGCATGTTATTCCGCCAAAGGATTACATCGGTGTTGTGGAGGCCATGCCACTAGTAGTCGACGCTGTTCAGAAATTGAAGGATGCAGCTACAACATATGAAGTCGGGTCGGATATCTACTATCGCGTGCATTCAGACTCTGAATTTGGCCAACGCTCTCATTATTCGAATGAAAAAATGCTTGAGATATTTTCTCAACGAGGGGGAGATCCCCAAAAGCCAGGCAAAGAGGATCCTCTCGATGCTCTGGTGTGGCTTTCACAACGCGAAGGTGAACCAGGTTGGCCCAGTCCATTTGGCGCAGGACGCCCCGGTTGGCATATCGAGTGTTGTGCGATTGCTCTGCATTATCTGAATCCTGAACCGAACGATGAATACGCAATAGATATTCAAGGTGGAGGAAGCGATCTGATCTTCCCTCATCACGAGATGTCAGCGGCGCAAAGCCGAAGCATCAATGGTCAGCGATTTGCTCGAAGCTATGTGCATGCTGGAATGGTTGGCCTTGATGGAGAGAAGATGAGTAAATCTCTCGGCAATTTAATTTTTGTTTCAAAACTCATCAATTCAGGAGTTAATCCGGCAGCGATTCGATGGGCGCTAATGGGAAATTCCTACTCCAACGACTTAATGTGGACCGACGCACTGATTGAAAAGGCATCTATTGAAATAGATCGATTAAAGCTGAACCTTTCGCGTATGGAAGTAGCTCCTACAGATTTGCTGATTCAAGAGATTCTTGATGCGCTCTCAAATAATTTGGATACACCGCGTGTGGTTGCATCAATTAGGACTTGGATGGATGAAACTGAGGCTGGAGCATCAGGGGGAGTTGCCGGAGAACTATCTCGGGCTCTCGATACCCTTTTGGGAATTACTCTTTAATTCTCACTCTGCCTGCGCAGAAAACGTTCCAATTCCCGAGCGATTGATTCACCTGTTGCTTCGGGTAGTTCAGATGAATCTTTGCTTTCTTCTAGCGCCTTCACATACTCAGCGACATCTGAATCTTCCTTGGCCATTTCAGTCACTTCTTCTTCCCACGAAGCTGACTCTTCAGGGAGATCGCCTTGTGGAAGGGAAATTTCAAGGAAATCTTCTAATGCATTAAGAAGAGCGAGCGTTGCTTTCGGAGATGGAGAGCTTGAGGCGTAATGTGGAATCGCAGCCCACAAAGAAATTGCATCGATTCCACGACGCACGCACGCATCCTGAAGTACTCCGAGAATCCCTGTAGGTCCTTCGTATTTGCTTATTTCAACACCAAGTCGACGAGCAATTTCTGGGTGCGCACCACTTCCGCTGACAGTAATGGGGCGAGTATGAGGAGTGTCAGCCAGCATTGAACCCAAGGTAATGACCATGTCGACCTCGAGATCATCGGCTAGGTCGAGGATATCTGCGGCAAATGTCTTCCACTTCATTGAGGGCTCAACTCCACGAACTACTACGAAATCATGTTTGAGATCAGGTGTTCGGAGACCGAAGACTTGAGTGCCGGGCCAGGTAAGGCTGCGAATACTTGAATCATCAACTTCAACCATGGGGCGGTTTACTTGAAAATCATAGAAATCTTCAGGATCAACATCTGCAATAAGTTCGGGGACGACATCAGTAGATGAATCAGTCCATGATGCGAGAAGGTGGGAGGCGGCCCCAGTTGCGGCTTCTCCAGCATCGTTCCACCCAGAGAATGCAATCACCATCACAGGTGAGCGCAGGTCGGGAATCTGATGAATCTCCATGACGTACACCTTACGATAACCTCTGCACCATGACGAGCGATAAGAAGGCACCTTCAGTACAGAATGGCCTTCTCCGTCAAGCGCTTCTTACCCGCACGGTCATTGCTGACGGGGCGATGGGAACAATGCTCCAGGCAGCTGACCCAACTCTTGAAGATTTTCAGAACCACGAGGGCTGTAATGAGATTCTCAACGTTACTCGCCCTGATTTAGTGCGTTCAGTTCACGATGCATACCTTTCGGTTGGCGTTGATGCCATCGAGACAAATACTTTCGGCGCAAACTGGGCAAATCTTGCAGAGTACGGAATTGAAGACCGCATTTACGAACTTGCATTTGCGGGAGGAAAGATTGCGCGTGAAGCGGCAGACGCTTTCAGTACTGCAGATAAACCTCGCTTCGTCTTGGGTTCACTTGGGCCCGGCACAAAATTGCCTAGCCTGGGCCATACAACGTATTCACATTTGAAAGACGCGTACTTCACAGCATCCAAGGGTCTCGTCGATTCTGGTTCTGATGCGCTCCTCATTGAGACCACGCAAGATCTGCTTCAGGCAAAAGCTGCCGTCAATGGTGCACGTAAGGCAATTACAGAGTCCGGGCGCGACGTCATGTTGATTGCTCAAGTAACTGTAGAAACCACGGGCACTATGTTGCTGGGTTCTGAAATCGGCGCCGCACTCAACGCCCTCGAACCTTTAGATATCGATTTAATCGGCCTTAACTGCGCAACTGGTCCCGCTGAGATGTCAGAACATCTTCGATATCTGTCTAAGAACGCCACCTGTGCGATTTCAGTAATGCCTAACGCGGGACTTCCGATTCTGGGCGCAAAGGGAGCGGAATATCCTCTTGGACCTGAAGAGTTGGCTACAGCTCTAGAAATCTTCGTCAACGATTATGGAATTTCACTTATCGGTGGATGTTGCGGAACTACACCTGCGCATCTTGCGGCTGTTGTCGCAAGACTCGATCGCCATTCCGTGAAGTCACGCGTACCTGAACTGGACCCAGGCGCTTCATCTCTCTACCAATACGTTCCGTTCAGACAAGATAAGACTTACCTAGCTATCGGCGAACGCACCAACGCCAACGGTTCTCGTGCCTTCCGTGATGCACTTGTCGCAGAGGATTGGGCAACATGTGTTGAAATCGCAAGAGATCAAATTCGCGATGGCGCACATATGCTCGATCTATCGGTCGATTATGTTGGTCGTGATGGCGCACGCGATATGTTTGAAATTGCTTCACGATTTGCAACTGCATCAACTCTTCCCATCGTTCTGGATTCGACAGAGCCCGCAGTCTTAAAGGCAGGCCTAGAAGCACTTGGTGGACGTTGTGTAATCAACTCCGTGAACTACGAAGATGGCGATGGACCGACATCTCGGTTCGCACGGATCATGCCGTTGGTTCAAGAACATGGTGCTTCTGTTGTTGCACTCACTATTGATGAAGAAGGACAGGCTCGTACTGCGGATTGGAAACTTCGTGTAGCTCGTCGCCTGATTAAAGATCTCACTGGCAACTGGGGAATGAATGTCGGAGATATCTTGATTGATACTCTAACTTTTCCAATCGCAACAGGACAAGAAGAAACCCGTCGCGATGGAATTGAAACTATTAGCGCTATAAAAACTTTAAAGACTGAATACCCAGGTGTACAGACAACCCTTGGGGTCAGTAACGTCTCTTTCGGGCTCAATCCAGCTGCACGAGTTGTCCTGAACTCTGTATTCCTTCACGAGTGCGTTGAAGCAGGTCTTGATTCAGCGATTGTTCATCCTTCGAAAATTATGCCTATGGCACGTATTGAAGCTCGTCAGAAGGAAGTTGCACTCGATCTTATCTACGATCGTCGTACCTACGATGGCGATGTCTGCACATACGATCCTTTGCAAGAGTTCCTGCAGCTATTTGAAGGCGTCGAGTTAGCAGCCTCAAGAAATATTCGAGCCTCCGAACTTGCAGCTCTTCCACTACGTGAACGCCTTGAACGTCGCATTATCGATGGCGAGAAGGTCGGTCTCAACGAAGATCTCGATACCGCTATGGCTGAAGGGATTGCACCTCTTGCCATCATTAACGACCATCTGCTTGAGGGCATGAAGGTTGTAGGCGAGCTCTTCGGTAAAGGCGAGATGCAGCTCCCATTCGTTCTACAGAGCGCTGAAGTGATGAAATCAGCAGTCGCGTATCTCGAGCCACATATGGAGAAGACCAGCGATGCCGGACGTGGACGCATGTTGCTTGCAACCGTAAAGGGCGATGTTCACGATATCGGCAAGAACCTCGTTGACATCATTCTCTCCAACAATGGTTATCAGGTGGTCAATATCGGTATCAAGCAGACAATCAATCAGATCATCGATGCTGCACTGGAAAATGAAGTTGATGCAATTGGTATGTCAGGTCTTTTGGTGAAGTCAACCGTCATCATGAAGGAGAACCTCGAAGAGATTACATCTCGAGGACTTTCAGATAAGTGGCCCGTAGTTCTTGGTGGAGCAGCTCTTACTCGAGCATACGTCGAACAAGATCTTGCCGCGATTTTCCCAGGCGAAGTTCGCTACGCACGCGATGCATTTGAAGGCTTACGTCTGATGGATGCAATCATGGCTGTAAAGCGCGGAGATGAAGGCGCCGAACTTCCTGCTCTTCGCGAGCGTAAAGTAAAGGCAGTTGCTCGTAAGTCAGAGAATCGACCTATCGACACAGTACGAAGTGATGTTGCAGTAGATATCGATATCCCGAAAGCACCATTCTTTGGTTCACGAATTGTTAAAGGCATTCCGCTTGCAGATTATGTTGGAATGCTTGATGAGCGAGCACTCTTCATGGGCCAGTGGGGTCTAAAGGGTGCTCGTGGCGAATTCGAAGCGATGGCTGAAACCGAAGGACGTCCACGTCTTCGCAAACTTCTCAATGAAGTTCAATCTAATGGTTGGCTAGAAGCTGCTGTTGTATACGGTTATTTCCCTTGCGTCTCCGAAGGAAATGATTTGATCATCCTTCACCACGAGGGGCCAGATGCAGGTAAAGAACGAGTTCGTTTCTCATTCCCTCGCCAATCACGTGATCGCAGATTATGTCTTGCCGACTTCTTCGCATCCAAGGAGTCAGGAAAAACTGACGTTGTTGCCTTCCACGTCGTAACAATGGGAAACACGGTAAGCAAGGCAGCTAACGAGCTCTTCGCAGCCGATGCTTACCGTGATTATCTAGAACTCCACGGTTTATCTGTGCAACTTACTGAGGCGTTGGCTGAACATTGGCACGCACGTATTCGTGAGGAGATGGCAGTTCGAGGAGAAGATTCTCCTGACTTGCAAGGCATTTTGGATCAGGGATATCGCGGTTCACGTTACTCATTTGGCTATCCAGCGTGTCCTGATATAGAACAGCAGACTCAGCTCTGCGAACTCCTTGAACCAGGGCGGATTGGCGTTGAGCTTTCAGAAGAGTTCCAACTGCATCCTGAGCAATCAACATCTGCAATCATCGTTCACCACCCTGAAGCGAAGTACTTCAACGCCAACTAATCCATTAAGAAATTAGTTATGTGCAGGGCAAATCGCTTTGAAGAAACACCAATCGCAGAGTCGTGATTTCTTGGTCGGAAAATGATTGGTCTCAAGAGCGGTCAGAATCTCATCGCCAATATTCTTAAGAATCTTCTCTGTCGATTTCAACTGAGCCTCGGTTGGTTCACTCTTTACTATCCGTGAATCACCGAGATAGATGAGCTGGAGCAACTTGGGCAGTACGCCTTCGTTCTGCCAATAAAGGAGTGCATAGACGCGTAATTGGAAGAGCGCTTTCTCTTCCCAACCAGGCTTAGGAGATTTGCCTGTCTTGTAATCGACGATGCGAACCTCACCTGTTGGTGCGACATCGAGGCGGTCAACATATCCGTGAAGGTAAATCTCATCAGAGATATCGCGTTCTAGATGAAGTTCGCGATAGGTAGATTCAAAGCTTGAAGGTTTTTCGAGGGAGAAGTAATTGGTGAGCAAGGATTGGGCTCGATCAAACCACTCTTTCTCATCGAGTACGAGAGCCGCAAGTTCAGGCTTTCCTTCTAGTTGCTCGCGCCATTTTGTTGGTAAAAGGTCGAGCGCTGATTCGAAGGTGCGTGAGCTGGCGGGAAGTTCAAAGAGATCTTCTAAGACTGAGTGAATCAACTTTCCGCGTTCGGCGTCGATACTTGGTGGTTCGGGTAGCTGGTCTACAGCGCGATATTTATAGAGCTGTGGACAATTAGTGAAATCGTTCATGCGGCTAGGGGAGAGGCGTAACGGTTCCATCGCACGGACGATACAGCGAGGTTCCGACAGGATGGTTACTTTCACCTAAGATGCGCTTGTGTCTAAACAAGGGTACTTCCAAGCCGGCGATCGAATTCAACTTACCGATCCAAAGGGCAAGCTCTATAGCTTCACGATTACGCCAGGCAAAGAGTGGCACACCCATAAGGGTTGGATTACTCACGATGATTTAATCGGATTACCTGAAGGTTCGGTCGTCAGCACTACCGCTGGCTTGAAATTCACCGCCTTCATTCCGCTACTTGCAGATTATGTTCTTTCAATGCCTCGCGGAGCCACCATTGTCTATCCAAAAGATGCGGCGATGATTATTGGTGTTGCCGACATTTATCCCGGCGCACGTGTTCTCGAAGCTGGCGTCGGAAGTGGCGCTTTGACTCTTTCATTACTTCGCGCAGTGGGTCCAGAAGGTTCAGTTCATTCTGTTGAACGTCGCCAAGATTTTGCCGACAATGCGACCGCAAACATCACGGACTACTTCGGCGAAAAGCCAGCAAACTGGTCACTCGATGTGGGTTCTGTGCAAGAGAAGGAATTCACTCATGAATTCGATCGCGTTATTTTAGACATGCTCGCCCCTTGGGAATGTGTCGAAATGGCAGCGAAGGTATTGCGTCCTGGTGGAGTTTTTCTTGCCTATGTTGCAACCACGACACAACTTTCAGCAACGGCTGAAGCTCTTAAGGAAGATGGTCACTTCACTGAACCTGAAAGTTCAGAGACAATCGTTCGAGGCTGGCATCACGAAGGTCTTGCCGTTCGTCCACAACAAAGAATGATTGGCCACACAGGTTTCCTTATTCAAAGCCGCCGCATGGCACCGGGCGTCGATGTTCTTCCGCGACGCAGACGCCCAGCAAAGGGTGCATACGGTGTCGCGGAAGAGTGAGCGACTGATCAATCTCACGATTGCACTCTTGGCAACGAAGAGATTTATCACCAAGTCTGAAATCTTTAAAACTATCGAAGGATACGAAGGAAACGCTGAATCTAAAGAACGAATGTTCGAAAGAGATAAGGATGATCTTCGCTCCCTTGGAATAGAGATTGAAGTCGGTTCCTTCGACCCGCTCTTTAACGACGAGGCTGGTTATCGAATCAAGCAAGAGAGATACGAACTTGATCTCGGCCAGATCACCCCGCTTGAGATTTCTCTGCTCTCTTTAGCGGCTCGAGCTTGGCAAGGAGCCTCACTCGATGATGCCGCGCAGCGAGCTCTCGTTAAATTGAATTCGCTAGGGATTGCCGTTGATGAACAGAATTTTCCCGATACCGTTCCCTTTTTCTCAGATAGTGGCATTGATCTACCAGTAATCACTCGAGCTATCGCAGAACATCAGATCCTTGAATTCACTTACAGAAACTATGACTTGTCAGAAGAAGTGAGGCGCATTGTTCCAATTGGTCTATCAACCCGCTCTACCTTCTGGTATTTCACTGGCGTGGATCAGGGCATCGAGGAGATTCGAACATTCCGATTCGATCGAGTAATCGGAAGTTTTTCTGTGAAAAAGGGTCCTAAGGATTTCGAAACTCCTGAAAACTTTGACTCGAAAGAAGTTTTCGAAGGCGATATGAATGTCCAAGCTGTGGTTGATATTCGTCACGGTAAGGGTAGGTCGCTTCGTGCATTGGCCTCATCGACAGAATCTAAAGGCGAGTGGGATCAGGTACAGATTCCAATCCTTGATATGCGAACTCTCGCTGGCTTGATTCTCTGGCACGGAGATGATGTTTTTGTTCACTCACCGATTGAACTCCGTGAAAGCATCATTACAAGTCTCAAAGAGCTGGTGAAAACACATGGCTAAGAACGATCAGAAGAATTCTGCGAGTCCTCTCGAGCGTACTTCTCGAATGCTGGATCTTGTCCCATATATCAACACTCATCAGGGAATCTCTCTCATTGAATTAGCGCGAGTGTTCGAAGTTTCCACCGAACAGATGATTAACGATTTAACAACTCTCTGGATGTGCGGTCTTCCGGGCTACACACCACTAGAACTGATGGACTTAGATTTTGAATCCGGTTATGTCTCGATAACTAATGCGCCAACCTTGGCAAGACCTCGCTCAATCACGCACGAAGAGGGTGTAGCACTTGTGCTTGGTTTGGATGTTTTACTTTCTGCAATCTCCAGTGATAGAGAAGATTTGATCGAAGCGATTTCTTCTCTTTCAAAACGTATTGCTGACTTAGTGAAACTTCCCTTGGCGTTGACTGCGTCAAGTGACTTCAGCCACGAAGTAAGCACCTCAGTAAAGGACGCAATCTCTCAACGCAGTGGTCTTAAGATCGTCTATCACTCGCTTTATAAAGATGAGATTTCAACGAGAGTCGTATTGCCATTAGAGATACTCGAAAATCAGGGGTACCTCTATCTGCACGCGTACTGTTCAACAGTCCAGGATTTCAGGCATTTTCGAATAGATAGAATTCAATCAGCCGAAGCCGCTGAAGTCGAAAAGCCTTCTACGACATCACCCGAGAATCCAGAGAAGCTTCGTTTTGAGGCAAGAGTGGTGAGGCCAACCAGGGATGTTGCTGAACGATTTGCAGAGTCCCACCTGGATGCCGGAACCGTCTTCCAGGGATCATCATTTTCTCAACAATGGATTTCAAGATCTGTCTTTGCGTCGGCAGGGGCGGTCGAACTACTTTCCCCAGCAGATATTCGAAGTGAAATCGCGAGAAGAGCGAAAACGATACTTAATCGTTATGAGAGGTAAATTCCTCGCCTACCCATTCAAAGATACCTGGTGTAATCTATGGTCAAATCTCACGTTAAGGAGTTCGCACTATGAATTTAGGCCCAAGAGAAATCGTCATTCTGCTTATTGTTGTTCTGGTCCTTTTCGGTGCGAAGCGTCTCCCTGATTCAGCCCGTTCTCTCGGCCGCTCAATGCGAATCTTCAAGAGTGAAATGAAAGAGATGAAGGCCGACGATTCTGTTATTGAAGAAGACGGCAAAAAAGAGAAGTAATCCCATGGCATCTTCACCAAAAGGACAGATGCCGCTCATCGACCACTTACGAGAACTCCGGAAACGAGTTCTTACTTCGGCACTTGCAGTAGCTGTGGCATTTGGTGGGGGATGGTATTTCTACAATTCAATTCTCGTCACCTTGGCTAAACCTGTCTGTGATTTGCGCGAAGCTCAAGCATCAGGAGCTGCAAGTTGCGGAGCTCTCTATATCAGTGGCGTCCTAGGTCCACTGGATCTGCAGATAAAAGTAGCGCTCATGACCGCTGTCATAGTCTCTGCTCCTATTTGGCTTTTCCAACTTTGGGCTTTTATAGCGCCCGCACTTCACAGAAAAGAGAAGCGCAATAGCGTTCTCTTTGTCACAGCAGCAACACCATTCTTTATGATGGGTGCAACACTTGGCTATTTGATTCTCCCGGTTGCCATAAAGGCGCTCCTAGGTTTCACACCCGGAGCGGTGAGCAACTTGGTTCGCTTTGATGATTACTTAGATTTCGTGTTGAGAATAATCTTGTTTGTTGGTCTCGCTTTCGAACTTCCAATATTCCTGCTCACCTTTAACTTAATCGGTTTCTTGAGAGGACGAACTATCCTCAGGCCATGGCGGGCGTGGGTGTTCGCAATCTTCTTTGCCGTCGCTGCTCTCTCACCAACAGCCGATCCCATGAGTATGGTTTTGTTATCGGCACCGTTGATTCTCTTCTACTTCATGGCAGGTGGAATTGCTCTCCTTGTCGATAGGAAGCGAGATGGAAAAACCGAAAGTTTGGAAACCGGCAGCACCAGAATTGAAGCACCGACCTCAATTACCGAATAGCCGATAGAGTCGCCTCATGTGGGCGATAGCGATCAATCCAACTTCCGGCCATGGAAAAGGAATTACTGTTGGCGAATCGGTCGTACGTTATTTCTCGGATCGAAGCCTTGATTATCAAGTATTCTCCGGACATAGCGCTGCAGATTTGAAACAACATCTCGATACTTTCGTAGATACACACACGTGTGAAGGCATAGTAAGTGTCGGGGGAGATGGGTTGGCTCATCTAGTTCTCCAGATTGCTGTTCCGCGACATATTCCCTTTGCAGTAATGCCAGCAGGTACAGGTAATGACATCGTTCGCACCCTTGGCTGGTCACTTGATGAGATTGATTCATATCTTGATCGAGTTACCTCGGTTCCAGCAAAGCCCATTGATCTTGGAAATGTTGATGGCGAATGGTTTGCAGCGATTCTTTCAACAGGCTTTGACTCTGTTGTAAATGAGCGGGCTAATGCACTTGCCTGGCCTAAGGGGCCGCAGAGATATAACGTAGCTATCGCTCTGGAACTTCCGAAATTTAAACCTTTATCTTATGAGATCACACTGGATACTCATTCAATAACGACAGAGGCAATGCTCATTGCTATCGGTAACGGACGTTCCTATGGCGGTGGAATGTATGTATGTCCACATGCACAACTCAACGACGGGCTCTTTGATGTGATGGTTTTAGAACCGGTATCAAAGGTCGAGTTCCTCAAGGTATTTCCGAAGGTTTATTCCGGCTCTCACATCACGCATCCAAAGGTGAAGGTCTATCGATCAAAACGAGTAACCCTCGTAGCCGATGCGATTGCTTACGCCGATGGCGAGAGAATTGGTCCCGCACCGATTTCGGCTGAATGTGTGAGTAGCGCAGGACTCACGTGGGCGCTATGACGACTCCTGCAGAGCGCTATGCAGCTGCGAAGCAACGCGGAAAACACCCACTGACAATTGCATTTATTGAGCAATTTGATTTCGGCTTTGACGAATTCCAAATCAAAGCATGCCAAGCTGTTGAAGATGGCAAGGGCGTTCTTGTCGCAGCACCTACCGGAGCAGGCAAGACCGTTGTTGGAGAGTTTGCCGCGTTTAGCGCGTTGGCTCAGGGCAAGAAGTGTTTCTACACAACACCTATCAAGGCGCTGTCTAATCAAAAGTTTCAAGAGTTCGTTGAACGCTTCGGGGAAGATCGCGTAGGACTCCTTACGGGAGATACCAACATAAATTCTGAAGCAGATGTGTTGGTGATGACTACCGAAGTGCTTCGCAACATGCTCTATGCAAACTCAACGACGTTGAAGAATCTTGGCTCTGTTGTCATGGATGAAGTCCATTACCTGGCAGATAAGTCACGTGGCGCGGTATGGGAAGAAGTCCTCATTCACTTGATGGAGAGCGTTCAGGTAATTTCATTATCTGCAACTGTTTCCAACGCTGAAGAATTTGGTGATTGGCTCGGTGAAGTTAGAGGATCTACTGAAGTTATCGTCTCAGAAATCCGACCAATTCCTTTGTATCAGCATGTTCTCATCGGCGATCGCCTTGTTGATCTCTTCCGCGAGCAAGGTCGTATCAATCCCGAAATCTTGGGTCTCGAACGCGAGGCGTTGCGACAAGTTCGCACTCCACGCCATCGACGTGAACGATTCGGTGATGGCGATAGCAGATTGACTAGACCCGACATTATTGAAAAGTTGCAACGTGAGAATTTGCTTCCGGCAATTACCTTTATCTTCTCTCGCGCCGGTTGCGATGCTGCAGTTAAACAATGTTTAGCCGCAGGAATTAAGTTAACCAATACTGAGGAACGCCTAGAAATCACTGAGACTGCGGCGAGATATACGCAGAACCTTGCTGAAGAAGATCTCGAAGTACTCGGGTATCGTGATTGGCTCATCGCACTCGAACGCGGAGTCGCAGCCCACCATGCTGGTTTACTCCCAAGCTTTAAGGGTGCAGTTGAAGATCTCTTTAAGCGCGGTTTAGTGAAGGCAGTTTTTGCAACAGAAACGCTGGCACTTGGTATCAATATGCCTGCACGAACAGTTGTGCTTGAGAAACTTACAAAGTGGAATGGTGAGGCTCACGTTTCGATCACTCCAGGGGAGTACACCCAGCTAACCGGGCGTGCAGGTCGTCGCGGTATCGATATCGAAGGCAATGCTGTTGTTCAGTGGTCTCCAACTGTTGATTCAGCTACTGCTGCTGGGCTTGCTTCAACTCGTACATATCCACTTCGTTCTTCGTTCACTCCTACTTACAACATGTCGATTAATCTAATTGCCAGATTCGGTCGCGAACGTGCGCACGGAAGTTTGGAATCCTCTTTTGCTCAGTTCCAGGCTGACCGCGCTGTCGTCGGTTTAGTCCGACAGATTAAGAAGAATAATTCTGCGGCAGCTGAGCTCACAGATTCTGCGCAATGTCACTTGGGTGACTTTTCAGAGTATTCAAGAATACGTATTGATATCAAAGAGCTGGAACGTCTCCTGAGCAAGCGCGATGGTCGCCGCAGTATCGACCAACGTCAGCGTGTGAAACTAGAGAACGAACTTGATGGAATGCGTCGATCATTGCGCCAGCATTCATGCCACTCTTGTAATGATCGTGAAACCCACGCTCGTTTCGCCGAGAAGGCCGACCGTTTGAATCGTGAATCTGAAGGCTTGCGTTCTCGTGTTGAGAATCGCACCCATGTCATTGCCAAGACTTTCGATCGTATCTGTGATGTTTTGACGCATCTTGGATATATCGAGGGAGAGAAGCCACTTGAACAGGGCAAGATCCTTGCCAAGATTTTTGCAGAGTCTGACTTATTGCTTACTGAATCGATCAGACGTGGTGTATTCGATTCACTCACTCCGCCAGAACTTTTATCTGTCGCCTCTGCAATGATTTACCAAGGTCGAAGTTCAGAACCATATGCACCCAAGATGCCGAATGACAATGTGGCAAATGCTCTCGTTGCGGTCTCAAAGATTTGGATTGAACTCGAAGCAATCGAAAATGATTTTGATGTGAAGACACAACGTGAACCTGATTTTGGTTTCTGCTATGCAGCTTTCAGATGGGCCAATGGACACTCACTCAGTAGCATTCTTAAGGGCACAGATATGACAGTCGGTGATTTTGTCCGCAGCATTAAACAACTCATCGATTTACTTACCCAGATTGGTGGAGCGGCAGAAGAACTTCGCCCGGCATGCCGTGAGGGAATCAAGCGCTTGGATAGAGGCGTCATTTCATATATGTTGGGCGATCTATGACACTGATGCTCTTAGATAGCGCCTCACTTTGGTATCGCGCTTATTACGGAATGCCTGACACGCTTTTGTCACCTTCAGGAATGCCCGTTAATGCAATACGTGGTTATCTCGATATGACAGCTCGCCTTATTAAAATGTATTCGCCCAACCGCATCGTTGCCTGTATTGAAGGCGACTGGCGTCCATCCTGGCGCGTTGACCTATTTCCGGATTACAAAGCCAATCGTCTCGAGGATGAAAGTGACGAAGAGGAAGAACCAGAAACGCTCACTCCTCAGATCCCTGTTCTTCTCGATCTTCTCGATGCATTCGGAATTCCTATGCTCGGAGTTGACGATTACGAAGCAGACGATGTCATGGCTACCTTCGCAGTAAAGGAGAAGGGGCCAATCCGTGTTGTGACAGGGGATAGGGATCTCTTCCAAATGGTTGACGACAAACGCGATGTAAAGATTGTTTATCTAGCCCGTGGAATTTCTCAACATGATTTAGTTGATAGTAAATGGGTTGCAGAAAAGTATGGAATACCAGGGGATAGGTATGCACTCTTCGCGATGTTCCGTGGAGATCCATCCGATGGTTTACCTGGTGTTCGTGGAATCGGGGAGAAGGGGGCCGCTCTCATTGCAAACCACTTCTCAACAGTAGAGGAGGCTTTAGCAGGTGCTAAGGCGGAGCATGAAGTACTCACGAAATCATTAGCGAAAAAGATTATCGATGGCGCGGACTACTTAAAAATCGCACCAACACTTGTGCACTGCGCCAAGGATGTTGCCATTCCTAAGATGGATATCTCGATGCCGAAGAAGCCGGATGATCTATCGACTATTTATCAGATGAAGGATGAATACGGCCTTGGCGCCAGCGTTGATAGATTAATATCAGCCCTCAATTGGTAGATTTAGAGCGAAAGAGAGGATTGCGATGAAGCCAGTAATTTTGATTCCTACTTACAACGAATCCATCGCCATCGTCGAACTTCTCAATAAGTTAGCTGCTTTACATAATGTGCGTGACTTTGATGTTGTCGTTCTTGACGATAATTCACCTGATCAGACTGCCGATATTGTCGATTCAATGAATTTGCCGTGGGTAAGTGTTCTGAGGCGCCCTGGAAAAGCTGGTTTAGGTGCTGCATATCGTGCTGGATTTGCTCATGTTTTGTCGTTGAACAAGTATTCAAAGATTGTCACTATGGATGCAGACGGTTCACATCGAGTTGAAGATCTACCGACAATGCTCGATGCAACTGATTCACCGATTTCAATCACTTTAGGAACTCGTTGGATGCCTGGTGGGTCCGTTGTTAACTGGCCGAAAAGTAGACAATTACTCTCTAAATCTGGAACTAAATACGCACGTATTGCTCTCGGCATTCCTTTAAATGATTTAACAGGAGGATTCCGTGTTTACAGTGCAGCTTTACTCAATAAGTTAAATCTTAAAGATATGACTGCCACTGGATATTGTTTTCAGATAGAAATGGCGATGGCAGCTGAACTCGCTGGCGCGCATATGGTCGAAGTTCCAATTACCTTTGTCGAGCGCATTAATGGAGTTTCTAAGATGAGCCGAGCGATCGTCATCGAAGCTCTGTGGCAGACAACTTTGTGGGGATTTGCTAGACGCTTACGGCCTAACGCCGATAAGTTACATTATGTAAAGTAAGAAGAATCAGCCTATGCGAAGGACTCTATAGGCGGGCAGGAACAGACCAGATTGCGGTCCCCGTACGCTCCATCGATACGCCCAGTAGTTGGCCAATACTTTCCTTTAGCGCCTATCAATTCGCCTGGAATCAAGCCCGTGAGGGTCGCTGGGAAGGCTCCACGTTCACGTGGGTAGCTTCTCTCCCAGTTTGTACCGGCAATAGCCCCAATGGTGTGAGGTGCATGGCGAAGAGCGGAATCTTCTACTGCAATCTTGCCATCGATAATCTCCTGAATTTCAGATCTGATTGCAATCATCGCATCAATGAAGCGGTTCATCTCAAGGACATCTTCAGATTCTGTTGGCTCAATCATCAAAGTGCCTGCAACCGGAAACGACATCGTTGGAGCGTGGAAGCCGAAATCCATCAAACGCTTTGCAATGTCATCGACAGTTACGCCAGAAATCTTGGTGATCTCACGAACATCAAGGATGCATTCGTGGGCGACAAGTCCCTTATTGCCTGTGTAAAGAATCGGGTAAGCGCCCTTAAGACGATGCGCCATGTAGTTTGCATTGAGAATGGCTACTTCAGTTGCATGAGTAAGGCCTTCTCCCCCCATCAGACGAATGTAAGCCCATGAAATCGGCAAGATACTGGCTGAACCAAATGGAGCGGCGGAAATTGGTCCTGGTCCCGTTGCGGGACCCGCGAGAGCATCCATCGGATGGTTTGGAAGGAACGGCGCCAAGTGCGCCTTCGCGATAACAGGTCCTACGCCTGGTCCCCCACCACCATGAGGAATACAGAAAGTCTTGTGAAGATTAAGGTGTGAAACATCTGCACCGAATTTTCCTGGTTGCGCAGTTCCTACAAGTGCGTTGAGGTTTGCACCATCAACATAAACCTGACCGCCCGCATCATGCACAAGTCCGCAGATTTCACTGATTGCGGATTCAAATACACCGTGAGTGGATGGGTAAGTAACCATCAAAGCTGCAAGAGCTGATCCATGTTCAGCAATCTTGGCTTTGAGATCATCAACGCTCACGTTGCCAGCTTCATCGCACTCGATAACAACAACTTTCATACCAGCCATCACTGCACTTGCGGCATTTGTTCCGTGCGCACTAGATGGAATGAGACAGATATTGCGACCTTGGTCTCCGCGTGAATCGTGGTAGTTGCGGATGGCTAGAAGACCAGCAAACTCTCCCTGACTACCTGCATTCGGCTGTAGAGAAACTGCGTCATACCCAGTGATTTCAACGAGCCACTTCGAGAGTTGATCGATGAGAAGTCGTGAACCACGAGTTTGTTCGACAGGTGCGAATGGATGCAATGCAGCAAATTCAGGCCAGGTGACTGCTTCCATCTCAGTTGTTGCATTGAGTTTCATGGTGCATGAACCCAAAGGAATCATGGTGCGATCGAGCGCTAAATCGCGATCTGCCAGAGTGCGCAAGTAACGCAACATTGAAGTTTCAGAGAAGTAAGTATTGAAGACTGGATGCTGGAGATACGAACTTGTTCGTTTTACTGAAGCAGTCAACTCAGAAGATGAAGCATCGGATAGGCCGAGAATCTCTAGCACTTGCGTAAATGTCTTCTCGGTAGTTGTCTCGTCAAATGAAATACGGATCGCGGTATCGGATACTCGACCGAAGTTGATCTTCTTAGCCTTTGCCGCTGTGTGAATAACATCAGCGTTCTTAACATCAACCGTGACGGTGTCGAAAACTATTCCATTACGAGAACCTGAAGACTTCTGAAGGCGAGATGCGAATCCATGAATTCGTGTTGCAATCTGCTGTAGTCCCTTTGGTCCATGCCACATGGCATAGAACGCGCTCATATTGGCAAGTAGAACTTGCGCGGTACAGATATTGCTCGTCGCTTTGTCGCGACGAATATGTTGTTCACGAGTTTGAAGAGCTAAACGAAATGCAGGGTTTCCATGTGAATCAACGCTCTGTCCCACCAAGCGCCCTGGCAGAGAGCGCTCGAGCCCAGTACGAACGGCCATGAAGCCCGCATGCGGTCCGCCAAATCCCATTGGGATTCCAAAGCGTTGAGCAGAACCAACAGCGATATCTGCACCCCACTCCCCTGGTGCTTTCAACAGAGTAAGTGCCAGAAGATCTGTTGCTGCAATAACGAGTGCGCCTTGTGAATGTGCGTATTCAGTTACATTTGAATAGTCGCAAACTTCACCCGTTGTATCCGGATATTGAACTAGCAAACCAAAGAATTCTCCGTCGTAGCCATCACGTGCGACATGCCCCGAATCAACTTCAACAACGGTAATCCCCAACGGCTTTGCTCGAGTAATGACAACCGCCTTGGTCTGAGGATGCACATGCTCTTCAATGAGGAATACAGCGTCATCGGAGGCCTTAGAACTGCGACGAGCAAGTGTCATCGCTTCGGCTGCCGCAGTTCCTTCATCAAGCATTGATGCATTAGCAAGTGCCAAAGCGGTCATATCGCAAATTACTGTTTGGAAAGCGAAGAGCGCTTCAAGACGGCCTTGCGAAATTTCAGGTTGATAAGGTGTGTAAGCGGTATACCAAGCCGGATTTTCAAGAACATTTCGCTTGATGACAGGAGGTGTGATTGTTCCGTAATACCCACCACCGATAAGTGATGTAAAGACTTCATTCTGAGAAGCTATTTCGCGAAGTTCAGCGATAACTTCAACTTCACTCTTGGCACCATCGAGTACATCTTTGAGTTGTTTTTCGATGTGAATATTCTCAGGAACTACATCAGCAATGAACTTCTTAATATCTGAATAGCCCAGAACACCGAGCAACTCTGATTCATCAGATGCAGATGGACCGATGTGGCGATCTTCGAAGTCCTGATAATTACTCAACGAGCTACTCCCCCAAATGGTGCGCTGATGCGCCCTAGGAGAGGAATATAGAAGTGTTAAGCGCCCTTCGCCTTTCGACGGAGAGAGAGTTCATCGTTATTTTCGCCACCAACAACCTCACCGTTAACTTCACCTTGAAGTGTGGCTAGCGATCCTTCGACTTCATTCCAGACCTTGCCAACTGCAATACCAAATACACCTTGGCCACCAGCTAGAAGGTCGATGATTTCGTCCGGACTTGCACATTCGTAGATTGATGCACCATCGCTCATCAAGGTGATGCGTTCAAGCTCTGTAACGCCACGGCTGCGAAGATGATCAACAGCGGTGCGAATATTTTGAAGAGATACACCTGCATCGAGAAGACGCTTCACAATCTTAAGAACAAGAATGTCGCGGAAGCCATAGAGGCGCGCGCTTCCGGAACCTGTAGCTGTGCGAATTGAAGGTTCGACTAAACCAGTACGTGCCCAGTAATCGAGTTGACGATAAGAAATACCGGCGGCTGAACATGCAGTTGCGCCGCGGTAGCCAATTTCAAATTCTTGATCTGTCACGAGAGGGGGCTCGCTTTCACGTAGTGGGGTTGGCGTAAGGCTACGCCTGCGAACCCTTGATATGGCAGACCGACACGAACATAACCTCTACTTGAGGTTGAGACTTCCAAGCCTTATCCCGCGAAATCCTCCGGGTTAATCCCATCGAGGAACTCACGGAAAGCCTCTAGCTCCTGATCCCCTGCAGCCGATGCCTCGTTGGCGACCTGCTCTGGGATATCGATTCCGACCTCATCGAGTAAATCGCTATTGACCAAGATATTGCTCTTTGTGCGAAGAGCTACTGCGATGGCATCAGAGGGTCTGACAGATAGTGGTTCAAGTGCTCCCTCGCTATTGCGCA
The DNA here is from genome assembly GCA_046052045.1 of Actinomycetota bacterium. GTDB lineage: Bacteria > Actinomycetota > Actinomycetes > Nanopelagicales > Nanopelagicaceae > Planktophila. The sequence continues at coordinate 18,237 of JBJONB010000001.1, read as the reverse complement.
GGTGAAGGTCGGCATAGAAGACACCATCCTTGATCTCAGTGATGTGGACACTTGTCAGGGTTATGTCTACTCGGTCTAGAAGATCGCGAATAAGGTCATGGGTTAAGGGGCGTTGCGCTTCCAGGCCTTGTTGAGCAAAGGCAATTGCGGTTGCTTCCACGGCTCCGACCCAGATGGGAAGAAAGCGAGTCCCGTCTATCTCTTTAAGTAAAACGATTGGTTGGTTAGATGGCATCTCTATACGGACGCCAACAACTTCTACCTGAACCAACACGTGGAATACCTAAACGAGTCGATTAACGAGGACGGTTAAGTCCACCGCGAACAAGAGCTGCGTGGAGACGGACTGAGAGAGATGCAATCTCTTTCTGAACTTCCTCGGCACGAGCCTTAGCTTCGGTGCTCTTCTGACGGGTAAATGGAGTGATGACTTGTTCAATCAAACCAATCTCACGATCAGCCGCAGATTTAAATGAACGTAGGTGACGTGGTTCGATTCCAAATCCAGCCATCTCGGCGACTGCCTTTGCAACAGAGAGTGAATCGCTGTCGTAATGACGTCCACGAATGGTGATGAGCCCAAATGATTCAAGCTCTACGAGTTGTGAATCTTCGAGACCTGAAGCCTTCAAGAGCTCTTCACGAGAAAGGCGCATCTCTGACTGTTCTGCGAATGCAGCTGGTGCGAATTCTCCATCGATAGTTGCTAAACCAAGTGTTGGGCGTGGAGATGGAACTCCCCCTTGCGCTGCTGGCTGCAGACCGCGATCGAGAGCATCGAGGTTCTCTTTGATAACTTTCAGTGGAAGATATTGATCGCGCTGTGCGAGAAGAACATAGCGAAGACGATCTAGGTCAGTTGTAGTGAATTTGCGATAACCCGACGGAGTGCGCTGTGGCTCGATGAGACCTTCAGATTCAAGAAAACGAATCTTTGAGATTGTTATATCTGCAAAGTCGCCGCGCAACTTTGTGAGTACTTCACCAATACTTAGATAGGCACGTGCTGGAACGCTCAACTTACTTCTCCCCTAGTTTGCTGCCAATAAAGAGCAGATGGAATTTTCCGATTTGTATTTCGTCCCCTGAGGTCAAGACCTTTTCGGTGACAGATTCGTTGTTGACGTATGAACCATTGAGACTTCCAGAATCTTTTAAGGTGAAGCTGGTTCCAACTTTTTCGATTGATGCATGTTTACGAGAAACAGTGACATCATCGAGAAAGATTGAGCTCTCAGGAGAGCGACCAATCGAAACGCCTTCGGCGGTTACGAGGAAGCGTGAACCTTTCTGAGCTCCACGATGGATGAAGACCATCGCTGAATTGCCATCGCTAGAAAGGACGCCCTCGATGATCTGGCGCTCCTCCGGTGAGGCTTGGTTGATAAGTTCGCTGATGAGGTCGGCTGGGGAATTGCCTACTACTGAGCGAAGGCCGAGGTGGAGGGTGCTGGTGAGTTCACGATTTTCATCTGCTGATGGCATTGAACTCCCCCTGTACCTAAAAGAACGCCCTCGACTTTGGACGTCAACTTAAGGGTGACACTAGAGAGTTAAAAAAGATAAATCAAGCCGGGATTTAGGCGGTAATTGCTCCGTATTCAGCCGCGGAGAGCAAGCCAGAAGGCTCAGCTGGAACCTCAATTTCAACCAACCAACCAGCCCCATAAGGATCTGAGTTGATGAGTTCAGGTGCGGTTGCTAGCTCTTCATTAATTGCAACGACGGTTCCAGTAACGGGTGCAAAAATTTCAGAGACGCTCTTCGTTGATTCAACTTCACCACAGACTTTATCCGCAACAACTGATTCGCCGACCTTTGGCATCTGAACATAGACGATATCGCCGAGAGCGCCTTGTGCGTAATCAGTAATCCCCATGCGAATGCGAAGTGCAGTCGATGTAGGCGCAACCCATTCGTGTTCTTTTGTGTAGTGAAGATCTGATGGAATGTTTGACATTGCGCGCTCCTACTGGCCCTCGATGATGTGTGGTCGAACTGTAATGGTCTTTATGGCGGTTCGGAAATATCCAACGGCGGTTCCAACGTAGAGAGTCACTCCCCATATTGCAAAAGCCCAGCCAAAGATAAATGCAGCGGTTCCATACCAGGTATCGCTAAGCGCGAGCAGCAAGAAAGGAAAGGCATAGAGCAGATTGAAGGTTGCAGCTTTACCGAGGTACGTAACCTTGAGAGGTTGAAAACCCTTGAATTGAAGTAGAAGTGCAACCCCTGCCATGAATACATCTCTAGCCACAAGAATGGCAATCAACCACAGTGGAATCGCATCGCGGATATAAAGAACAACCAGAGTCGCAGCGATATATAGGCGGTCAATTGTGGGATCGGCTATCTCTCCAAATTTAGATTCCTGATTGAGGGCACGAGCTAACTTTCCATCGAAGTAATCGGTGGCTCCCCCGATGGCGAGAACAAGAATTGCCCAACCATCAGCCTCCTTGCTCAGCGCAAGGTAGATAAAAAGCGGTATTCCTAGAAAGCGAAGAAAGGTAAGCGCGTTGGGAATAGTCAGCACTTACTGCTCCTTATCTCGTTCCTTCACTCGAATAGCCACCTGGACTGGAGTTCCTGGGAACTTAAACTCCTCGCGAAGGCGACGTTCGATAAATCTACGATAAGAAGCTTCGATCCAGCCGGATGAGAAGACGACGAACTTCGGTGGCGCGATTCCCGCTTGGGTCGCGTAATAGACGCGAGGCTGTTTTCCACCACGAACTGGCGGTGGTGTAGCCCCGATCAGGGCTCCCAAGAATGAGTTGAGCTTTGATGTTGGAACTCGGCGTTCCCATGAATCGATTGCGGTTCGAAGTGCCGGAGCTAGACGATCTCGGTGCCAACCAGTCTTAGCTGCGACATTCACAATCTGCGCCCACTCAACCTGATCAAGGTGGCGCTCAATCTCCTTATCCAACTGAGTGCGGCGGTCTTCATCAACCAGGTCCCATTTATTCATGACGATGACCATCGCTTTTCCCGCCTCTTCAACCATCGTGATGATGCGAAGATCTTGTTCGGAAATCGGAACTGAAGCGTCTAGAACGATGACTGCACATTCACAACGTTCGAGAGCGGTCTGTGTGCGAAGCGTTGCGTAGTAATCGGTACCGCTTGCTTGATTGGCTCGCTTCTTTAAACCTGCAGTGTCTACGAATCTCCAGATACTTCCGCCGAATTCAATCAATTCATCGATTGGGTCGCGTGTTGTTCCTGCGACATCATCAACAATGGAGCGACTTTCACCAGCAAGTGCATTGAACAAACTAGATTTTCCAACGTTCGGGCGGCCAATCAGTGCAATACGACGGTAACCATCTTGTACTTGCGCTGCCCCAACTTCAGGAAGTTCCTTAACGATGGTGTCGAGCAAATCACCACTACCGCGACCATGCAGAGCTGAAACAAAGTGCGGTTCGCCTAATCCGATATTCCAGAGTGCGTGAGCATCTGATTCATCGTTATCTCCGTCGACCTTGTTGGCTACGAGAATTGTTGGCTTCTTCGCTTTGCGAAGTTCTTGAACCAAAATGTCATCTTCGTCTAGAGCGCCAACTTGTGCATCAACTACGAAACAGAGAACATCTGCTTCATCCATTGCTAGTTCTGCGCTGGCACTTACTTGAACAGAAATTCCGTCAGGCTTGGATTCCCATCCGCCAGTGTCCATAATGATGAAGCGACGACCAGCCCATTCGCATTCGTATTGAACGCGATCCCGAGTAACGCCAGGAGTGTCCTCAACGATTGCTTCACGTCGACCAATAAATCGATTAATGAGAGTTGATTTACCAACGTTTGGGCGACCAAGAATTGCAACGATGGGAAGGCCAAGTAATGAGCGCTGTGACAGCAACTCCCAGATGCGATCAACGGTCTCTTCTAGGTTGAGTTCGGTTGAATCGATATGAACAGCATCGGTAGCCATCGCTAAAGGAGACACGGTGCGAGTTGAATCGATTTCATCGCGCGCTGCAAGTGATTGCGCAACAGCTTCTGCGCCTCGTGAATCTTCTGCAAGTTCGGCATCACGACGGTTAGCACGAGCAGCAATATCTGCGGTGAGGTAAATCTTTAACGCTGCATCAGGACAAACAACGGTTCCGATATCGCGACCTTCAACGACTATTCCACGATCTGCTTTGTTAATGATGGAACGCTGAAGATTCAAAAGTTCTGCGCGAACTTCAGGCAGCGCGCTAATTACCGAAACTTTCTCAGTCACTTCATGTGAACGAATCTCTTTTGAAATATCGCGTCCATCTAGAAAAACTTTTGGGTCGCGCGGATCAGAGTTAAACGAGATTGGTGAATCAATTACCGCTGAGATAATTTCTTTAGGATCTTCACTCTTTATCGATAAAGCAAGAAATGTCATCGCTCGGTAGAGCGCGCCGGTATCCAAATAATTCCAACCAGCGCGGACAGCGATTGATTTAGATGTGCTTGATTTGCCTGAGCCGCTTGGTCCATCTAGCGCTACAACAATCATTTTCACAGCCCATCTTTAGTTAGTTAATTCTATTGGCAATTGCTTCCAAGCATTTACTTCTTTGGTGCGTGAACGCTCCAGCCGTTGCTCTTTAGGTGACTTGAAAGTTTTGAAGCATCACTTTCAGAGAGAGCTAACGTGATTAAACCGGTGAATTGCCCTGGGCTATGTTCAATTGTCAGATCTTCAACGTTAACTGATGCCTGTGCGCACTCTTCAAAGAGAGCAGCTAATTGACCTGGCTTATCTTCAATAACAATTGGAAGGAATGTGTACTCGCGAGCTTTTCCGCCATGCTTGCCAGGAATGCGAGCTCGCCCTTTTTGACCATCGTTAATCAACTCTGCTACTGAATTCTCATCTTCTAATGATTCAATGAGTTTGGCCAGATCACTCTTTAGCGATTGAAGCAAAGGAGCTAACGCTTGGCTATTAGCCGTGACGATTTCGCGCCAGAGCTTGGAATCTGATCCAGCGATTCGGGTGGTATCTCGAAGGCCAGCGCCTGCCAGGTCGAGCCATCGCTCTTCTCCCCCGGTCAGCTGCTTGGCAAGAAGGGAAGCGACAAGTTGAGGCAGATGAGAAACGAGTGCGACCGCCTTGTCGTGTTCGGATGAATCGAGATCAATCTTGTGGCCGCCTAGAAGTTCAATCAACTCTGACGCCTTTTCAAGTACGTCGCCATCGACGCCTTGAGCATCGACAATCCAAGGTCGGCCTTGGAAGAGATCGGCTCGAGCAGATTCAGCCCCACCGACTTCACGCCCTGCCATCGGATGGGTTGGGAGAAAACGGTTCAAAGGCAAGGAAGATGTTGATACCTCAACCTTAACTTTAGACTTTACAGAACCGATATCTATAAATGCAGCCTTTGGATTAGCTTCAAATTCGCCATTTATGACCGCATTCAAGGCCCCAATCGGCGTTGCAAATATAACCAGGTCAACTGGAAGATCTGAAGGGTTCTTGATGAGGTCTTCGGCCAAGCCCTGAGCCCTTGCATCTAAATCCTTCATACTCACGCCCACGCCTTTAAGCGCTAAACCGAGTCCGATTGATGTTCCAATCAGCCCTGAGCCGACGATTCGTACGTGGGAAAGTGTCATGGTGGGCTCGCGATTACTGGGCGATATCTCGTCGAAGCGCTTTAGCTCCGTGAAGGTAGATATGGGCTATGTCGGCCTTCGAAAGGCCACTTTCTACATGGGCCATGACTCGAACTGTGCGTGGAAGAGCTCCAGCTACATCGATCTCAACGGCGCAGATCAGAGGGGTATTTTCGAAGCCAACAGAGCGTGCCGCAGCTGCCGGAAAAGTGGCATCCAAATCAGGGCTAGATGTGAAGAGGACTGAGATCACGTCGTCAGGGGTAAGTGAGTTGACCTTAAGGATCTCAAGGATTAACTCTTGGGTTGCAGCGGTAATCGCCTCGGCGGTATTGGCCTCGACTTGGGTCGCCCCACGGATTGCGCGCACTGACATTGAGCAATCGTACCCTTCTACTCATTTTCTATCTTCTATATATTTAACGTTTTGCCGATAAATCTCTTTCAATCTTTCTTCACTTCATGAAGCTGGCGAATTTCTTACCTTGTAATCTCTTGATCATTCGAACCATCCGCAATATCGATAAAGAGGTTTTTTGAGGGTCTTCTCGAGCGTGATTTTATCGATATATCTCTAATCGATGACTTGCCATCTAAAAATGTCTATATACCAATAAATATATTTGTCCATTCAATAACGATTTAAGGCTTTATATCTAAAGCGTTTTGAAGGCTAATCAATTCATTACTATTGAGATCTCGCCATCTTCCTTCGAGAGTTTCGCCCAAAGAGATTGGTCCGAACTTGGTGCGGATCAATCTGAGGACATCTACCCCCACCGCCTCCATGAGGCGACGAATGATGTGATATCGGCCTTCGTGGATTGTGACCTCAATCCACTGAGGAGACAGATGCTTAAAGCTCAAAACTCGACCCATTCCATCTTCGAGTTCAATCCCCTTCAAAAGGACCTTGTCGACCCCTGTTGGAAGCTTTCCATCGAATTCAATGATGTAGGTCTTTTCTAGACCAAAAGATGGGTGGGTAGCACGGAAGGTCAGATCCCCATCATTTGTGAGCAAAATCAGGCCTTCGGAATCCTTATCTAGGCGGCCAACGTGAAATAAACGCTCAGTACGCAGGTCGATAAAGTCAGTTAGCGACGGGCGTCCTTCGGGGTCAAACATCGTAGACAGAACACCTCTTGGCTTATGAAGTACTAAATAAGTCTTAGACAAAGAACGCGTAATTGTCTCGCCATCAACCTCGACTTTAATCTTTTCAGGGTCAAATTTAGCTCCGAGCTCACGAACTTGATGTCCATCGACGGTGACTCGACCATCCATGATGAGTTCATCAGCGCCACGGCGTGAGGTAATTCCGGCATCGGCGATGATCTTATTAAGGCGCATTTCGGTCATGTGGCTATCCATTCTCGACAGTCAACTCCCCCGGCAAAAGGTGCGGAAGGCTTAGGCGAGAAGTGTAGGGCGTTACTTAGTCAGTTAGCGAATCGAGGATCTCATCGAGACCATCGAGATCTGGCAGATGTGGCGCCAGAGGAGGAAGGTCAGTCAGAGCATTGAGTCCGAGGCGCTCAAGGAAGTAGCTGGTCGTCTTATACAAGATCGCTCCAGTTTCGTTCTCTACCCCGTACTCCTCGACAAGGCCACGAGTAATGAGAGTCTTCATAACCGCCTCAACGTTCACGCCACGAATGGCTGAGACACGGGCGCGAGAGACAGGCTGACGGTATGCAATTACCGCCAGGGTCTCGAGAGCTGCCTGAGTGAGGCGGTTCTGCTGGCCGTCAAGGACAAACTTCTCGACCACGGCGCTGCAATCTGGGTGGCTATAGAAGCGCCATCCCCCATTGATCGCCTTGAGGGTGAATCCTCGGTCTTCATAGGTTGGAACAAGGGCTTCAAGGGAATCCACGACCTGATCAACGGTCACCTGAAGCACAGATGCCAAGGTGAGCTCGGTGACCGGCTCGTCGACGACCATCAAGATGGCTTCAATTGAGCGAGCTAGTGCCGCGGGATCAAATACATGGGAAAGCTGGGTGTCTTCTGCAACCTCGGCCTCAGGAGTCTCAACTTCGGGATTAGACATTTTCATCCTCTTCTGTCTCATTTTCATCAGAAATCTCTTCTGCTACCGCGTGTAAGGCAGTCTCAAGCTCTTCAGCCACGCTCTCATCGAGCACTACGGGTACGTCAAATTCATCGGTGACAAGAATGTCGCCTTCATCGGAGCCTACCCAGCTGATCTGGAGCTCTCCGAGGGCGATAACCTGTTCAAAACGGAGCGCGCCCTGACGATATAGGTCAAGCAGGGCTAGGAAGCGCGCGACAACCACCAGCGTGGAATCTGCGCCTTGGACAAGGTTTCTGAAGGAGACAGTTCGACCCTTTCGAAGGGCCTCAACAACCAGCTTCGACTCCTCAGTCACGCTTACGAGGGCGCTGTGGAGGTGCTCAACAGCGACCACGGGCGGCGCTTTCGGGGTCAGAACGCGCTCAGCGATAGCGGCAAAGCGCTGCGCTCCGACGCCGATGAGGACTTCTGGCAACAATGAGGCTAGCGCTGGATCGAGGGCAACAACGCGAGGGAAAGATTTATCGGCGCTAGCAATCGCATCCTGGAATGATGCGGCAACTTCCTTGAAAGCTCGATATTGGAGCAGACGGGCAAAGAGAATATCTCGGGCCTCAAGCAGAGCGAGGTCTTCTTCATCTTCAATCTCACCGCTCGGCAAGAGACGGGCCGCCTTGAGGTCTAGAAGGGTGGCGGCAATAACCAGGAACTCAGTTGCTTGATCTAGGCGCCAGCCTTCACCGCTGGCCTCGAGGGCGCGGATAAAGGCGATGAACTCATCGGTGACGATGCTGAGTGAGATCTCGGTGATATCGAGCTTGTGGCGAGAAATGAGCTGAAGCAGGAGATCAAAAGGGCCATCGAAGTTATCGAGGTGGACGCTAAAACCGCTCTCAGGAGCGATTGATTCAGCTTGTTCTGAGGTGATTTCCTCAGGCGCTACGGCACTTTCCACGAGGCGAACCATACTTGTCTTACTTGCAGTTCGTCACGATATACGCGTAGAGTCGCGGCAACTGAAAAGAGGTTTCTCGCTTGAACGCTAAATCGACATTTGATGATGATGTGGCCACTACCGCCACTCTCCTCGGGCGAACTCCGCAGAATTTCTCCATCCCTGCGCCAATTACAGAGCATGGCGATGCAAAGGTCATCTCGATCTTCAACCAAAAGGGCGGAGTCGGTAAGACAACGTCAACTATTAACTTAGGTGCAGCGCTCGCAGAGCTAGGACGTCGCGTTCTTCTCGTCGACTTTGACCCACAAGGCGGTCTCTCTTTAGGTCTCGGTGTAAACGCACATGCGCTTCCACTTGAGAACACTGTTTATTACGCACTCATGACACCTGACGCAAATATCGATGAGATTGTTTTGAAGTCTTCTGTTGCAGGTCTTGATTTTCTTCCCGCTAACCGCGATTTGGGAACGGCTGAAACAACATTGGGTGCTGAAATCGGTGGCCAGCAATATCTGAAGCGCGCACTCGGACGTCTTCGTTCAGAGTACGACGTAATTTTGATTGACTGCCAACCAACAATGGGTCAGCTCACTATCAACGCACTTGTTGCTTCTGATGAAGTTATCGTTCCTTTACAATGTGAATACTTCGCTCTTCACGGATTCATCGAACTCAAGGGAAATATCGACAAGGTCCGTAGCTTCCTTAATCCTGAACTCAAATTAATTGGAATCCTTGCAACAATGTACGACCGTAAGACCCTGCATAACCGCGAAGTTCTTACAGCAATTCTTGAGAAGTACCCTGAAGATGTATTTGAAACAATCATTGCAAAGACAATTCGTTTCGCTGAGACAACTGTTGCAGGTGAACCGATTACTGCTTATGCATCCTCATCAGGTGGTGCGCAGTCATACCGCCGTCTTGCCCGTGAACTAATTGCCCGAGGAGGCGCCCGATGACACGTAGAGCTAGCTTGCCAGGTGCGGATGAACTCTTCCGCGCAAACACTCCAGCACTTAGTGCAGTTCGCCAAGTTGCAGAACCAATTCAAACTTCCGCACCGGTAACGCCGGTAACACAGAGCGCTACACCAAAGACAAAGAAAGGTGTTCGCACCATCTCTCGTCGTCGCGTTACAGCTGCAGAGAAATCACCTTCAGGTCGTGAACTTCATGAAGAGAAGATCACTGTGTATCTATCTACAGATGAGCTCTTTGATCTCGATCAAGCGCGACTTATGCTCCGTGGGGATTTAGGTCTTGCTGTTGATCGCGGTCGTATTGTGCGCGAATCAATCGCAGTGATTATTGCTGACCTTGAAGCAAAGGGTGATCAGAGCATTCTCGCGCGTCGCCTTCGCGGAATTTAATTCTTACTTAGCTCTTACTTTACTTCGCCCTAGGGTGTGCGGTGCTGTAGGTCTCGCGCACCTTATCGATTGTGATCAGTGTGTAGATCTGAGTTGTAGTTACTGAAGAATGCCCAAGTAGCTCTTGAACAACGCGGATATCTGCACCGCCATCGAGTAGATGTGTTGCATATGAATGTCTAAAGACGTGCGGGCTTACCTTTCCTTCGAGCCCAGTAGCTACAGCTGCATCAAGAACTATCTGCCACGCGCTCTGACGCGAGAGTCGTTTTCCCCGAACATTGAGAAAGAGTGCTGGCTCAGATTTTGAATTCTTTGCCGCTAAGGCAGGTCTTGTCCGCGTGAAGTAATCTTCAATGGCTGCCACTGCAAATTTTCCAAGTGGAACTAGGCGCTCTTTCGATCCTTTCCCCCGCAATTTCAGTACGGTGACATCGCCTTCATTGGTCTGCGTTACTGAAATGTCACCTGTATTAACTCCTACGATTTCACTCACACGACCACCCGATGAGTAGAGCAATTCGAGTATCGCGAAATCCCGAAGTGAGATCGGGTCACCTTCTCGCTTTGCAGATTCAATCAGAGTTGTTAATTCATCTACAGATAAGGCTTTAGGCAGCTTCCGCGCAATCTTTGCACTAACGATTTCAAGAGTTGGATTAGATATCTCAAACTCAAGAGATGCATACTTGTAGAAGCCCTTAACGGCAGACAAGGTGCGATTGATGCTCGAAAGCGCAAGTCCCATCGCTTTAAGCCAAACCTCGAAATCGGTGAGATCTTGAACCGAAAGTTTGGCGTAATCCTTATTCAAATCCATGAGAAATGATTCAAATTTCGTGAGATCACGGGCATAGGAGGAAATCGAATTACTCGAGAGCCCACGTTCAATACGCAGCTGATCGAGGTAAGAGCTACGCGCCGACTCAAACTTCATTGCACAACTGTAATTTAGTGAGCGCCCTTGCGGACAAGTGCAGCTGCAATCAACCCTGAAAAGAGTGGATGTGGTCGCGTTGGTCGTGAACGTAGCTCTGGGTGAGCCTGTGTTCCCACGTAATATGGGTGAACTTCACGAGGAAGTTCTACGAATTCAACAAGATCGCGATCTTTAAACATTCCAGAGAAGACCAAACCGGCCGCTGCAATTTGATCGCGGTAATCGTTATTCACTTCATAGCGATGGCGGTGACGTTCTGAAACTTCATTTGCGCCATACACGCCAGCAACAATCGAACCAGGTGTAAGAGTTGCCTTGTAGAGACCTAAGCGCATTGAGCCGCCCATATCTCCCCCACCGGCAACGATATCTTTCTGATCATCCATCGTTGCAATGACATGTGTTCCGCTATCAGATAGAAACTCCGCTGAGTTTGCATCCTTGATTCCAGCAAGATTTCGGGCAGCTTCAATAACCATGCACTGCAAACCTAGGCAGAGACCGAGCGTAGGAATCTTGTTTTCGCGAGCAAATTTGAGCGCGCCAAGCTTTCCTTCAATTCCGCGGATTCCGAATCCACCAGGAACACAGATGGCATCAATTTCACCAAGCGCCTTCTTCGCACCTTCTGGTGTTTCGCACTCATCGCTAGGAACCCAAACAATTTCAACCTTTGCTTCGTTGGCGAATCCACCGGCACGAAGAGCTTCAGAAACAGAAAGATAAGCATCTGGAAGATCGATGTACTTTCCAACGAGAGCCACTTTCACATGGTGCTTTGGAGAGTGGACTCGCTTGAGCAGGTCATCCCATTCGCCCCATTGAACTTCATGGCCACCGAGAGAAAGTCGACGAACGATATATGAATCGAGACCTTCGGTGAAAAGAACTTTCGGGATGTCATAGATAGATGGAGCATCGACTGCGGCAACTACAGCTTCAACATCGACGTCACACATGAGTGAAATCTTCTTCTTGATGCCTTCAGGGATTGGTCGGTCACAACGGAGAACGACAGCATCTGGTGCGATACCAATGCTGCGAAGCGCTGCGATTGAGTGCTGCGTTGGCTTGGTCTTCAATTCTCCAGATGGCCCGATGTACGGAACTAGTGAAATGTGAAGATAAAAAACGTTATCGCGGCCTACTTCTTGGCGAAGCTGACGTGCAGCCTCAAGGAACGGCTGAGATTCAATATCTCCAACAGTTCCACCGATTTCAGTGATGACGACGTCTACATCCGCTGAATCATTTGCGAGCATGCGCTCTTTAATTTCATTGGTGATGTGCGGAATAACCTGAACTGTTTCACCAAGATATTCTCCGCGACGTTCGCGAGCGATGACTCGAGAGTAAACCTGGCCTGTTGTGACATTCGCTGAACCTTCGAGGTTGCGATCGAGAAAACGTTCGTAGTGGCCGATATCAAGATCTGTTTCAGCTCCATCATCGGTGACAAATACTTCACCGTGTTGGAAAGGATTCATCGTGCCCGGATCTACGTTGAGATATGGGTCGAGCTTCTGCATGGTGACGCGGATGCCGCGGGCTACAAGGAGGCGGCCTAAAGATGATGCTGTGAGGCCCTTGCCAAGACTTGAGGCGACTCCGCCTGTTACGAAAATATGTTTAGTCACATGCGCTTGGCTCATGGAAGACCATCTTATAGCTCTCCGGGCCTTAGCCTCGCATAGCTAGCAATTCGGCGGCGTGTTCTCGCGCACTCGAGGATTCTTCAAGCCCTGCCAGCATGCGCGCAATCTCTTCAACGCGCTCAGATTGTCCAAGTTTCGAGACACCAGATTGAACAACAGATCCATCGCTGCTCTTCTTTACGACAAAATGCGTATCAGCCCATGCCGCCACCTGGGGTAAATGCGTAACAACAATAACTTGAGAGTTCTGTGCGAGTGCATGCAGGCGTTTGCCTACTTCAATCGCTGCCTTGCCACCAACGCCTGCGTCGACCTCATCGAAGATATAAGTACCGACTGGATGTGATTTGGCGATTACAACTTCGAGCCCCAACATGATGCGAGACATTTCGCCGCCACTCGCACCTTTTCCAAGCGCAATTTTTGGCCCGTCAACTTGTCCTTGAATCTGCATGGAAACTTCATCACATCCGAGTTGTGTGAAATCACTTTCCTTAAGCGCACCCGAATAATCCGGCGAGATAACTTCTGCAAAGAATCTAGTGTGTGGCATAGACAGCGCTTGAATCTCTGTTGTAACTGATTGAGAAAGTGATTCTGCAGAAGCGCTTCTTGCCTTAGATAATTCCTGCGCAGCGGCCAAAAGGCTCTTCTTGATTTTCGCTAATTCGCCTTCTAGCTCTGCAATTCTTTCGTCGCCACCTTTGAGATCCGCAATCGATTCTTTTCCGGACTTAGCTTTTGCGGCAAGTAAGACAAGCTCTTCATCTGCACTTTCGGCGCCTCCCCATCTCTTGATAAAGAGATTGAGCTCGGCCTTACGATTTTGCAAGAAGTCCAAACGCTCAGGATCGGCCTCTAGGGATGTTGCATACGATGCCAAATCAGAAGATGCATCATCGAGGATGAAGAGTGATTCAGCTACGCGCTCTGCAATCTCTTCAAGCTTTGAATCTTTTCCCTTAGCGGCATCAAGGTAACGTCGGGCCGAATGAAGCAGAGTCAGGGCTCCGGACTCTTCAGAATCGAGAGCCGACATTGCGCCACTGGATGCAATGCGCAAATCCTCAACGCTCGAAAGACGTTTGATTTCATCTTCGACGCTGGATGGTTCATTTCGCACAGCCTTGAGCTTGGCCCAGGCGGCCAAAAATTCTTCAAGTTCTGCAATTTCGCCATCTCGCTTATTTGCTGACGCTTTCATCGCTTTGATGCGGTCTTTAAGCTCTAGATACTCCGAGTACCTCTGCTGATATTCGACAAGAGATGAAGCAACTGATGCTCCGCCAAAACGATCTAGAAGTTCACGTTGGCGAGCCGGTTTTACAATCTGAGAGTTCGCCGACTGTCCGTGAATCTCGATGAGTGGTTCGGTGACATCGGCGAGAGTCCCTGCAGGAACAGTTACTCCCCCGCAAGATGCCTTGCTCTTTCCATCGCTATTTACTGTGCGCGTCACGATGAGTGAAGAGCCATCAACTTCGGCGCCTATTTCATCTAGCTGATCTTTAGAATCTTTAGTGATTGAAAATTGTGCTGTTGCAACGAGGCGTTCAGAACCGTGGCGCACGAGAGAACTATCGCTCTTGCCTCCGAGGACAAGGTTGAGCGCTGTAAGAATCATTGTTTTTCCGGCACCGGTTTCGCCGGTGAGAACATTGAGGCCGCGGCCGAGCTCGAGCTCTGATTGCTCGATAATTCCGAGATTACGGATGGAAATCTCTTCTAGATAAGAACGTTCACTCACCGCGCCAACCTTCAACGGGAAGTTTGAATTTTGCTACCAATCTATCTGTGAAGAGAGTCTTTGAAACATGTGAAAGCTTGATAGTCTGGGAATCTCGAGTGATAAGGACGCGGTCGCCCTTATGTAGTGGCATCTTGCGCAGTGCATCTGCTGAAAGAAGAGCCTCTGTTGATTCGATAGTGACAACGATTTCCGACTTTGGAGATACAACCATCGGACGCGAGAAGAGTGCGTGGGCAGAAATCGGCAAGAGTACGAGTGCATCTACTTCTGGCCACAGAACCGGTCCTCCAGCGCTAAAGGCATATGCAGTCGATCCGGTAGGAGTAGAGCAGATCAAGCCATCGCAGCCCCAATGTGAAAGCGGGCGACTATCAATTTCAACAAAGAGTTCAACCATAGTTGTGCCATCACGTTCGACAGTAACTTCGTTAAGCGCCCAACCTTTGCCGATTTCTTTTCCAGAGCGTTCGACAGAGAAACGTAGAATCATGCGATCTTCGGAGACGTAACTCTTCGAGATGATGCTCTCTGCAATTGCCGCGATTGTTGGACGTTGCACTTCAGCCATGAATCCAACGTGGCCCATATTTATTCCAAGCAATGGGATGTTTCGCTCTAAGGTAATTTCAGCGGCACGAAGGATGGTTCCATCTCCACCAAGAACAACTGCCATTTCAATCTCTGGAAGATCGGATGGTGCAACCTTTTTAATTCCTTCGATTGAGACATCAGAGATTGTGTAGAGCGAGAAACCTGCAGAGTAAAGAAGTGGTGCAAGCTCTTTCGCGGCAGCAATAGCTTCGGCGCGCGATGGGCTAATTACCAGGGCTGCAGAACGAATAGTCATTAGGCGGGCCCCATAGCAATCGCAGTATCCAGTGCGGCCTCATCAATTTCAGGCGCTCCGCGTCGTAGCCATAAGAAGTATTCAACGTTGCCTGCAGGACCTGGTAGCGGACTTGCAGCGATTCCCATGGTTCCAAGACCAACGTCGTATGCCGACTCTGCAACATCCAGAACAGCTGCGCGACGAAGTGCTGGGTCGCGTACTACTCCCCCGGCGCCAAGTTTTTCACGACCAACTTCGAATTGTGGTTTAACCATAAGAACGAAATCAGCCTCAGGCTTTGATACCGCAGCTAGGGCTGGCAAGACGAGTGAGAGTGAAATGAAAGAGAGATCTGCAACTACTAAATCAATATCTTCGCCCACTTGTTCACCGGTCAGGTGGCGAATATTGGTGCGATCGAGAACCTTCACTCGTGGATCTTGACGAAGTTCCCACGCAAGCTGTCCGTAACCAACGTCTACTGCGACTACGAGCGATGCGCCTCGTCGCAACAAGACATCGGTGAAGCCACCAGTGGACGCACCCGCATCGAGACAAGTCTTTCCTTCAACTGCAACACCAGTAAATGCATCGAGCGCACCCGCCAATTTGTGGCCACCACGAGATACGAAATCATCGCGATCGCCTTGAATGGTGATGGATGTTTCAGCATCAACTTGAGTAGCTGGCTTCGTCGCCGGAATTCCACCAACAAGTACAGAACGTGACTCGATTAAATCAGCAGCATGCTCGCGCGAACGTGCGAGTTCGCGACGAACTAATTCTGCATCGAGACGAGTCTTCATAGTTTGAGTTCTTAGAGGTTATCGATTGATTTGAGCGACTCTTGAAGTTTTTCGTGGAGCGATTCAAATCGCGCTGAATGCTCAGAGAGGTCGCTGGCATCAATCTCTTCAAGTTCTGCACGAACTTCTTGAACGAGGTCTACTTCATTCTCTTCTGTCATCGACTTGCCGCCTTCTTTGTAGGTGTCTTCTTAGCAATCTTCTTGGCTGGAGATTTCCTTGCAGCCTTCTTCGCTGGAGATTTCTTCTTCAAAGTAGCGACTTCCTTCGCAAGAGCATCGAACTCCTCGCGCTTTACAAAGCCCATCTTCAGGACAGCCGCTTCTACCTCTTCGTGAATCTTCGCTCGCACTGAATCTGCGCTTTCGTGCGCCCAATCATTCAGGGCGGAGGCGATCTCAGCAGGTGTGCGTTCGCCATCAGAGAGCTTCTGGGCATAGCTCTTGAGGGTTGAGAAGATCTCGGTGATAGGGGCCTTTGCCATGACGTAAGAGTATCGATTCCATACGACTAGAGGCGGACAATCTCAGCAGCCTCGATCTGCCAACGGCTGGCAACGCCTGTTGGGCTCTGCCAGAAACGGCGGTGAATTGAGCCTGAAACTTCTATCCATTCGTCACCTTCGAGAGTTAAGGCCGCCTTACGCATCTTTGCGCTCCAGGCTGCGATATCGAGGGTGTCGATACCTTCGCGTTCAGCCCTGGTGACAATTAGACGAAATTCAACAACCTTATCTCCGCTTGGCAATTCTTTCGTTGTTGCGGGAGCTGATACTCGGCCTCGAAGGAGCAAATCGTTGAGTGAATAATCAACTTCTTCCTCAATCTGCTCGCTCTTCTTCTCTGACTTCTTAGCGACGCTCTTTGTGGCAGCCATATAAACCCTTTCAATAGATGAAGGGGCGATGATTGAGTATTGCTCTGACGAACTTTAAGTGTTTTAGGAAGTGTGTGGATATCTCTAGTTCTGTGAACGTTCGCGCGCATCTGTTTCGTCATCAGGATCGAGATCTGCACACTTCGAAAACCATTCGCGAGCTTCTTCAGCACGACCTGCGGCTTCAAGAGCATCTGCATATGCATAGCGAAGTCGGAAGGCCCAATCTTCACTCTCGTTCTTTAACTCTTTGCATTGCAAAGTGACGACTGCTGCATCAAATTCACCGAGATCGCGACGCGCGCCAGATGCGACGATGCGCATTTCGATTTCTTCAGGCTTCGCTAAACGTTTGACCTCGTCAGAACCAGCCAAATTCAGGGCTTTTAGAGGGTTTCCAAGACCGCGTTCGCAGTCAGCCATAACTGGCCACATCGAAACATCACCGGAGATTCTGTTTGATGCACGCAATTCTTTTAGTGCGATCTCATAATGACCTGCGCGATAAGCCGCGTAACCCGCGGTTTCGCGAACAACCGCAAGACGACCAGCATGGTGCGCTGCAGCAACTGCATGCTTATGAGAAAGTTCTGGATCAATATCCATATAGAGATTTACGCAGACCATATGGCGCGCAACAACTTTTGCATTTTCGGCAGAGAGACTTAGTAGCTCTGCACGAACGCTCTTCTCGAGCTCTTCACCTGTAACATCTTCAGGAATATCTGGTTCGAAGATACGTGGACGAATTCGCGATTGATCGCGCTCTTGTGGTGCTGGACGAAACCCGCGTGGATCGCTGACTTCACGACCTTGAGAGACTTGGCGCGTTGCCCCAGCGCGGTCAGGACGACCTCCGCGAGCCGGACGCTCTTCACGAGATTGAGGACGCGAAGAAGAAGGTCTTGAAGGTGAAGATGGGCGACCGGCTCTAGGTCGATCGCTACTACGTGGACGCTCTTCCATAGTTATCTCCAATATTTACTAGTTAAGTTTAACTTCCAGCTTTCACAAGTCTTAGAAAAAACACTTGAGAAATAAAAAAGGGGCGCTTAAAAATAAGCGCCCCTTTTTATAAAAGAAGTCCGGCGACGTTCTACTCTCCCACAAGGTCACCCGTGCAGTACCATCGACGCTGAGAGGCTTAACTTCCGGGTTCGGAATGGGACCGGGTGTTTCCCTCTCGCTATGGTCGCCGAAACGCTATTGAGTTTTTGGCATGAACCTACGAAAAGTAAGTCTGATCAAAAATTAATTTGATCTTCTTATGTTCGTGGTTCTCGACCGTATCTCGAGAACCACACAGTGGACGCGTAGCAACTTTGTAGTTAAATCCTCGGCCTATTAGTAGTGGTCAGCTCCAAGCCTTACGGCTCTTCCACTTCCACCCTATCAAC